>CAZPAN010000213.1:0-1611 GCA_964584585.1 uncultured Coriobacteriaceae bacterium | reverse complement strand
AGATAAGTTGGGACTCTTAAATCGATCTGAAATTGAAGATGCATGCCGGTGGCGGCCGCAAACCTCTCGCTCCTCCGTGTCGGAATCCGCCTGATTCGGCGAGCCATGGCAGATTCCACCCCCGTCGAGAACCGCATGCCATCGCTGCTATACTCGCCTGTGGAAATCGGTGATGCAGGAGACCACGGGAAGGATCTGCGCATGCTCGCTAAGATCGGATTCGACAAGGATCTATACATATCCATGCAGGCGGAGAGGATCCGTCAGAGAATCAGCGATTTTGGAGGGAAGCTCTACCTGGAGTTCGGAGGGAAGCTTTTCGACGACTACCACGCCGCCAGGGTCCTCCCCGGATTCGAGCCCGACATCAAGATCAGCATGCTCAAAAGCATGACCGAAGAGGTTGAGATAGTGCTGGTCATCAGCGCAAGCGACATCGAGAAGAGCAAGGTTCGAGGAGACCTCGGCATCACCTACGACGAGGACCTCCTGCGCCTGATGGGGATATTCCTGAACATGGGCTTCCTTGTGGGATCTGTGGTGATCACCCATTTCGACGGGCAGACCAACGCCGTGGCATTCAAGCGCAGGCTCGAGGAGCTTGGAGTCAGATGCTACCTTCACTACCCGATCGAGGGCTACCCCAACAACATCGACCTCATCGTCAGCGACGACGGATACGGTAACAACGACTACATCGAGACCGTGCGCCCGCTTGTGGTCGTCACCGCCCCCGGCCCCGGATCGGGCAAGATGGCGACCTGCCTCTCGCAGCTCTACCACGAGCACCGCAGGGGCACCGGCGCAGGGTACGCGAAGTTCGAGACCTTTCCCATCTGGAACCTGCCGCTCGACCACCCAGTCAACATCGCGTACGAGGCGGCGACCGTCGACCTGGGCGACGTCAACGCGATCGACCCCTTCCACCTGCAAGCCTATGGCGAGTCGACAGTCAACTACAACCGCGATATCGAGATCTTCCCGGTGCTCAAGGCGATGATGGACAAGGTCATGGGCGAGTGCCCCTACAAGTCACCCACCGACATGGGAGTCAATATGGCCGGCATGGCGATCGTCGACGACGAGGTGGTGCGCGAGGCGGCGAAGCGCGAGATAGTCAGACGCTACTGCCACGCCTCCGTCGAGCTGAAGCGCACGGGGTTGGGTGAGGATCTGATCGGCAGGCTGAAGTTCATGATGAACCGCGCTGAGATCGGATTGGCGTACTCCCCCGCCCGCAGCGCCGCTCTTCTGAAGGAGAAGGTCAGCGGCGGCCCCGCCGGGGCGATGGAGCTCCCCGACGGCCGCGTGATAACCGGAAAGACCTCGACGCTGCTCGACGCCTCCTCCTCGGTGCTGCTGAACGCATTGAAGGCCCAGGCCGGCATCGACGACGACATCTACGTGATAAGCGACGCGGCCCTCGAACCGATAACGCGCCTCCGCACCGAGCAGCTAGGCCACAAGAACCCGCGCCTGCATCCGATGGAGATGCTGATAGCGCTCTCGACCTCATCGCTCACCAGCCCGCTGGCCCAGCGAGTGATCGACCACGCTCGCGAGCTGCGAGGCTGCGACGCCTATTTTTCGACGATCAACGCGCAGGAAGAC
>CAZPAN010000212.1:0-1636 GCA_964584585.1 uncultured Coriobacteriaceae bacterium | reverse complement strand
CGTCCGGTCGCGCAACGCGCGCGATACTGCTACATCGAAGGTCTGTGCTGCTTGATGACTGGCACCGTGAATTGCTGCAGCTGACAGCCATCCCACGCAGTATTCCGTATCGAAATACTCCATCATGGCATCGATGTAAGCGATGGGTTCAGGTGCGCCCCATGTACGGCGATCAGGTGGGACGGGAATCCACAGCCCCCGTCCGGCCGTCGCAAGCAAGCGACGTCTTCTGAGTGGGGCGAGCCTTTGCCTGACGTGGTCTTCCTTGACTCCGAGGAGATGAGCCGCCTCCTGGGTGGAGATGAGCGGTACTCCGTGGGAGAGCAGCCAGTCTGCAATATCTGCGGCGGAAAGCATCCCTTGCTCTGTATGTTCTATAAACTTATTCATCGTGCATATCGTAACGTGATACGTTACGATATGCAATATAAATCTATTTTATGGACGATGGTCTACAATTTGTGAGGACCCTTTCATCTGTCTTTCGTGCCTGGCGAGCCTCGCGTAGGATCTCTCCGGCGACTTTTTCCTGGGTATGCGTGCCCCTCCACTTCGCGGGCCGGCCTCTCCGGCTCCCCAGGAAGGGTTTCCGGATTCATCACGACGCGTTTCGCTGGGTCTCGGTGTTGGAAATCGACGGTTGCTTTTGGCTGCTTGAGCATTGCATAGCTAAAATACCAGACCTGCGCCATATTGATATGTGGCGTCCCCACCCTTGGGTGGATCAAGGCCTTTCGGCCAGGGGTTCGGTTGCTGCGGTATCCGTGCGGGCCGTTGCCGGTGATACTGTTGTTCGGGAATTCAGCCTCGTCAACGGTGGGCTGGAAATCTTTTCCAGGGCGGTCTCCCTGATTCTGTGCTTGTTAGACACCAGAGGTTGATATCTCTTGTCTCGTTATATTCGGCAGTTTCTCGAAGACAAGCTCATAGCTCATGTCGCAGAGGTCGAGCACGAGGTCCTCGGGGAGATCGGCGTCGAGGTCGATGGAGATCCACGTGCGGCCGTCCGAGTAGTAATCAGGCAGGATCGCATCGGGATATTCTGTCTGCAGCTCGAGAATGCGGTTGGGATCACATTTAAGCGAGATAAGATGCCGTCCTGCGTAGGGTTCTTTCGCTTCGGGCTTCGCCGTGAACTCGCAGGCGAATTGCCTGCCGCCTACCTAGTGGATCATCCAGCCCCACCTCTCGTGGAAGGCCTTGGTTGCGCCGGGATATGAAAGTAGGTGAGCGTCTATCTTCTTGAGATCCATCTCTGTCTCTTAAGCAACGGGATGTCTGATGACCGTCTTGAGGTTTTCAGGTTTTGTCCGGCGGGGATCGCCCAGATATATCTCGTGGTGGAGGCGGATCAGCGGGACGGCTCCATCGCAGTCCAAAATACTGAGGATGTCTTGAGGGCTCGAACCGCTCGCGTTTCCGATGTCGAGGCGAAGGCCCTGATCCGCAACAAAGCTCGAGAGCTTTGCAATCGTTGCGGGTTCGTCGTCGTAGGGGCCTTTGTGCATGATCTGCGCACATGTTCCTTCCGAAAAGCGGACGAGGCGCAGGTCACCGCATTCGACTGCGGACGCAAGTTCGGGCTTCTTGTCAATGATGAGCGAGCAGATACGCTCGAATGCCTCGGGGGTCACGA
>CAZPAN010000211.1:0-1662 GCA_964584585.1 uncultured Coriobacteriaceae bacterium | reverse complement strand
ATCTCCGTTCTCATCCCTTGCTATAACGAGGAGCTCACGGTCGGGAAAGTGGTCCACGCCGATATGACCGTGGGCGACAGGCTCTCCAACGGATCGTATTCAAAGGAGAACAAGAGGGCCTTCCACGGATTCGGCAACAAGCTCAGCACTTTCAGCGACGGTGCCAGGGTGATCGCCCGGGATGCCAAGAGCGGCTGTTGCGATGACGGGGCGAATGACGGCGTCGATGGATGCAGTCGCGGCTCGAACGGGCAAGGCTCCGCAGGAGGTCCGGCTGAGCAGGGCGATGCCGGGATAGGGATCCCCTAGGCGATCTTGTATGGCGTCTATCCGTTCCCTCATACCCCAGTTCGCGAAGTTCGCGGTGGTAGGCATCATCGCGTTCATCATCGATCTTGGGTTGATGGTGGCGCTGGTGGAGCTGACCGGGATGGACCCGGTCGTGGCCGCCACGATATCGTTCATCGTCTCGGTGGTCTTCAACTACGTGGCGAGCATGCGTTACGTGTTCTCGCATCGCGACGACATCAGCAGGACCCATGAGTTCGTGGTCTTCGTCATCCTCTCGGTGATCGGCCTCGCGATAAACGACCTTCTGATGTGGATAGGCACGACGTACACGTCGATCGACTATAGGATCGTCAAGATCGTGGCCACGGCGATCGTCACCCTGTACAACTTCTTTTCGAGGAGGAGGTTCCTCGATGGAGGCGCACGATCCGCCAGGTCCGACTGACCCACCGGGACTCGCCGTGCCCTCCACCCGAGTCGCGGGGGCGATCAGGGGGGATCTGACGGAAGCGCGCCCGCATTAGCAGGAGAGCAGCTTCGATGACGACGGATGCGCAGGATGTCATGCCGCGCCTGAAATGATCTTCTGGCTCAATCGATTCGTATGATGATATTTGCGTTAGAAGGTGACTGCGAGGAAGGGCGGCATCGGCATTTATTCGCGACCCCAGCTTGCAATCATCGGCCGAGCAGGAAGGCGGTGGAAATGCAACGCGATTTCGCGACTAGGCGTGCTGCCTTGGCTTCTCTTGTTGAAAACCTTGTTGAACCGCATCATTTTCCTTCGCGTTTGCGAGGATAGGGATTTCGAGGATGAGGAAGATCTGCTGAAGATATCCACCTACGAAGAGTTACGCGAGGTCTTCGCAGCAGCGGATGCGAAGTACGACTCGGGGCTTTTCGATCACCTGGATGATGCGGCCTGGAAGGTGTCGGACTACCTTCTCGTTCACATTTTTCAAGACCTCTACTGCCCGAACAGTTCCTATGACTTCAATGTCGTTCAACCGCAGCCAACTATTCCCGCCTTTCCGAATCAGAGGCTGATTCGGGATTGATTCGGACAGGGCAACACGAGGTAACACGAGATGGACGATATGACACGAGATACCACGCTATACACAGATGCCACGATTGAGTGGAATAGTTGGTGATACGTTTTCGTATCATTTTCTGTACTTTTGTAGTCAGCGCAGTGCCAATCACCCGTAAGCCGCTCGTTTTAAATATCAGCAACCAAATGATCCGCACTGTCTGCTCGTTATCTGCGTTAACCGGAAGAACTTCGTTTCGCCGGCACCGGCGCGCTCTAGGTGTCTCGAGGCGCAGCCCCGAAACCAAGCCCGCCTTATATCTCCATGCCAAAAGTAG
>CAZPAN010000210.1:0-1685 GCA_964584585.1 uncultured Coriobacteriaceae bacterium | reverse complement strand
CCAGATCTCCCCATCCGAGGTCGAGGGCATCCATGTTGAGGATCCGGAACATGCCGGCATCGCCGAAAGCGGCTCCCGCGGCGTTCTCGCTGACAGCCGGGACCAGCTCGCCGTCGAGATCCACGCAGACGGCGCGGGCGCCAAGCCCCAACAGCGCGACGGTGAGGACGCCGATGCCCGGGCCTATCTCCAGGATGGTCTCCCCCTCCCGGATCTCAGCCAGATCGCAGATCCTGGCTATCGTGCCGTCGTCGACGAGAAAGTGCTGCCCAAGCGATTTCTTCGTGCGCAACCCCCACCTGCCAAGCGTTTCCAATGTGGCGGACGGCGATGCGAGAAACGAGCAGCCTCGGCGCTTGCCCGCACCCGGACCCTGACCTTGTCGCATGCCCGGACCCAAGGCCGAACCCGAATCCGAACCCCGGCCAGATGCTGCCATCAACTCCACCTCTCGGGTTCCTTTCGCAGCATCCTGCCGAAAGCGCGTCCAGCCTCGACGGCCCGGTAGCGCATCTCCTCCTGTCGAAGCATGGCCTCCCTGTTGGCCTCAAGGTCCCCCGGACGCATTCTCTCCACCTCCTCCGCCGAGGCCGGCACAGGCACGTCGGATGGCGCCAGGTAGCCAACGAAGCTGTAGATCTTCTCCAGCTCGAACCCGGATATCTGCAGAGCGCTCTTCGAGATGGATGTGAGCGGCTCGTATCCGTGCGGATCTCCTCCCGATCCGATCACGAAAAGCTGAGAGGGACGCCTCGCGGGGAACGGGCCCCCAAGCAGATACTTCCTCGACCAATAGGGCTGGAACCTGTCGTAGACGGCCTTGAGCTGGGCAGACGGCCCGGCGAAGTAGACCGGCGCGAACACCGCGAGTCCGTCGGCCGAATCGAGCATCGTCACGAACTCGTCGTAGTCGTCGACAGTCGCATCGCCAGGGAAGGGCCTGTTCCTGAACACGCACTCTCCGGTGCGCTCGCAAACCCCACACCCGATGCAGGGATGCACGCGCTTGTCGCTGAGCTCGAACCGGGAGGTCCTCACCCCGGCCTCCATCGCGCCTCTCTCCACGAGGTCGGCGAGCGATACGCTCGTGCGCTTTCTGGGAGAGCCACATAGGAGCATCAGGACCGGAGCGTCTGAATCGAGCACCTTCGGCCCTATCTGAGGGAGGGTCTCGAGACGGGATCTCGCCGAGGCGGAGTCTTCGGCGCGACGGGAGGGGCGCCGTCTCGGTTCGGCCGAGCTGCGGGAGATGACCCTGGCGGCCAGCTCCTCCGTCCCCTTCTGGTAGATCCGGCTCCCATCCCTGGAAAGCTCGTCGTCTCGTCCAGGCTCGGATGCGGCCGCATCGGGCGCGGGATGAGCATCGCCCTCGGTTCCGGAAGAGATGTCGCCCTCGGGCGCCTCTCTCATCGCATATCTGTCGTTATCTGAGAAAACCATAAGTCAAACCCCGTTCAAGCCGCGCGAGACGACCTGGCGTCAGCGCCCTGCTCAGGACGGTTGGAAGGGATCCATACCGAAGAACCTGAAGGCGTTTCCGAATATCGCGTCGAGGAAATCGGTCGAACCCTCCTCGTCCACGCCCCTCACGTCCATCAGCTTCGCGGCCGTGAACACCACGTTCTCGGGAGAGCAGGATGTGCCACGAAGGGGCACGGGCGACATGTAGGGGCCCCCCGAACAAA
>CAZPAN010000209.1:0-1688 GCA_964584585.1 uncultured Coriobacteriaceae bacterium | reverse complement strand
ATACGGATGCGCGGTGGACATCGAGTACACGGTAAACGTGGGTCCGGACGGCGCGTTCACGGTGAACCTGCTGCAGTGTCGTCCGCTCAGGATGGTCGCCTACGGCGAGCTGGTCGCGATGCCGAGACTCGAGAAGGACGGCATTCTTTTCAAGGTCCACGGCGAGGCGATGGGAGCATCGCGCTCGGTGGACATCGACGCCGTCGTGGTGGTGGATCCTCGGCGGTACTACAGCTGCCCGCATGCTCTCAAGCCTTCCGTGGCCCATCTGGTGGGAGAAGCGGGGGAGAGCCTCAAGCATGCCTTCCGGACCGGGATCGTCGGGGTCGGTGTCGCCGACGGGGCCGCTGGCGACGATCGCGACCCGCAGATACTGCTTCTGGCGCCCGGCAGGCTCGGGACCTCCTCTCCGGAACTCGGCGTTCCAGTTACGTTCGCGCAGATCGCCTCGTACACAGGGATCTGCGAGGTGGCCTACTCCGAGGTGGGTTACGCTCCGGAGCTGTCATACGGCAGCCATATGTTCCAGGATCTCGTGGAGGCCGACATCTACTACGCTGCTCTGCTAGAGGACGCACGCAAGGCGGAGTACCACCCGGAACTCCTCAAACGTCTGAAGGACGTCACGCACGAGATGCTGGGGGATGCACGAAGCCGAGGAGAGCTGGACGGGATCGTCCATGTCTACGACGCGCGCGGCACGGGGTTGCGCCTGTGGCACAACCACATCGACAACGAGAGCGTCTGCGGGATATCGGGGAAACGCTAATCGATTCGCTCGGCTCTCTCCGGCCCCTTCCGCGTCCCTGCGGAACTGTGGATATACGCCGGCGGCTCGCCGGGGAGACGGCGTGAAGCGCATTGGCGGGTCTGGCCATGGCGCAGGCTGGTCGATCGGGAGCGCTTCCCGTTCATGGTATATTTCTGAAACTCGACGGTGGGGCGTGCGCGGTGTCGGTAGGCGCGGCGACCGGCTAGCGTCTGGATGGAGGATCTCGACGAGCATGAACATACAGATATTCGGCACCAAGAAGAGCTTCGACACCAAAAAGGCTCAGCGGTGGTTCAAGGAGCGCAGGATCAGGTTCCAGTTCATCGACCTCAAGGAGAAGGGGATGAGCAAGGGCGAGCTTCAGAGCGTTATGAGGGCCGTGGGCGGGATCGACGCGCTCGTGGATCCCGACGCCAAGGATCAGGATGCCGTCGCGCTGATCACGCACCTGACCGAGTCGCAGCGCTTCGACAAGCTGCTGGAGAACCAGCAGGTGCTCCGCGAGCCGATCGTGCGCAACGGCAAGCAGGCGACCGCCGGATACGCTCCCGATGTCTGGAAGGGCTGGGAGTAGCCTCGAACCGCGCCTGGAGTCCGGCGTCTGACACCGACCGCGCATCCGGGCGTGACGATGGACGGATGGCCATTTTTGTGGGATGAGGTCAGGGGGAGATAGATGATCTCGCAGGAGCACAGGGATCTGTTCTACGAGCTGGGCATGGAGTTCCAGCCCATCGCGGTGAAGTTCTGCTATTGCGCGCCGGAAGGTGTCGAGCATGTCGACGAAGTGCTGTCGTTTTGCCAGTTCATCCGCAAGTCGCAGGACGAAGATCGAGCGTTCTTCGTCACCAAGGACGACGACAATTGCTTCGGCAAGGTCATCATGGGCATGGTCCCCAAGCCGGCTTTCGAGGCA
>CAZPAN010000208.1:0-1699 GCA_964584585.1 uncultured Coriobacteriaceae bacterium | reverse complement strand
CTCCGGAGGCCAGCAGCAGCGCGTCGCGATCGCCCGCGCGCTGGCTATGGACCCCCACGTCATGCTGTTCGACGAGGTCACCAGCGCACTCGACCCCGAGCTGGTTCGCGATGTCCTCGGGGTCATGAAGGAGCTCGCGCGTGGGGGCATGACGATGATCGTCGTCACCCATGAGATGGGGTTCGCCCGCGACGTCGCCGACAGGGTCATATTCATGGACGGCGGTGTTATAGTCGAGCAGGGCCGGCCCGACGAGATCTTCGACCATCCCAGATCCGAGAGGACTAAGGATTTCCTCGGACACATCTCCTAGCGGAGGAGGCAGCATGGCTGATGTATCTGGCGACGGGTTTGCTGACGGATCCAGGACGCCCTCGGTCGCGGTTCTCGCGCATTCGGATCCAATCGGCTGGAAAGCGGGGGGAGGCCGGGTAGGGGAGGATGCCGGACGCGATCCCTCCGCGACGCCCGAACCTGTCGTCAGTCCGGCAAGCCCCTCCTCGTATATCGTGCTATCCGGCGCCCATGTCGTCGACTACGACACGGGTGCCCTCTCCGAGATTGCCCGCATCGCCTGCGAGGAGTCGCTCGACATCGTCGTGTTCAACCTAGGCGACGCCTCCCGTGACGGAGCGCTTCGGGTCTACGACCCCGAGAAGCCTGTGGTTCCCGTGCTCTCACGCATATCCCATATCGAGAGGTACCACGGCGTCTTCGTCGGCAAGACGCTCTTCAACAAGATGAGTTCCGCCTATGACGAGACCCCCGATCCCGCCTGCATGCTCGTCTCTGAGGAGCTGTTCTCAAAGGTGCTGGGGGAGAGGGGGTTCGCCGTTCGCGATCTCGGCGACCCGGGGACGCGGATCGTTCTTGCAACGCTCATGATGCTGGGCGCGGCCAGGGCGAGGTGCCTGGACGTCAGGGCGGGGGTCGCGCACGTTCCCGACCGGCTCGGCAGGCCCGACGACGATGGGCTCGCAGACGACGATCTCGACTCGGTGCGCAGGATGATGGCCCTGTTAAGGGCGTTCGGGCGCATGATCCCCGAGCTTCGGGCGGCTGGTGTGCTCGCCGACCCCCACTTCAGAGACGCCGTGATGAGGTGCTGGGCGAGCATTCTCGACGACGCTGCCAGGGCGATGCCGAGGAAGTCCTCCATAGACGAGGCCTTCCTCGACTACATGGAGAGGTGCGGACGCGCCGGCTGTGCCGGAAGCAGCCTCGCTGTCGGCGATGGGTCAAGTCGAACGCCAAGGCCCGCCAGCTCGCCAAGCGGCTGTGTCGGAAGCGACCCCGTCGTCGGCGATGGGAGCGCTTCTGAATCAGACGCCATCGACCCAGAGGAGGAGCTTGGCCTTCTGGGTCTCGTCGACCTCGCCGCCCACATGGTCTCTGCCGACAGGCACCGCCGCGATGTCGAGTGGAGGGACTGGCGGGCCTGGAAGGCCGAGGATGAGCTGAAGCGGATCCTGGACAGCAGCTCCTACCGCGCCGGGATGGCTATCACCGCGATTCCACGCAAGCTGAAAGGCTCCGGGAATCGCCAGGCGCAGACCGCCCCCGAGTTCGGGACCCTTCGCGGCGACGACGGCAGGAAGGTGCGCCTGATAGCGGGCCTCACGTCGTTCCCGCCGAGAATAGACGCGGTTTCTGCGGCCATAGGCTCGATGATGTCGCAGACGATGCCCTTCGACTCGAT
>CAZPAN010000207.1:0-1719 GCA_964584585.1 uncultured Coriobacteriaceae bacterium | reverse complement strand
CTCCACGCCTGCGAGCGGACCATCCCCGCCGAAGTCCTCGGGGCCGATGCCGACCAGAAGGGCCGAGTTTGCGTTCACGCCGTCCCTCGCGAAGCGACTCATGCCGTTGACGACGAGTCCACCCGGTTCGCTCGCGGCGGCGATGACCTGCCCGCCCGGGCACATGCAGAAGGTGTAGGCCGACCTGCCGCTCTTCAGATGGCAGGAGAGCCTGTAATCGGCCGGTCCGAGAGCGGGATGCCCTGCAGCCCTTCCATACTGTGCCTCGTCGATCGCCTCCTGAGGATGCTCGATCCTAGCACCTATCGAGAAGGGCTTGGGGGTCATCGAGACTCCGGCTGCGTGCAGCATCCCGTAGGAGTCGCGGGCGCTGTGGCCGATCGCGAGCACCATCCTATCTGCGGGAAGAATCTCCCTCGATCCGTCCTTGTCGAGGAGCTCGACTGCGGTCAGGGTTCCGGAGAGGCTTTCCGAGAAGCCCGTCAGGCGCGTCTCGAACATGAAGGTTCCGCCGAGCGACTCGATCCTCTTCCTGATGGATCGGACGATACCCGGCAAAAGGTCGGTGCCGATGTGGGGCTTGGCCTGCCACATGATCTCCTCCGGAGCGCCCGCGTCGCGGAAAGCCATGAGGACCGTGCGCACGAGAGGACTCGAGACCCCGGTCGTGTGCTTGCCCGCCGAGAAGGTTCCCGCCCCGCCCTCGCCGAACTGCACGTTGGCCTCGGGGTCGAGCGTTCCCTCGCTCTCGAAGGCCGAGATCGCCTCCGCCCTCTTGAAGACATCGGGACCTCTTTCCACAATGATCGGGCGCCCGCCGGCGCAGGCTATCGCGAGGGCGCAGAAAAGCCCTGCGGGGCCGCTGCCTGCAACGATGGGCCTCGGGTGGGCCGCCCATCCTCCACCGGCTTCGAGCGTGGGGGCCGATACGCGAGCATGGCCGGATTCGGGCGCGCTTCCAGAAGCGGCGAGCCAGCCGGAGGCGGGCATCCGTCCCGTCTCGAGCTCGGAGAGCAAATCCGCCTGGGGCCATTCGACGAGCTTTGCGCAGGAGGACCTTCCTGCCGCCGCTACCTCGTCGGCCGGGCAGGCCAGCTCCACCATCGCGGAGACGACGAAATGCACGTTCGACTTCTTCCTCGCGTCGACGGAGCGTCTGGCCAGAAACGTCGAGCGGACCTCATCCCTCGACACTCCCAGCGCCTTCGCGGAAGCGCTGGCCAGCATCTGCGGATCGTTTTCGATGCCGAACTCCAACGGGAGCCTCAGGCCGGTGACCCTAAGCATCGGCCACCTCCATGCCGCGAAGACCGGACAGCGCGGCGCCCGCGCCGGCCACGGCACCGGAGGCCCATGCCCAATGCAGGTTGAACCCGCCGCAGGGACCGTCCACGTCCACGGCCTCTCCGCAGACGTGCAGCCCCGGATGGTCGCGGGCTTCGAGGGTCCCGGGGTTCAGGGAGTCCGCCGCCACCCCTCCGCGCATCGCCTGTGCCTCATCGGGAGTGGGTCCCCCTTTCACGGCAAGGCGCAGCCCTTTCAGCACGCGGGCCAGGGCGGCGGGGTCTGTCTTCGCCGGGTCTGAGGACTCGTCCAGCCCGCAGCAGGGCAGCATCGCCCTCGCCACGTCGCGCAGAAACAGGCCGTCCAGCACCTCCAGCATCGCGGGAGCGTACCCCCACGATCCGCTTCCATGTCCCGCGATCCTGCGGGCTATCT
>CAZPAN010000206.1:0-1755 GCA_964584585.1 uncultured Coriobacteriaceae bacterium | reverse complement strand
GCTACAGACGGGACGATGTCATTTGCCGACCCGACGGTATGGCTCATCGGCATTGGCCTCGGGCTTGCCTGCGCGCTCGCGCTTTTCATCCTTCTGCGTTGGTGGGCTTGGTTCTGTGGCAGGCCGCAAACCGAAAGCAGGGCCGCCCGCGCCCTGCGCGAGATGGGGCCGGTGAAGCGCACGCTTCTGTTTGCTGCAATCTCGGCGATTGTGTGGATCCCGGTGTATCTCGCGTATTTCCCCGGGAGCTATTCGAGCGACGGTCCCATTCAGGCAACGTATTATCTCAACGACGGCATCGTCGACCTTCACTGGCCTGCCGCTCACACGCTGTTGCTTGTCAGTGCACTGCAAGCGGGCAACGCTGTTTTCGGATCCTATGACGCAGGAGTCGCCTTGTTCTGCGGCGTCCAGCTCATCGTCGCTGCCTTGGCGACGGGTTATGCGATGAACCGCATCGTGTCGTGGAGGACGCCGATGTGGGTCGCCATAGTCGCGTTCGCGCTGTTCGCATTGAACCCGGTCGTGCAGTCGTATGTGGTCGCGACGGCGAAAGACACTCTGTTCGCGGTGTTCTTTCTTATGGTTCTTGTGCTTCTTGTCGATGCGTTGCGGGGAGACAAGTCATGGTCAGACCCTCGCTTTCTTATTGTATTCGTGCGGCTCGCTTTGGGTATGACGCTCATGCGCAAGCAGGGGCTGTACGTGCTTGCCGTCATCATCGTCGTCGCTGCGATTGTCGGCATGCGTGGCAAGGTGGCACGCATATGTGCGATCAGCAGCTTCGTGGCTGTGTATGCGCTTTCATCATGTTTTTCCGTTGCGGTCGAAGCCCTGTTTGTGACGAGGGTGGACTCGGTGCGCGAGGTTCTGTCTCTTCCCTCTCAGCAGATCGTACGGACGTACATGTTCGACTACGACGAGCTTTCCGAGGATCAGGTGGCCGCCATTGGCCGCTACTACGACCTTGAGCAGCTGGAGGCGGGTCGCACCACCGATGCCCCCTGGGACGAAACGCCTTCCGGGCGCTATTACGACACCGAAGAGGGGGTGGGCTATCTTGCGCCGATATCCGATCCGGCAAAGGGGGCTCTTCTCGATGAGAGCTTTTCCGAAGATCCGGTCGGATATGTGCAACTGTACCTTTCGCTCATGACCGACCATGCGTCGAACTACCTGCGCGCCTTTCTATGGGGCTTCCTCGGGTATCTGTACCCGTCGGCACAGGTCGCTAATGACTGGTCGGGCTTAACCCCATGGAACCAGTTCGGCCTTACCATCGATGAAGGTGGCACATCGAACCAGGTTTCGGATTACCACGAAACGAGCCTGCTGCCGGGATATCTCTCGTGGCTTGAGGAGACGGGTACGACCTTTGGTTCAGGCAACGCCCTGCTCACGTTCTGGGTGTGCCCGGCCTTTCCCTTTTATGCGTTGCTGCTGGCGTTTTTGCTCATCCTTCGCGCCCCTCGCGGGAGCGGCAGGCGGGCGATGCTTCTCGCGTGGCTGTTCCTGCTCGTGTACGCCGCTTCGCTCATACTTGCCCCGGTCGTATGCCTACGTTACGCCGTTCCGCTCGTTTTCTGCATTCCCGTGATCGTCGGAATGCCATTTTCGCTGCGTGCTAGAGTGAATTCCTGAGTTTTCCGGCCTCACGTGTGCTCTGATCAGCGTTGAAAGGCTATAAGGCGTACAATTGACGTTCGGAAGACCGTTGGCGCGCGGCACCTCTCAGGAGAAAGGCCGGCACGAAGC
>CAZPAN010000205.1:0-1796 GCA_964584585.1 uncultured Coriobacteriaceae bacterium | reverse complement strand
AGACGATGGGGGTTCCTGTGCTCGTGAGCTCGGTCTCCGGAAACGGCGATCTCGTCTCAAACGGCCGAAACGGCCTCATCTTCTCGATCGGGGACACGATGGGCTTCATAAGGGCGATGCGCATGATGATGTACCAGCCGCATGCCAGGTCGTGGATGTCATTCAATGCGCGGGCCGACCGTGCGGGCGACGATCCAAACGCCGTGGCCGATGCCATCGTCAGCCTGATATGCGATGCCTGATCGCCCCTGCGCCCGGCCCGTGCCGGGTGGTCGGCCAGGGTGGTCAACCGTGGTTAACCCGCTCGAATCTCCTAAGAACTTCTGTGGCAGCTGCGGTTTTCGTTTGCTAAAGTATCAGAGTTGGAGTTGGAGTCAGGTGCCGGATGTCTCAACGCGCTGACGTCAGGCCGCCTGTTCGATATCGAACCGCAGCGTCACCAGGAGGTCTTTCCTTGCAACGAGAACGGCTGATGGTACGGGCAGGGAGGCGGGCGGCCGCTTTGGCTGCATGCGCGATCCTTCTAGCATCGACGTTTCCGCCTCCGGCGATAGCAGCCACTTCAGACGAGCTGGAGGAAGAGGCGGCAGCCCTGATGGAGTCGCTGGACTCTATTCAGACCGAGATCAATGAGACCCAGGAGCGTTATGACGAGGCTGTCGCAGCGCGTGAGGAGGCCATGGAGGCCATGGAAGAGGCCGAGGCGCGCATTGCGGAGGCTCAGGCGGTGATCGAGGAGAACCAGGAGAAGCTATCCGAACGAGCGGTCGCTCTCTACAAAAGCAACACCATCGGCATCATCGACGTGATATTAGGGACCAGCTCGTTCACCGAGTTCGCGACCCTCTACGAAACGATCAACATCATCAGCCAGCGAGATATCGACCTGGTGGAGGAATCGAAAGCCGCTCGTGCTGAGGCCGATGCCGCCCGCGAGGAATATCAAGAACTGGCGCAAGCCGCAGAAGAGCAGATGCAGGAGGCACAGGAGGCACAGGTCGAGCTGGAGACGAAGGCCAGCGAGATGCAGTCTGAGATAGCCAAGATCAGCGAGGAGCTCTCGGAGCTGGAAGCCCAGGAGAGCGTCGATGGCGATGAGGCGAGCCTGCTCTACTCGCGCAACTCCACCGGAGTCGTGATCGTCGGGAACGGGCTGTTCACGCATCCCTGCCCCGGGTACACCTACCTTTCTAGCACGTTCGGATACAGGACTTACGATAATTCCTTCCACAAGGGGTTGGATTTCGCTGCCAGCACCGGCACTCCCATCTACGCGGCCGCAAGCGGCACGGTGACGATATCTGGGTACAGCTCCTCCGCTGGGTATTGGGTGGTCATCAATCATGGAAACGGACTCGTGACCAAGTACATGCACATGGTGAGCATGCCGTACGTGTCCGCAGGTCAGACCGTTTCGAAGGGTCAGAACATCGGCGCCGTGGGGTCGACGGGCAACTCCTCGGGACCCCATCTGCATTTCCAGGTGGAGCTTAACGGCACTGCGGTGAATCCTGAGTACTATCTGTGATGAGATCGGCGTGAGTTCGATGCAGGGGCCGGATCGGTGCACGATGCCGTATCCGGCCTTTCTCGTTTATGCAGCCCGCGTCAGGCCCACGTATCGTGTCGTTTGCAGCAGGGTCTGCATCCGCACCCTACCCTGTGCCTCGTTTGCATGGCGTGCGATCGGAACGGGGCATGGAAAGCGAAAGGGGTCCGCGTGGGACCCCTTGGATTTCATATGGCGGGATGTACGAGACTTGAACTCGCGACCTCTGGCTTGACAGGCCAGCGCT
>CAZPAN010000204.1:0-1807 GCA_964584585.1 uncultured Coriobacteriaceae bacterium | reverse complement strand
ATCGGGTCGCCGCCCACGGGCGTGATGTAGGCCTCGTAGTTGGTCTCGAGCTCGTAGTCGCCCGACTCGGTCGGGGCCTGGACGAGCTCGGCGTAGTAGGAGATCTCCACGACGTCGCCCGCGACGGGCACGTTGAACGTGAACTTGAAGCTGTCGGACTCGGCGTCGTACACGAGCACGTAGGCGTACGTGTCGTCATCCTGCTCGCAGAACCCGTAGGATCCGTCCTCGAGGACGACCGCCCCGTAGGTCACGCCGCCAACGGTGACCGTGATGGCGTCCGCATCGTCCACGAAGTCGAAGTCGTAGTCGTCCCCGTAGCCCATCACGTCGGTGATGACGCTGCCCTCGCCGAGCGAGTAGAGGATGTCGCTCTTAACGTCGTCGAACATGCCGTCCTTGGAAGCTTCCTTCTCAACGAGCTGAGAGGTGATGCTGCCGTCGCCGTCTTCATCAAGGGTACTCAAGCCGGCAACCCACTGCGCACCCCAGGGGAAACTGTCAGAGTACTGGTCATAGCCATACGCGTATGAGTTGAAGCCAGCTGCTTCGACCTTCATCCACGAGCTCACAGCCTTATAAACCGCGGCATCGTTGGCGGAAGCCCAATCACTGAGATCCTCACAGGAGATGTAGTCGTCATCATCAAATCCAGAGTTTAGATACGTGCTATTAAGGTAATACGTGCCCTCATCTGCCGAGTAAGAGCCGCTGACGTACACTTGCTCGTACGCTTCGATGGTCGCCTCAATGTTGGAGCCGTAGGTCTCATACCAACTGGCCACATCCGCCATTTCCGCATAATACGCAGCAATCGCTGGATCGTTATTCCTCTGGTCCAGAGTAGTCTGCGAAACATCCTCGTAGCTGGTGTGGTGATACGGCATCATGTCGTTTCCGGCGAGAATCATGCCTCCGCTTTGCGTGCCACCATCGATAAAGGCGCTCTCGCTGTAGATGCTGTAGACGTTTTCCGCATCATCGTCCTCGTTCCAGAGATACGTGACGCCGTCGGTCACCAAAACAAGGTGCTTGGCGCTTGCCTCGACCTCCGTGTCCGCAGCGAGCATCGCATACCCCGCCTCGATGCCCGCCTGCACGTTGGTGCCCGAGCTCTGCTCCTTCAGAGCCTCATGGAGCATGTTCGAAATCTCGTCCAGATTGTCCGCGTTCAGCGCGGTGAGGGGGAGGAGCTCGGTCGCCGTGCGCTCGAACCTGATTACGCCGACCCTAACCAGATTGTCCTCGCCGGTGATGCTCGCGAGCTCCTCAAGCATCGCCACAGCCTCGTTGATGATATCAACGCTGGTAGAGCGATCGATGACGAACACCACGTCGGAATAGCTGACGGTCTTCTCCCCATCGACGGAGAGGACGATGTTGGTCAGATTGTTCTCATCCAGCTCAGTCGCGGTCTTGCTGATGCTGACGCCGTTCTCCGTGACGACCACGTCCGTCTCCGACGCATCGGTCGCGAGGGCCGAGACGGGGACCGAGAGCGCCATCGACGCGGCCGCCACGAGGGCGACGCCGGTCGCGACGGCCTGCTTGACGCGTCTGCGCAGCCCCTTACCGGTCTTTCCATTGATCCGCATACACAACCACCTTCCACTGTCTGCAAAACGTAGACTTTTTCGGCAGGGGCTTTTAAGATCCTCTTAGGATCCCATTTAGCCTTCAAGATGCACGAAAGCGCAGGAAGCGGTTATCTCGGGATCTCCGAGAGAGCATCGCGCGAGCGATGCATAAAATGTCTACTTTTTTACATAGGCAGCACGTTTACGTCACGTTAAGGCATGTTCTGTCT
>CAZPAN010000203.1:0-1846 GCA_964584585.1 uncultured Coriobacteriaceae bacterium | reverse complement strand
ATCGATTACGAGGTCTCCTACTCGGGCAACGTGGAGATCGGCACCGCCACCTACACGGTGACGCCCCTGACGAACCTCTCCGGCGGATCCCTAGATCCGTTCGTCGGCACCTTCGAGATCGTCGGGACGCAGACCACCGTGATGGCCGGCAGCAACAGGATCGAGACCTCCGTCAAGGTCTCCTCCACCGTCTACGCCGACGGGGCCGACGGAGTGATAGTTGCCACCGCCTGGAACTTCCCCGACGCTCTGACCGCTTCCTCGCTTGCCGGCGCGCTCGACTACCCGATCCTGCTCGTCGATTCCGGCTCGCTCTCATCGAGCGTCAGCACCGAGATAAGCAGGCTCGGCGCAAGCCAGGTGATAGTGGTGGGCGGCGCCAGCAGCGTCTCGGCATCCGTCTACAACCAGCTCTCCTCGTTGGTGGGCGGAAACATCATGAGGCTCTCCGGCGACTCCCGCTACGACACCCAGATGGCAATCTACAATTACGGCTCGGAAAACGGGTTGTGGGAGGCCGATCCTGTGATCGCCACGGGCGAGGGCTACGCCGACGCGCTCTCGGTCTCCTCCTACACGGCGGCCGCCAAGGCGCCGCTTCTGCTGGCCAATTCGTCCAGTTCCGACGGGCTGCCCGATCAGACCAAGGAGGTCCTGCTGCGCGACTTCCCCGGCGCGACCGTCCTCATAATCGGCGGATACAACACGGTCTCGCAGTCGGTCGAGCAATGGATCGCCAGCAACCTGGACGAACAGCCCGTGAGGCTGTCAGGTGACGATCGTTACGGAACTTCCGCCGCGATCGCCGAGTACGCGATCTCCACCGCAACGCTGGACGTCGAGACGATAGGAATCGCCAGCGGCAGAAACTACGCCGATGCGCTCGTGGCGGGACCTGCTGTCGCTCGCGACGGCGGCGTGCTGCTGATGGTCTCCGGGACGGGAACCACCAACGTCACCGCCGTGGAGGCTGTGGCCGAGAGGGCCAGCGGGGTCTGCATGAACCTCTGGTTCTTCGGCGGAGATAACTGGCTTCCCAGCTCCTTCAGAACCCAGGTGGCAGCCCTCATAGAGTAGTCCTCGATGCCTAAGGGAGGCGGGCGCGCATGGACCACGCGCACGCCTCGGGGCCTTTTTTGAGATAACATTATCCGCAAAGGAGGATATACGGGTATGGATGCAGAAGGAGGTGAGTGGCATCCGGCGACCCGAACGAAGGCCGTTTCGTTGGATCTTGGAACGGCTAGTCGATCGAAAGGGGAAACATGCATTCAAGAACAGACACGACCACGTCGAGGAAAGTTGTCTCGATTTTCCTCAGCCTCCTGCTGGCGCTGACGATGGTTCCGATGTTTGCCTCTACGGCCCAGGCCGACGAGACGGAGAGCGTCGTGACCACGGGCAGCGTCACGGGTAGTGACACTATAGACGCTGACGGCACATATGAGATAACAGCTGGATCTACCGGCACGATCACGATCAGCTCAGGCGTGACCGCTACGCTCGTCGGACAGGGGATCGGTGATGTCGATACCAATGAGAGTGTCAGATACACCGATCTGAACATTGTCGTCGAAGACGACGCCTCGCTCACGCTGCAGGACGTCTCGATCTACCTGAGCACGAAGAACGTCGCTGCTGCGGTGGACTTCGAGGGAACCGGCACCCTCAACATCGAGGGCGTAAACATGATCGAGCGCCCCAACAATGTCGAGGCAGGGGGTGATGCTCTCACTCCCGCAACCATCCATGTCGGCCCTGACGCAGACGTTACCTTCGGAGGCAGCGGCATCCTGTACGGATTCAAGTACTCCACGGCAACCTTCATCGGCTCCGATGGGAACGG
>CAZPAN010000202.1:0-1901 GCA_964584585.1 uncultured Coriobacteriaceae bacterium | reverse complement strand
CTCGATCTCCATCGCCACGACGACGCCCTTGCCCGCCGCCAGCCCATCGGCCTTCACGACTATCGGGGCACCCACCTCGTCGAGGTACGCGAGGGCCGACCCCTCGTCGGCGAAGCTGCCGTAGGCTGCCGTGGGGATCCCGGACGCCAGCATGATCTCCTTGGAGAAGCTCTTCGACCCCTCAAGGCGCGCCCCCTCGCGACCCGGGCCGAAGACCATGATCCCGGCTTCTCTCAGCACGTCGCCGACCCCGGCGACCAGAGGGGCCTCGGGTCCGATCGCCACGAGCTCGACGTCGTTGTCGAGACAGAACCTGGCGACGGCCTCCCCGTCCATCTGATCCAGCGCGACGTTTTCCGCGATGCTGGCCGTGCCCCCGTTGCCCGGCGCGGCGAACACGCGGTCGCTTCGGGGAGACTCCACGACGGACTTGACGATGGCATGCTCCCTGCCCCCGCTGCCGAGAACCAAGATATTCATCCTGAAAGCTCCTTACTACAAGCCGCTCTCCCAAAGCGGGCCGCCGCTGATGCACAGCATCCCCGCAGGCGCACGGCGAGTCGAGACTATCACTAGGGAAACACTGATCAATTCATTCTGCCCGGATCCGGCGGGTGGCCTGGCGCGGCTCGCGTCCCTCGAATCCCGGCACACAACGCCCCTCACTTGCGCTTGTATCCCGTGTAGAAGGCCATAACGGCGCAGAACAGGCCGGCCCATGCCCAGAACCTATGCGTTTTCACACTCTCCACCTCCCCTGTCGAACCAGCTCCCAGCGCAATCGACAATCGGTTGCCGATTGCAGGCGACAAACCCACGTTGACATCGAATTTCGTCATAATTATGGTGGCCCAGCCGGGATGAATGCAACATCCAGGCCTCCCGTCAGCAAGAATGGAAAGGAGCCTTTGATGGACAGTATCGTACGTTGCGGGATCTCCGCTGCTGCGGGATTTCTGCTCGGAACGCTCGGAATGAAAGCCGTCGGCAGCCGAGCCGCCAGGAACCTGGCCGTAAAGGGAATCGCCGCCGGCATGAGGGCCAGGGCCGGCTACGAGGGCATGGTCGAGCAGGCTAGGGCGCAGGTCGACGACATGGTCGCCGAGGCCAGCTATTTCAACAAGATGCAAGCCGAGGCCGGAGCTCCCCAAGAAGATGCCCCCGAGGACGGACTTGCGGCAGATGACACGTCGGAGGATCCGGAGTCTGACGACAAGGACCCGCGCGGGTAAGCGCGCCCTTCGAACATGGACTACAGGATAGAGCACGAGACGCCGGGCAGGGTGAGGATCGCCCTGCCCGGCCTCATTCCCGACTCCGACGTCGACGCCATCAGGAGTGTCATGGGCGATCTGCCCCACGTCGTCTCCGTGAAGATCTTCCCGCGCATAGGCGGAGTCGCCATCTCGTATGTGGAAGACAAAGACGGCTCGGCGAGGGAGGCCATCCTGGCGACGATCGCCGTCATAGGCGTCGACGACATCGAGAAGGCCAGGATCGAGCACCGGCTGAAGATCGCGCCCCGCGCCACCTCCCTCATGATGGACATCGTCGTCCTGGTCACCTCGCATGTCGCGAGGCGCCTGTTCCTGCCCGCTCCCCTGCGGACGATATGGGCGGCGTTTCGCTTCCTGCACTTCGCCAGGGCGGCTCTGGACTCGCTCGCCCGCGCGAGGCTCGACGTGCCGGTGCTCGACGCGGCAGCGATAGGGATGTCGTTCATCAAGGGAGACCCCGGGACCGCCTCCAACACGATGTTCCTCCTCGATCTCGGAGAGACCCTGGAGAAGTACACGCAGGAGCGCTCCAGAAACGAGCTGATCTACTCGCTGATGTCGGTCCCCGAGACCGTCAGGATGAAGGTCGGGGACGAAGAGGTGTCGATCGACGCCCAGCAGGTA
>CAZPAN010000201.1:0-1939 GCA_964584585.1 uncultured Coriobacteriaceae bacterium | reverse complement strand
AACGCTATCGACGCGTGGATGCCGAACCTGACGTAGAGGTATCCGAGCGCCACACCGGATATCGCAGTGGGCAGCACCTTCCACAGCCCCCATCCGCTCAGGTGGGCGAATCCGAAGATCATCGCGGACACGAAGATCAGGACGATGGCCAGGCGGCTCATCCCGAACCCGCCCAGGAGGTACTTCCATGAGTCCTTCCTGCAGTGGCACAGCGCCAGCACGGCCATGGGGACTCCGATGAACACCACGCGTGTGATGACCTCTTCCCAGACGGCCGCGTTGGCAAACGAGAGCAGTGCCTCGGGAACCATCCCGGTGGTGACGTCCGCGGTGTTGCCGACCTCGTCCAGCTGGAACAGCGCGACGACGAGATTCAGCAGCAGGGAGACGCACAGGAGAGAGCTCACCCAGTAGAACGGGGTCTGCTGGAAGGCCTCGATCCTCTCGACGCCCCTCTTATTGAGCGACGGCAGGGTCTGCAGCGAGAGCCAGGCCACAGCCGCGGCGATGCATATCACCAAGACGATCCAGAACATCGACAGGGTGGTCCCGGAGATGCTCCCGACGGAGATCAGCTCGGGCTTCAGGAGGAGGATGCTCATAGACATCTCCTTGGCGGCAGTCCACGTCTCCGGGACGCCCAGGAGCATCACGACAAGCTCGGCGATCAGGAGGATGGCACTCTCGGGTGCGATGTACACGGCGAACATGCTGAAGGCGGACGGAGGCGCCTTCGGCTCGACGAGCGACCTCCCGCATGTGGGGCAGAACGAGTATCCGCTCGCCTTCGCATCCTCGCACCGGATGCAGGAGTCCAGCGGCTCCCCGCAGGCCATGCAGAACATGTGTCCCGCGGCGCGGCTTTCGTCGCAGCTGTCGCAGGCCATCTCATCCCCCCAGGTGCCTCAGCACTCCCTCGACGCGTTCGACTTCGATTACAGCCAGCAGGCTATTCCTGTATCTGGCTACGTCCCTGATCTGGTCGGCGATGTACGCTTCCCTCTTCTCGGACACCAGCCGGTAGCCCTTGACCCCGTTGATGTAGTCGTCCCAATCCCTGGCGAACTCCTCGGGAGTCGTGGAGGCGAACCGCCTCTTCATCCCCTTCTTGGCCAGGCGGTGCTCCTTGACGAAGTCCCACGCTTTGACGGTCTCGCAATACAGTTCGGTGAAGTCGGCATCGTTCATGTCCAGCGGGATCACGGTGATCCCCTGCTCGGCGCAGAGCTCGACGAGCACGCACATCGCAGGGGAGGGGATCTCCACCGTTTCGCCGGTCAGCTCCTGCATCCTGTGCGCGTACGCCAGGTCGATCTCGCTGACCTCGAACTCGCCCTCCAGGTGGGCCTTCTGCCTGATGGCCTCGATTCCCTCCACCCCGATGGACAGGGCATACGCCTCGAACCCTCCGAAGGCTTCCCTGACGCGGTCGGCCTCGGACACGATCCCGTTGACGATGGGCAGGATGCACACTCTGCAGTCGCCTACCTGGACCTCGATCATTTGCGGGTCCCCCTCGATGCCACCAGATCGGTGAGGTCTTCGGGGGCGTCCATCTTCTTGAGCTCCTCGTTGGAGACGACCGCTGTGGAATCGATGTTGTCGCGGTCGCGCTTGCGTTCGACGATCAGAACGGAGAAGCGGTCCATGATGCGGGAGATGTCCGATGCGACCACCGCTCTTTGGACGAGCTTGACGTCATCGGATCCCATGCCGGTGAGCATCACGGTCTTGTCGCTGTGGCTGACGGCATCGAAGGGGCTCCGCATCACAGGGGAAACCGAAAAACCGAGGTTGCAGAGCTGGCTCGCCGCGAAAGAATCGATGGGCTCTTTCTCCGAGCGCTCCTCGCCGTGCCTCTCCTTGCTCTTGAACTCGAACGGATCTATGGGCTCGACGATCGGCAGGCCCAGGTACTCCTCGATGCGGAGGGCGGCGT
>CAZPAN010000200.1:765-1981 GCA_964584585.1 uncultured Coriobacteriaceae bacterium | reverse complement strand
GTGAACGAGTCCTTGTAGACCGCCTGCCTCATCGCGCGAAGCAGCACTCCGTCGACAACCTCCGCCTCCGGCTTGCCCTTCGCGGCGTCGAGCACCGACTTGATCGAGCGGTTCGTGGGAACGAGACCCCTCTCGGCATAGCCCAGCTCCCTGAGGACCGGAACCACGTCGTCAAGAGAGGACGGCGAGGGTTCGTCGTGGACGCGATAGACCATCGGACAGCCCGATTCGAGCATGAAGGAGGCCACCGCCTCGTTGGCAAGAATCATCGCCTCCTCTACGAGATTGGTCGCGTCGGTGCGGACCCTGCGGCTGATCCCCGCTGCGGCACCGGCCTCGTCCAACTCGACTTTCAGCTCGATCGACTCGAAGTCGAGCGCTCCCCTCGTCATTCGCCTCGCATATAGGCCACGTCCGAGTCGGGCGAGCCCTGCGAGCAGGTTGGAGATCCCCTCGTCGGAAAACTCCCTCATGCCGTCCAGCATCTCCTGGACCGAATCGTAATCCAGACGCATGGACGACCTGATGACGCTCGGGTACATGTCGGTGCGGACCACCATGAGATCGTCGTCCAGATACAGGTCCACGGTGAAGGCGAGCCGATCCTTCCCGGGGTTGAGAGAGCAGAGGTCGCAGCTCAGTTTCTCGGGGAGCATCGGGATCACCCGGCCGGGGAAGTAGGTGCTGGTCGTGCGGCGGCGGGCGTCGAGGTCGATCGAACCTCCCCACTTCACGTAATGGGAGACGTCGGCGATGTGCACTCCCAGCCTGCGCAGGCCGTCCACATATTCCAGCGAGAGCGCGTCGTCGAAGTCCTTAGCGTCGACGGGATCGATCGTCACGACGAGCCTGTCGCGTAGATCACGCCGGTCCGGCTCACGCATGGCCGCCTCGATGTCGAGCACCATGCCCTCAGCCTCCTCCAAGGCTCCTGGGGAGAAAGAGGTCTCGATGCCGTGGCGCGCGAGGATGATCTCCTCGATGATGCCGGGATCGCCATCGCGTCCCAGGATCCTCTCCACGGTGCCGCTCGGGGTCTCGCGCTTAGAGGGATAGGTGTCCATCGCGAGCACGACCACGTCGCCCTCCCCCACGCTGGGGCAACCGCCCCGGTGGGCCCGGACGAGGTAGTCCATTCGCTTATCCTGAGGTATCACGTACCCGATGCCGTCGCACTGCACGTAGAGGCCGCCTATTGTGCGATGAGCCCGGCCGA
>CAZPAN010000200.1:0-755 GCA_964584585.1 uncultured Coriobacteriaceae bacterium | reverse complement strand
GGCGTCCGAGCCGTCTGGCTCGCGAGATTCGCTTGGACGCACCCGCACGGTGTCGCCGTCCATCGCGCCATTGATTCGCCTCGTGGGTATGAAGAAGCGGCCCTCGGGGGTCTCGACGAAGCCATAGCCCTCGAAGGATATGGAGATCACGCCTGTGGGAAGCGATGCCGACGGCTTCTTGTCATTCCCAGATCTGCCAGATGACCTGCGGGAACCTCCGCCGCGCTTCGATCTCTTGCGTCTAGCAGACATCACCGCCTCCTGACCTAGGGAAACATTGAGTAACTATCCCAGGGCCTCAATCGCCGCATCCAGCTGGGCGTCGGATCCGACATCTCCCGTCAGATCCCCATCCGCAGCCTCCACCTCGATATCGGGAGCGACCCCCTGTCCGTCGATGATATCCCCATCAGGGCTGCGATACTCGGCGATCGTGTACTTCACGGCGCCGCCGAAGGAAAGCGACGAGAGCGTCTGTACGGTGCCCTTGCCGTAGGTCGTCGTCCCCACGATCGTGGCACGGCCGTGATCTTGAAGAGCGGCCGCGACTATCTCGGATGCCGACGCGCTGCCTCCGTTCACCAGCACCACGAGCGGCAGATCGCAGACGCTCTCCCCCGTCACGGAGACCGACTCCTCTCCATCCCTGGTTATCAGCCGAAGCGCATCTCCGTCCTCGACGAAGAGCGAGACCACGCCTATCGCCTGATCGAGCAGCCCTCCGCCGTTGCCGCGCAAGTCCAGGATAATCGAGG
>CAZPAN010000199.1:0-1995 GCA_964584585.1 uncultured Coriobacteriaceae bacterium | reverse complement strand
GAAAAAAGAACGAAGGATTATAAGAAAAGGACGACGCGCATGTGTTCTGCACCCGGGAGCAGGTGGTAGACGAGGTTGTGGCGATCCTCGACCTGGTCGACCACATCATGTCGACCTTCGACTTCGAGTACGAGGCGGAGATCTCGACCCGTCCCGAGAAGTCGATCGGCACCGACGACATGTGGGAGCACGCGACCAACGCCCTCAGGGAGGCCTGCGCCAGGCATGGGCTGGAATACGATATCAACGAGGGCGACGGCGCCTTCTACGGACCCAAGATCGACATCAAGGTCAAGGACGCGATTGGGAGGACTTGGCAGTGCTCCACCGTCCAGGTGGACTTCAACCTCCCCGAGCGATTCGGCCTCTCCTACCGCACCGAGGAGAACACCGAAGAGAGGCCCTGGATGCTCCATCGCGCGATCTTCGGGTCGATCGAGCGCTTCCTCGGCATCCTGATCGAGCACTACGCCGGGGCGCTGCCGCTGTGGCTATCCCCGGTTCAGGTTGCGGTGATCCCGATCGCCGACAGGCATCTGGATTACGCCGAGGAGATCTGCGGGATGATCCGCGAAATCAGGGGCCGCGCCGATGTCTACGGGCAGAACGAGCCGATGAAAGCGAAGATCGCCAAGGCACAAAGAGAGAAGATCCCCTATATGCTCGTGGTTGGGGACCGCGAGCAGGAGAGCCGCACGGTATCGGTGAGGGATCGGACCAGGGGAAACATCGGGGATCGTCCGATAGAGGATTTTCTGGAGACGATCTCAAAGGCGGTGCTCTGACCCGCCGAGGATAAGAGGACAGGACTGGGGCCGGCTGCAAACCGGCCCCTGGGGAAACATCGACAGATTCGCCTCGCCGTCTCCGCGACGCGCTGCGTCGTGCCAGCGCGCCTGGGTGGCCATACCGCCGACATAGGCCGTTAGGCACAGGCCGTTGATCCCTCCTCGCCTTCGCGTCCATGCATCGCATAGGCGCAGACCAGAGCGAGAACGATCGGTCGGGTTTCCCAAGCATGCGTGGGAGGGATGACCCGTACATGTGGTTCGCGAGAATGGTTCTCATGGGGTTCGCGCTGAGCATGGACGCCTTCGCGGTGACCATCGCAAACGCGTTCGCTTACCCGAAATCTCCTAAGGCGAGATCGTTTCTCTCCCCTCTGGCATTTGCTGTCTTCCAGGGCCTGATGCCCACGATCGGGTACTTCATCGGCTCCCATATCGCCGGCATCATAATGTCCTTCCATGGGATCATCACGTTCGCGGTGCTCGGCATAATCGGAGCGAAGATGATCTACGACGGGGTCCGCGACATCCGCTGCCCCGCAGACGAGACGTCGTGCGGAACAGGCGTCCAACCGATGAGCTCGGTGATCTTGCAGGCGCTGGCCACCAGCATCGACGCCCTCGCCGTGGGCGTGACCTTCGCAGGCAGCTCCACCTCTATACTCGCGGCCGCATCGATCATCGCGCTCGCCACTCTAGCGTCATGCACGATAGCGTGGCTGATAGGACGAATGTTCGGAGCGCGGCTCGGCCCCAAAGCTCAGGTCATCGGAGGCACCGTGCTCATCGCGATCGGGCTTCAGGCTTGGATTTTCTAGCGGACGCCTTTCCCGACCTGCGGACGCCGGTGATAACCTTGATGTCAGGCGTGTCGACTACCTCCATCATCTCCGAAAGGTATGCCTTCCGACCTGCAAGAAAACCGATTGGTTTGCAAGTTGTAATTTTTACATCTTAATATGGCTTGCAAGTTGTAAATCTACGCTACTGTAATGGCTTTAAAATCGTCAGATTAAAATCCTGCATTTACAGACACCATGTCATCATTCTTGGTGAGTAGTATTCAGCAAAATTCAGGGTTACTTGATTCCATCCTATAATTCAAAGAAGGCTTAATAGTTTAGGAAGTCAAGCGAGAGTACCAGTCCTTAGTCTTGGGAGAAAACATGACATGCTTGTTGAAACTCGATAGGTTGGAATTGACGAA
>CAZPAN010000198.1:0-2010 GCA_964584585.1 uncultured Coriobacteriaceae bacterium | reverse complement strand
TCTGATAATGAAGGCCTCGCAGGACTCCCTTGACAGAAAACGATTGGTTGTCCTGAACGAAGTCGCAGGTGATGCCCCCTTGTTCAAAATCGGGCTTCTTGTAGGTCTCCATGAACCACCCACGCTCATCGCCATAAGACTTCACGTCGACGATGACAAGCCCTTCAATCGAAGTTTCGGTGAAGGTAAAGTTCCCTGCTGTGACGGTGTCCCCTGCTGCCATGATGTCCCCCTATTGTCCCATCGCGGCGTACTTCGCCTCCGTGGCCGCTTTCGCGGGGCGCCACCACGACTCGTTCTCCCGGTACCACGCGATCGTCTCCGCCAGGCCAGAGGCAAAATCGGTATGCTTGGGCCGCCAGCCGAGTTCCGTGCGCAGCTTCGTACTGTCGATCGCATAGCGGCGATCGTGGCCCGGGCGATCCCGCACCCAATCGAAGGCGTCCGCCGGCTCGCCCATCGCCTCAAGGATCTGTTCGAGCACCTCTTTGTTGTTTCTCTCCCCGTCTGCGCCGATCAGATAGGTCTCGCCGATCGCACCCTTCGTGAGAATGCACCATACGGCGCTCGAGTGGTCCTCGGTATGGATCCAGTCGCGCACATTACGTCCGTCGCCATAGAGCTTCGGGCGTATGCCGTCGATGATGTTGGTGATCTGGCGCGGAATGAACTTCTCGATATGCTGACGCGGCCCATAGTTGTTTGAGCAGTTCGAAATAGTCGCCTCGACACCATACGTGCGGTGCCACGCGCGCACAAGCATGTCGGACGACGCTTTTGTGGAGCTATACGGACTCGAGGGTCGATACGGCGTCTCCTCGGTAAAGCGCGCCGGATCGTCAAGCGCCAGATCGCCGTATACCTCGTCGGTTGAAACGTGATGGAAGCGAACCTTGTAGCGACGCGCCGCCTCGAGCAGCGTGTAGGTGCCCACAACGTTGGTCTGCACGAAGGGGCGAGGGTCGGCGATCGAGTTGTCGTTGTGAGACTCGGCGGCAAAGTGCACGCAGGCATCTGTTTCGGCAAAGAGAGAGTCAACGAGTTCTTCGTCACAGATGTCCCCTACTACGAGCCGAACGCGATCCTCCGGCAGGCCGGCAAGGTTCTCGGGGTTTCCCGCATAGGTAAGCTTGTCGAGCACGCAAACCTCTACATCGGGAACATTCCGAACGACCCAGTGAACGAAATTCGACCCTATGAATCCAGCCGCACCGGTCACGATTATGCGCTGGGGAATACGCGGTTCATGCATCGCAGCAAACTCCTTGCTTCGAATTACGCCTCGTCGCACAAAGACGATTGCCTACTCAGATAACATGCGAGCGCCTCTTCCCACGGCCTCATCTCATCGCCGATCGTATCCTCAAGATGCGCGTTGCGCAGGCTCGAGTACGCAGGACGGTCGGCGCTCGCGGGATTGTCCTGCTTGTATTGCTGGCTTGTCACAGGGACAACCGTGCAGTCGAGCTTCGAGTCCTCCATGATGACACGCGCAAAGTCGGCCCACGAGCAACTCCCCTTGTTCGTACAGTGGTAGATACCGTAGTTGTCGGTCTCGGCGATACGAAGAAGCTCGTAGGCAAGATCGTTTGCCGAGGTGGGATTGCCGATCTGGTCGTTCACCACCCGCACCTCGTCATGGGATGCCCCCAGGCGCTGCATCGTCTTGACGAAGTTCTTGCCGCAGTATCCGTAGAGCCAGGCGGTGCGCACGATAAAGTGCCGCTCGTTCGCTCTCGCGACCAGCTGCTCGCCTGCAAGCTTCGTGCGCCCGTATGCACTCGTCGGGCCGGTCGGGTCGGACTCGACGCGATCCCCTTTCTCCGTGCCAGGAAACACGTAGTCGGTGGACACGTGCACGATCTTTGCGCCGCTCGCGGCGCAGGCCGCGCTGAGGTTCTCCGCCCCGGTGGCATTCACCCGGTATGCTCCCTGCTCGTCCGTCTCGCATCCGTCGACGTTGGTGATCGCCGCGCAATTGAAGACGACGTCGTAGGGACCGTGTTCGCC
>CAZPAN010000197.1:0-2011 GCA_964584585.1 uncultured Coriobacteriaceae bacterium | reverse complement strand
GTAAGAGTAGTAAAGGCACTCAAAACCAGCCCAAGGAAAGAAGGAATCTACCGACGGATTGGGGCAGATACTCAAACAACTCGATTGCTAGTTCCAAACAACAAAACTGGACAACAAAAACTAGACGATAAAACTAGGAAAGGAATTGATAGATGTCGAGCAAAATAGCGCTTGTCGGTAACCCTAACTGCGGCAAGACTACGTTGTTCAACAAGCTCACCGGATCAAACCAGCGCATAGGCAACTGGCCGGGAGTCACTGTTGAGAAGAAGGAGGGCAGGCTGAAGTCGGCTAAGGACGTCGTCGTCACCGACCTGCCCGGAGTCTATTCTCTGTCCCCATACACCCTCGAAGAGGTCATCGCCAGAAACTACCTGGTGCAGAGTAAGCCCGACGTAATCCTCAACATAGTCGATGGATCGCAGCTCGAGCGCAACCTCTACCTCACCACCCAGGTCCTTGAACTCGGGATCCCCGTGGTCGTGGCGATCAACATGATCGACATCGTCCGCAAGAACGGTGACGAGATCGATATCGAGGCGCTCTCGAAAGAACTCGGATGCAAGGTCGTAGAGATCTCCGCGCTCAAGGGAGATGGCGTCGATGAGCTGCAGTCCGCGCTCGTCGAGGTGACCAAGGGCGCGAAGCCCGCTCCCGCGCATCGCTTCGCCGATGACGTAGAGGAGGTCGTCTCCAAGATCTCCAACGCCATCCCCGCAGGCATCGACCCCAGGCTCTCACGTTACTTCGCGATCAAGGTCTTCGAGCGCGATGAGAAGCTCGAGGAGCAGGTGGACCCCGGAGTCGACATCAAGGCCGTGCAGTCGAGGTTCGAGAACCAGATCTCGAACCTCGAGAAGACGCACGACGACGACTCCGAGTCGATAATCGCAAACGGGAGATACGAGTACATCTCCACGATGATCGACGACTGCTACAGGAAGAACCCGCACAGGGAGCTGTCGACCTCCGACAAGATCGACCGCGTCGTCACCAACAGGTGGCTCGCGCTGCCGATCTTCGTGGTGATCATGTTCCTCGTCTACTACATCTCGGTCACCACGGTCGGGACATATGCAACCGACTGGGCCAACGACGGCGTGTTCGGCGACGGATGGTTCCTGGCAGCCACCGGCGAGGGCTATGACGACGCCCTCGGCGAGCTCGAGGACGCCGAAGCGGTCATCGAGGCCTACGAGGGCGCCGCCGAGGAGCATGGGCTCGATCCAGAGTCCGCGACCTTCGCCGGGGAGGCCGAGGCGATCGGCCTGTTGGCGACCTACGACGTCTACGACGACGAGACGGGCGAGAACGAGGTGGTCGAGGTCGACCTCGCAGCCTACGAGGAGGCCCTGACGGTATCCGAGCCCGATCCCGCCGAGTACGGCATCTGGGTGCCCGGCATCCCGGTGCTCGCGGAGGATGCCCTGAACGCCATCGGCGCGGCCGACTGGACGCTCGACCTCATCGTCAACGGGATCATCGCCGGTGTCGGCGCGGTTCTGGGCTTCGTGCCGCAGATGCTCGTGCTGTTCCTGCTGCTCGCCATCCTCGAGTACTGCGGGTACATGTCGCGTGTCGCTTTCATCCTCGACAGGGTCTTCTCGAAGTTCGGCCTGTCGGGCAAGTCGTTCATCCCGATCCTGATCGGAACCGGATGCGGCGTGCCAGGCGTCATGGCGTCGCGCACGATCGAGAACCAGAACGACAGGCGCATGACCGTCATGACCACCACCTTCATCCCCTGCGGTGCCAAGCTTCCGATAATCGCCCTGTTCGCCGGCGCGATCTTCGGAGGCGTCTGGTGGGTCGCACCCAGCGCGTACTTCCTGGGGATCGTCGTGATCCTGTGCTCGGGAATCATCCTCAAGAAGACCCGTTTCTTCACGGGCGAGACGACCCCGTTCATCATGGAGCTCCCCGCGTACCACTGGCCGACCATCGGTTCGGTGCTCCGCAGCATGTGGGAGCGCGCATGGTCGTTCATCAAGAAGGCCGGGACGATCATCCT
>CAZPAN010000196.1:0-2022 GCA_964584585.1 uncultured Coriobacteriaceae bacterium | reverse complement strand
TCGCCCCACATATGAAAGAAGGGGACGCGCTGGCGTTCGCACATGGGTTCAACATCCACTTCAAGACCATCGTCCCCGCCGAGAACATCGACGTCATTATGATCGCTCCCAAGGGTCCGGGCCACACCGTGCGCCGTCTCTATGCCGAGGGCGAGGGCTGCCCCTGCCTGGTTTGCATAGACCAGGACTATACCGGCAAGGCCAAGGAGATCGCGCTCGCCTACGCGGCCGGAATCGGCGCTGGGCGTGCGGGGATCCTCGAGACCACCTTCAGGGAGGAGACCGAGACCGATCTCTTCGGCGAGCAGGCCGTGCTCTGCGGGGGACTCTCCGAGCTGATCCACGCTGGGTTCGACACTCTGGTGGAAGCCGGCTACGCCCCCGAGATGGCCTACTTCGAGACCTGCCATGAGGTCAAGCTGATCGTCGATCTCATCAACGAGGGCGGCTTCGACAAGATGCGCTACTCGATCTCCAACACCGCCGAGTACGGAGATTACCGCACGGGCAAGCGCCTCATCACCGACGATGTGCGCAAGGAGATGAAGAAGATCCTCGCCGAGATCCAGGACGGGACATTCGCGAGCGAGTTCCTCGCCGAGATGAATCCGTCAGGAGGCAGAAAGGTGCATTTCCTTGCCCAGCGCCGCCAGCAGCATGACCATCCTATCGAGAAGGTCGGTGCCGAACTGCGCGCGATGATGCCCTGGCTGAGGAAGTAGGGCACATCAACGCCGAGGCGAATCGAGACGAGCGTCTTTAGGAGACGGCGGAGGCGGGCGTCGTGGGGGAGCGACGCCGAGGAGGGGAGAGATGGAGCTCAGAAGCGCGAACGTGACGCAGGGGAGCGAGAGGGCGCCCAACAGGAGCCTGCTCTATGCTCTCGGATACACTCCCGAAGAGCTGGAGCGCCCGTTGGTGGGCATCGTCAGTGCGCACAGCGAGATAGTGCCTGGGCATATGAACCTCGATAAGCTGGCCGATGCGGTGAAGGCCGGCGTTTCGATGTCGGGCGGCACCCCGGTGCTCTTCCCATCGATCGGCGTCTGCGACGGCATCGCGATGGGTCACGTCGGCATGAAGTACTCGCTGCCCTCGCGCGAGCTGATCTGCGACAGCGTGGAGACTATGGCGATAGCCCACCAGCTCGACGCGCTGGTGCTTGTTCCCAACTGCGACAAGATAGTCCCCGGCATGCTGATGGCGGCCTTGCGCCTTGACGTCCCGGCCGTGGTCTGTTCCGGAGGCCCGATGCTGGCTGGTAGATATGACGGTCATGAGGTCAGTCTCTCCAAGATGTTCGAGGCCGTGGGCTCCTACAAGGCGGGACTTATCGACGAGGCGTCGTTGGAGGAGTGCGCCGAGAGCTGCTGCCCCAGCTGCGGAAGCTGCTCCGGCATGTACACGGCCAACTCGATGAACTGTCTGTGCGAGGCGATCGGGATAGCGCTGCCCGGCAACGGCACCATCCCCGCGACGCACTCCAAGCGCCTTCAGCTGGGCAAGCGCTCGGGCATGGCGATCATGGAAATGCTGAGGCGGGGCATCACCGCCCGGCAGATCGTCGACGATCGTTCAATCCGCAACGCCCTCGCTTGCGACATGGCGCTCGGCTGCTCCACCAACACGGTTCTGCACCTGCTGGCGATCGCCCATGAGGCCGGAATCGAGCTCGACCTGGCGCTTTTCAACGAGATGTCGGCCAAGACCCCGAATCTGTGTCATCTGGCGCCTGCCGGCCCAACCCACATGCCCGACCTCGATGCGGCGGGAGGGATCCCCGCAGTGCAGTCGGAACTGGCCGCCCACGGCCTGCTCGACCTCGACGCGATGACCGTCACCGGCCATACGCTCGGGGAGAACATCGCTGGCTCGACCGTGCTCGACCGCGATGCGATTCGCAGCTTCGACGACCCGTTCAGTCCCAATGGCGGCCTGCAGATCCTCTGGGGCAACCTCGCCCCCGACGGCTGCGTGGTCAAGCGGAGCGCTGTGGCACCCGAGATGCAGGTCCACACCGGA
>CAZPAN010000195.1:0-2035 GCA_964584585.1 uncultured Coriobacteriaceae bacterium | reverse complement strand
ATCTGCTACTCGACCGACGAGGAGCTCGGCTACCTCGTCTACACATCCGAATCTAGTGGCGAGGAGGTCAGCACCCTCGACTCTGCGATAGCCGCCCGCGACGCCGAGGAGCAGGCCGCAGCTGAGGCCGAAGCCGCTGCAGCCGAGGCCGCCGAGCAGGAGGAGGCTACCGAGCAGGAGGAGACCACCGAGTCGTCTACCCAGGAGTCTTACAGCTCCGGCACTTCTTCCAGCAGTGGAAGCTCCACGTCCAGCGGATCGACGTCGAGCGGGTCCACCTCTTCTAGCGGATCCTCATCCAGTACATCATCCTCCACCGATTCCGCAACCAGCTCGGATTCTGTAGGCAGCGGCATCGAACAGTCCGAGGACAACTGCCTCGACGACGCCGTCCTCAACGAGTAGGGCGCCTTGTCGCGGAGACGGGCTTTCCGCAGGCTAGGAGGCGAGTGGCAGGCGGTTTCGCGCTGCTCCATTAGATAGAATTTCCAGCAGGGGAGGAGGCTAGCCCTCTTCCCCTCGCGATTTGCAGGCCGTGCGATATAGTAAAACGCCTTCCGTCCGGATCCGGCTCGTGCCGCAGGGGTGCGGAGGGGGCCGGAGGCGGACGGAACAAATCGATCGGCGCTTCCGTATACGCGCGGCGCTGTCATCCAAGGCCAGATGGCAGGTTAGGGAGACTGGAGGCTCAGATGGAACCTATGTTCGAGGAGATCGGCCTTCGCATCAAGGGTTTGCGGGAGGCATGCGACGTTACGGTTGAGGAGATGGCCGCCGAGCTGGAAGTCTCGCCCGAGACCTACATGCGGTGGGAGGAGACCGGGCAGGACGTCCCGATATCGGCCATCTACCATATGGCGAGGATGTTCGACGTGGAGTTCACCGAGATCCTCACCGGCACCGCCGCCAAGCTCAACACCTACCACCTGGTGAGGGCGGGGGAGGCCCATGCGGTCGACAGGTACCCCGGGTATCACTACGACGACCTCGCCTGGCGCTATGCCGGCAAGATCATGCAGCCCTTGCTGGTGCAGCTCGACCCCACAGACGAGCCGGCCAAGCTGGTGACTCACAGCGGCCAGGAATTCAACATCGTGCTGGAGGGGACCGTCATCGTCTGCTGGGACGGGCGCGAGTTCGAGCTCGGTCCCGGTGACAGCATCTACTTCAATCCGGCGATGCCCCACGGCCAGCGTTGCGGCGGGGACGTGCCGGCTAAGTTCGTGACGATAATCGCAGAGTAGCCCGAGCGCCGAATGCCCGGGGCGCTCGGCTGTTCCGATTGCGCGACGGGCGATGGCTCTTTGCCGGGCGGCCCGTCTGACCTCGTTCGCGAATGGTTATCATTCGACGGAACGGAATCCGGCTCATCGAGGCTGGGATGAGGCGGCAAGCGGAATCAATCGAGGGGAGTGCAGCGAAACAGTGGACCATATCCTGAAGAAATACTGTCCCAGGATAGACTTCGACTCGTACGAGGACTTCTACGAGAACTTCCAGATCAATGTCCCCGACGACTTCAACTTCGGTTTCGACGTCGTCGACGAGTGGGCCAGGGTCGAACCCGACAAGAGGGCGCTCCTGTGGTGCGACGACTACGACCACGAGAGGCTCTTCACCTTCACCGACATCTCGCGTCTCTCCAATCAGGCCGCCAACGCCTTCACAAAGCTGGGGATCGGCAAGGGCGATGTGGTGATGGTGATCCTGCGCCGTAGGTGGGAGTATTGGGTGGTCGCGGTCGCGCTGTGCAAGATCGGAGCCACGCTCATCCCGGCCACGCTCCAGCTCACCTCCAAGGACATCGTCTACCGCGTGGAGAGTGCGGGCGTGAAGGCGATCGTCTGCGTCGACGACAACTACGTCTGCACGCAGGTCGACGATGCCATGCCCAAATGCCCCACTGTCGAGCACCGCATCGTGGCCGGAGGCCACAGGGAGGGCTGGCTGTACTTCGACGATATCATCGAGGAATGCGACGAGACCTTCGAGCGCCCCTGCGGCGAAGCCGCCGTCACCTCCAAGGACATAATGC
>CAZPAN010000194.1:0-2069 GCA_964584585.1 uncultured Coriobacteriaceae bacterium | reverse complement strand
GCGGCGAAAAATACATGGACGAGCACGTCCCCCATGTCATGATGCACAAGCAACTGCAGACCGACCCCACACATACCTAACCCCGCAAGCAGGGGTCATCTGCGGTGCTCACTCCCCCACCAGACGGAGCTGCTCGTCGCCCGTCACGATCTCGGCCGCTCCGCAGCATATGTCGGAGATCGACTCGCAAACCGCCTCGACGTGCTCCGAGAGCACCAGAAGCTCCATGGTCACGTCGTCAGCGAAAGACGTTCCCGTCACGGTCACGCCCTCCATATCCCCTAGCCTCTTCGACACCGACTCGTACAGGGGGTACGGCACCGATACCAGCACGTCGCGACACGGGGCCTTTCTCACGAACCGGGCGTTGTCGCAGGCCATCTGAGCGGCCTTCGTGTATGCACGCATGAGTCCGCCGCGCCCGAGCAGCGTGCCTCCGAAGATCCTCGCGACCACACATACCACATCGCGCAGCCCCAGCTTCTCGATGACCGTGAATACCGGCATCCCCGCCGTCCCATGCGGCTCCTTGGCATCGGAGTAACGCATGACGTTGCCCTCGTCGATGATGTAGGCGCTCACATAGTGGCTGGCCTCAGGGATCGCCTCGCGAATCGAACGGCGGAAGGCGATGGCCTCCTCCTCGCTCGTCACATGCGTGAGATACGAGAGAAAGCGGCTGCCCTTCTCCTCGTGCTCGGCCTCAGAGGTTCCGTCGACCGTTCGAAAGGCGTTCACCTGCTCCCCCTTCCTCAGATGGCTGCGCATGGGGTGCCCGCTCGGATCACCCCACGAGCGCATGGGCTGCGGCGCGGGCTAGAAGCGGGCGAAAGCAATGTTACCTAGACCATGAGGAAGTCGTTTTGGGTCAGCTCCTCGCCCGGGGGCTTAACGACGAATCTATCCGAATCCCACGGACCCGTCAGCAGATCCTCCAGGTAGGAGAGCGTTCCCTTGTAGACCTTGCGCGACAGCCCGAGCGTCTGCTCCACGACGGCGGTCTCGTCCAGCAGGGCCTCGATATCGTAGGCGCCATCGTCGATGAGACCGAGCGTTCTGTAGTGTCCGTACATCATCTCGATGAGATCGTCAGCCTGCTCCTGGCCGTAGCGATCGATCATGTGCGTGTACTCGACCCATATATTGCGCTCGCCGCGCATCCAGCCCTCGGTGAGGAAGATCGCGGCGTCGCGTCGGGAGATCTCGACACGGTTGGAAAGCGATCCGAGCAGAAGCGAGATGCAGTCATCCACCCTCGGCAACACCAGATCGTGGCGCTTGGATTTAAGCTCTACGAGGGAGTTGCCGCAGAAGCCGAAGGCGAGCAGGATGCGTCCAGCGCGGCCTTCGCCCGGGCCTGCGTCCGAATCGATCTCTGCTACCAGCTCCTCCAGCCTCGCATGGAGCCTCTTCGGCGTGTCGTGAAGTCCCGACTCGACCCATTTCGTCTCGAAGTCCACACCGGTTCGCTCCATGGCCAGGAGCAGCTCTTTCTCGAGCGTCCTGCATGCGAGCACCACCGTCCGGCCCATCTCCCACCTCGCATCTCTCCGATTGTCCCTGCGGCTATTTTAGAAACCACAAGGGGAAACGCTGATCAATTGCCTTCGTCCGGATCCAATCCGTCCCGCAGCCCATGCATGCGAAGACGACGAGGGCGCTGACCGCGCCGTCGAGCCTAAGCATGCAGGGGGCGAAGAGGGCCGAAGGCGAGCGGATGCGGACGGAAGAATCGATCAGCGTTTCTCAAGCTCGCTGCGAGCCGCAGAACGGCTCACATGTTGGCATCGGCGAGCGGACTCGGCACCGTATAGGTACGGGCGGCGTACTCCTGGTCCAGGTCGTAGAGAGCCTTGGAGTCGGACCCAAACAGCCTCATCCTGCTGATCATCGTCCTAGCGCTGTCTTCCTCCTCAAGCTGCTCGTCGATGAACCAGTCGAGGAACTTCATCGTCCTGAAGTCATTGACGGACTGCGCGGCGGCGTAGATGTCGTGGATAAGGCTGGTCACGTACTGCTCGTGCTCCAACGTGACCACCAGCGGATCCATGTGGTTTTCGAACTCCTTG
>CAZPAN010000193.1:0-2124 GCA_964584585.1 uncultured Coriobacteriaceae bacterium | reverse complement strand
TAGATCCGGCGCTCGGGTCGACTCCTGCTTCGATGGCATGTCTTTCGGCTCCGCCACATCCCTGCCGAGGATCGGTCTTGCGGCGGGCGGGATCTCCTATGCGTACATGATGGAGGCGCTTTCGAGGCCGCACGACCTTGGGATCTCCCCGGACGGCCCGGGGGTCGAGGTGCGGATCCTGAAGATCGGGACCCCCTATCCCTTCCCGGATCCCCTAGCCATGAGCTTCCTGGACGGCCTCGACCACGTGCTTTGCCTAGAAGAGCTTGACGGTGTCGTGGAGGACGGGCTGATCTCCGCATGCGGAAGGGGACGCCTCGAGACATATGTGTCGGGAAGATGGGACGGGAGCGTAAACGCGGCGGGCGAGAATTCCGTCGACACCGTGATCGCCGACATCCGTCGTTTTCTAGAGTCGGTCGGCGTTGCTGGCGGGATCGCCGTCGATGTCGCCGAAGCCGCCGAGACCCAAGGCTCTCCCGATGGGTCCGCCGGAGTCGATGCGCCCCAGTGCGGTGTCGACGGATCCGCCGGAGCCGATGCGGCATGGGTGAGCCCCGATGGATCCGCCGAGACCGATGCGGCCGATCCCGTCCCCGAAGGATCCGACCCTGCGGCATCTCTTCCGCCGAGGCCGCCGGTGCTCTGCGCCGGATGCCCGCACAGAGGGGCGTTCTACGCGGTGAAGCGCGCCACGAAGGGACGCAAGGCCTACTACTCCGGCGACATCGGCTGCTACACGCTGGGCAACGCGATGCCGCTCGACATGGTCGACAACTGCCTGTGCATGGGCGCGGGCATCACGATGGCCCAGGGGATGAAGACTGCGGAACCCGATGCGACGAGCTTCGCCTTCGTCGGCGACTCGACGTTTTTCGCCTCGGGGATAACCGGCGTGGTGAACGCCGTCTACAACGGAAACGACATCAACCTGATGGTCCTCGATAACTCGACCACCGCGATGACCGGACATCAGCCGCATCCTGGAACCGGCGTGCGGATGTCGGCCAGGGAGGACGGTGTCATGCGGGTGGAACCTATCTCCATCCGCAAGGTCCTAGAAGCGATCGGGGTCTCTCCGGTGTTCGAGTGCGATCCAAACGATCTCGAGGAGTCGATGGATCGCGTCAGGCTGGTGATGGAGTCGCCCGGCACATCCGCCATCATATTCAAGTCGCCCTGCGTGGCGGTGACGAGGTCGGGGATGACCGCCAGGATCGACCAGGACGTCTGCACGAGATGCAGGAAGTGCATAAGGGAGATCGGTTGCCCGGCGCTCGCGGTGTCAGACGGCGTGGTCTCGATAGACGCGTCGCAATGCAACGGCTGCTCGCTGTGCGCTCAGGTGTGTCCGTTCGATTCCGTGATGGTCGAGGAGGCCGCGAGGTGAGGCAGATCGTTCTGGCCGGCGTCGGCGGGCAGGGGATCCTGCTGGCCTCAAGGGTGCTCGCCCGTGCGGCCCTCGATGCGGGACTCGACGTGAGGACCGCAGAGACCATCGGCATGGCGCAGCGAGGCGGCAGCGTCGTGACGCACGTGAGGATAGCGGGAGAGAGCGAGACCCTTCTCTCCCCGATGGTCGCGACCGGGCAGGGCGATGCCGTGGTCGCCTTCGAGCCTGGCGAGGCGCTAAGGTACCTGGGGCTTCTGAGATATGGTGGCAGCGTGGCGGTGCCGGACGTTGGGGTGTGTCCTTCGATGTCGTCCGCGTCCGAGGTCGTCTACGACGTGGATGGGATACTGGGCAGCCTGAAAAGCCTGGCAGACAGCGGCCGGATCGGCAGGCTGGAGATCGTCGACGCCGCTGCGGTCTGCGAAGAATGTGGAAGCCGCAAGGTCCTCAACACCGTGATGCTTGCCGCAGCGAGCGCCGCCGGGATGCTCGGTTTCGGTATGGATGAGATGCGGCAGGCCCTGGCCACATGCGTGAAGCCCGCATATCTGGAGATGAACCAGCGGGCCTTCGCCTTGGCTACGGGGGAAGCGGGCGGCTCTTAACCGTCTCGGCGATACTCCATCGCAGCGGAAAAAGGGCCTGGAGTAGGATGCCGAAGAACTTGGATGCTAATACCCGACTTTTGCAGTAAAAAAGAGCCGTTTTCCCTATTCTACCGGGGGAAACGG
>CAZPAN010000192.1:0-2132 GCA_964584585.1 uncultured Coriobacteriaceae bacterium | reverse complement strand
TGATCGAGTACACCGAGACCGACGGCGAAGTATCGTATAACTTCTGCTTCCGTCTCGACGATGGCACAAGGCGACTCTATTGCTCCAACAAATGTGAGTAAATAAATAATTTCCGAGCGCAATAGAATCAATAGCTTGGGGCAATCTGGGGACAATGGAACGTTTCCCAGATTGCCCCGAACTCTTTTACACCGAAAGCAGACTCGAGCATGGCGAGATCTAAATCGCAGAAACACAAGATCCTTGAGCTGGCCAGGATCTTTTTGGAGGAGACCGACGAGGACCATGGCGTCACGATGAGGGAGATCATCCAACGGCTCCATGAACGGGGGATTCAGGCTGAGAGGAAGTCGATCTACCGCGACATCGGCTGCCTCGGGGAGTTCGGGTTCGAGATACGGAAGACCGACGAGCAGCCCGTGCGGTATCGCCTCGTCGAGCGCCGTTTCAGCATCTCCGAGTTGCTGCTCGTCCGCGACGCTATCTGCTCATGCAGGTTCCTTCCCGACGGCAAGGCCAACGATCTGGTCGACAAGATCAAATCCCTGGCCTCCACGCACCAGAGAGGGCGGCTCGACGGCAACGTGTATGTCAGCAAGCCGCCGGATGACCAATGCACCGACGTGCTGGGTAACGTCGATATCATCCAGTCGGCGATCACCGGCAAGAGGCGCATCTCGTTCAAGTACCTGGTCTATGACCTCGACGGCCAACGCAGGTTCCGCCATGATGGCCAAGCCTACGAGCAGACACCTGTCCGTCTCATATACTCCAGCGATCTCTACTATCTGATAGCCTTCGACTCCGATGCCGACGACTTCAGGACCTTCAGGGTGGACCGCATGACGGAGGTTGAGGCCATCGAGGCGCCCTGCGTGAGGAACGAGCGCATCGCCAACTTCGATCCGGCCGGCTTCCAGGGGAGGGCGTTCGGGATGTTCGACGGCGAGGAGGTCACCGCGTGGTTCTCGGTCAAGGCTGAGGTCTTCGACGCGATGATCGACCGTTTCGGGGTCGAGGCGTCCTACGGGCGCTACGACGACGGAACCGCGCGCATGAAGGCCAACGTGAAGGTGAGCCCGGTGCTGTTCGGTTGGCTCGCGCAGTTCGAGGGACTCGTCCGGATAGTGAGTCCGAGAAGTTTGATCGAGGACTACAGGAGCTTTCTGAACGGGATCCTAGATTTCTACGGCGAATCGGAGAGCTGATCGGCCGGAAGCGACGATCGGATTGCTGCCGCGCAGGGCACAGAGGGGGTCGAAGGGCCGAAGGCGGGAAGAATGAGACGATCAGCGTTTTCCAGGGGTTTCAGGGGACGTGGCGCCAAGAGTCTTGGAACGGGCGCCGTCCTGATGTTTGTGGCCATATGCGTCGCATGGATGCTCTCCGGAGACGGGGGCTTGGGCGTGCTCGGAGACTGGATCTCCCAGCAGGATCCTTCTCGAAACTCTGCGGAGGAACCGTCCTTTGGCTACGTCGACGCAGACCAGGGGTCGATCACCGTCTCCGATGTTCCGGAGTACTCGGGCGAGGCTTCCGTGACGATCGCCGGGGGAGAACCCGGCTTCGAGGAATCGGAGATCACAACGACTGCCTTCGAGAGCTATGGCGAGCTCGACGATCTGGGCAGATGCACCGTCGCCACCGCATGCATCGGCCCGGAGACCATGCCGACCGAGGAGCGCGGCGACATCTCCGGCGTGCGTCCCTCCGGATGGGTTCAGGAGAGCTACGGCTTCATCGACGGCGGCTATCTCTACAACCGATGCCATCTCATAGGCTATCGGCTCACCGGCGAGAACGACAACGTGTCGAACCTCATAACCGGCACTCGATACATGAACACAGAGGGGATGCTTCCGTATGAGGACATGGTCGACGACTACGTCGATTCCACCGGCAACCACGTCATGTACCGCGTGACGCCGATCTTCGAGGGCGATGAGCTGGTGGCCCGGGGAGTGCAGATCGAGGCTCTCTCGGTGGAGGATGGCGGTGCCGGAATCAGCTTCAACGTCTACTGCTACAACGTGCAGCCTGGGGTGGAGATAGACTACGCCAGCGGGGTGAGCTGGGAAGCCTGACCCCTTCGCAGGCCAGAGCTCCCTCCCAGCCTTCGCGCGCATGGCACG
>CAZPAN010000191.1:0-2135 GCA_964584585.1 uncultured Coriobacteriaceae bacterium | reverse complement strand
ACAACGAGACCCCCGGAGCGAGCTTCCATGTTTACGGTTTTTTTCTCAAGGGCTACTGTGCGGCGGACCGGGTGCTTCTTATCGACAGGCCTTGCTACATGAACCGCAGGGACAACCCCGGGTCGTCGGTGCACGACAGGGGCAAGTCGCTCGCGTGCCGGGTGGAGTACGGTCTCATCCGCGACTGGATGCTCGAGAGGCCGGAGCTGTTTTCGAAGGTGTCCTCCACCTACTGGCGAAAGTACTATGACAGCCTCTGGGTCACGCTCAACCGCATAAGCGCGAGCCTCAAGCGGGAGGTGCTCGAGCTGGCCAGGGACGACATGTCCCGCGCGGTCTCCGACGGGGAGCTTGACCTTTCCGAGATGCCCGATTGGATCGACGAGAGCATCAGGCGCCTCCTGAAAGATCCGATCGCGTATCACTTCGACATGCAGGCAAGCCGTATCGACGAGCTGAAGGGTGAATGCGACCGCCTCCGGTCCGAGAACGAGAGGCTGAGATCCGAGCTCGACGACATTTCCGGCTCGTATGCGTTCAGAGTGGGGAGCGTGATGATGAAGGCGCCCTCCGCGCTCAGGCGAAAGATTGGAGGCAACTGATGGTGATCGGCGTGCAGAGGTCTTTCAACAGACCGGACGATGGTCTCAGGCCGGTCAAGATCACGACGGGGGTTCTCAAGAACGCCTACGGATCGTGCTATATCGAGTGCGGCGACACCAAGGTGCTTTGCGCCGCCACCATAGACGAGAGCGTCTCCTCGTGGATGAGGGGCAAGGGCCGCGGTTGGGTCACGGCCGAGTACTCGATGCTTCCTGCCTCCGGCAACAAGCGTACCCCGCGCGAGACCAACGGCAGGAAGGGGCGCACCCAGGAGATATCGAGGCTCATCGGCCGTTCGCTTCGGGCGGCGGTGGATGCCCGGCTGCTCGGCGAGACGACGGTCACGCTCGACTGCGATGTGATACAGGCCGACGGCGGTACCCGAACCGCCTCGGTGACCGGCGCATGGGTGGCACTTCACGAGGCGATGCGTCGCTGGCACGAAGCCGGCAAGGTGAGGGCCAACCCGGTGGTGGCTCAGGTCGCTGCGGTGAGCATGGGGATGGTCGGCGGTCGGCTGATGCTCGATCTCGACTATCTGGAGGATTCCCGCGCGGAGATCGACATGAACCTCGTGATGAACGCCGACGGCGAGTTCATCGAGATACAGGGAACGGGAGAGAGAGCCACCTTCGACCGGGGGAGGCTCGATTCGCTTCTCGACCTTGGCGAGAAGGGCCTTCGCGAGCTGCTCGAGCTGCAGCGCGCCGCCGTGGAGAGGGGCTAGCGAATGGATGGAAGCGCTGCCAAGAGGGTGGTTGTCGCCACCTCCAACCCCCACAAGGTCGTCGAGATCATGAGGATCCTCGACATCGACGGGTACGAGTTCGTGCCGCTCTCCGAGGTCGGTTCTTTTCCGGATCCAGTCGAGGAAGGTGAGACCTTCATCGACAACGCGCTGATAAAGGCCCGGTCGGCCCATGGGAACACGGGGCTGGCTGCCATCGCCGATGACTCCGGGATAGTGGTCGACGCGCTCGGGGGCAGGCCCGGGATCCATTCGGCCAGGTATTCTGGAGTCCATGGCGACGATGGGGCCAATAACGCCAAGCTGCTGGAAGAGATGGAGGGAGTCGCCGACAGGACCGCGAGGTTCACCTGCGCGATAGCCTTCGTCGACGAGGACGGCTCGGAGCTCTGCTCCGTGGAGTCTGTCGAGGGGCGCATAGACGACCACGAGCACGGCGACGGCGGCTTCGGCTATGACCCGCTCTTTCTGCCGGACGAGTACGGCGGCAAGCTCTCTATGGCCGAGCTGACGATGGAGCAGAAAAACGCTATATCACACCGAGGGAAGGCCCTACGCTCCTTGCGGGATATGATCTTGGGGCAGCGATGATCAGTCGCTTTCGTCTGAATCCGCCTCTGTTGAGCGCGCCGAGCGTGCAGCCTCCGCCGGCTTCCTGAATCCACCTGTCGCCCGAGCTGCTTGTGCTTCAGACGAACTGGCTATACACTGTCTCCTTGTGGTTGACTGCCGGGGCGTGGCGCAGCTTGGTAGCGCATCTGCTTTGGGAGCAGAGGGTCGCTGG
>CAZPAN010000190.1:0-2155 GCA_964584585.1 uncultured Coriobacteriaceae bacterium | reverse complement strand
AGTAGACGGCGGCGTCCGGGTCGCCCCCGCGCATCGACTTGATGAACGCCGAGATCACATCGTAGTGCTCATCCCCGCTCTTGTCGTAGCGAAGCGCCGTGCGGGGGGAGGCCTCCGAGACCACCGAGACGGTGATTATCCTGCGCGCGAAGGGAGGCTCGATCGTGCCGTCCTCCCGGATCTCGGCGAGGTCGTCCTCGGTGAGATCCTTCCCGTCCCTGGCGATGTCGCTCGCAAGATCGAGCGTGGTGAGCGCCGCTCTCGCGTCGCCGCCAGCGTTGAGGGCCATCAGGCGCCTCGCCCGGGAGGTGACCTCGACCGATCCGGCGAGACCACGCTCGTCGGAGACCGCCCTGTCAATGACTCGCTCGATCCCCTCGATCGAAAGCGGGATCAGCTCCACCACCCGGGACCTCGACAGCAGCGCCGAATTGACCTCGAAGTAGGGGTTCTCGGTGGTCGCGCCCACCAGGATGACGGTCCTGTCCTCCACGGCGTGGAGCAGGGCGTCTTGCTGCGAGCGCGAGAAGCGGTGGATCTCGTCGACGAACAGAATCGTCTTGCGACCGCTCGTCATCAGGCTCGACCCAGCCTGCTGTATGACCTTGCGCAGGTCGGCCACTCCCCCGCTCACTGCGGAGACCTCCATGAATGCCGCCCTGGTCTCCTTGGCGATGATCCTCGCGATCGTCGTCTTGCCGGTGCCGGCCGGGCCGTAGAGGACGATCGGGACCAGCGTGTCCTCCTCAATCGCGCGCCTCAGCCAGGTTCCGGGTCCGATCACGTCGTCCTGGCCCACGACCTCGTCAAGCGTCCGGGGCCTCATCCGGACGGGCAGGGGCTCGTGGGTCCCTCCGGATCCGCTCTTAGCATCTCGAAACAGGGAATCAACCGGCATCGCAAGCTCCTAACGAATCGAGAGAGGCCCGATCGGAAAGATGACGGCCCAAGTCCCCGGGAGGTCGCGGGCATCTCCTCGCACGCGCGCATGGACTCCCAACGCCACCGCGCCCGAAGGCGATCGACTCGCCAAAAGAAAACCCGGGCGACGACTCGCCCGGGCATCTCACCCCATTCCCGTCCGGAAGGATGAACCCACCTATCAATAGGTGGGTACCCTGACCGCAGGTTCCAGCTTCCACAAGCCACGGAGGATACCTGTCACCATACGGTACTCCGGGTTCCCGTCTCATACATGTCGGTCCATCAATGAGCCGGATGCGAGAATGAGGCTGAAATCAGTATCGTCCAACGCAAGGGTCAGTAAAAGACTTGACTTTTTCTCCTCGTCGATTACCTGACCGTTATGTTCGCTTCCTTCAGCTGCCTTGACGACACCTCGCCGGGAGCTCCGGTCATCGGGTCCGCCCCGCTGGAGGTCTTCGGGAACGCGATGACGTCCCTGATCGACCGGTATCCTCCTATCAGCATGACAACCCTGTCGAGGCCAAGAGCGATGCCGCCATGGGGCGGCGCGCCGTACGAGAGCGCCTCCATCAAAAAGCCGAACTGCTCCTCGGCCTGCTCCTTCGTGAAGCCCAGCCTCTCGAGGACCCTCATCTGAAGCTCGGGAGTGTGGATGCGCATCGTGCCGCCACCAATCTCGAACCCGTCCAGCACCAGATCGTAGGAGTAGCTCCCGCACTCCAGCGGGGCGCTCTCGATCTTGTCGAGGTCCTCGTCGGGAATCCTCGTGAAAGGATGGTGGTTGGCGGCGTAGCGCTTCTCGTCCTCGTCGTATACGAACATCGGGAAGTCGGTGACCCAAAGCAGGGCATGTCCGTCCCTCTCGACGCCGAGCAGCTCGGCGGTGTGCAACCGAAGAGCACCCAGCACCGCGCTGGCGACCTCGTAGGAGTCTGCGGCGAAGAGCAGCAGGTCGCCGGGCTGTGCTCCCATGGCTTCCTTAATCGATGCGTAGACCTCGTCGGAGAAGAACTTTATGATCGGCGACTTCTCCTCCCCCTTGGAGGTGAAGGCGATCCATGCCATGCCCTTCGCGCCATTCTCGGCAGCGACGTCGCCGAGCTTGTCGATCTCGCCGCGCGACCAGTCGCCCGCGCCCTTGACGTTGATGGCCTTGACCACCCCGCCAGCCTCAAGCGCGCCGGAAAACACCTTGAAGCCGCAGCCGCGGACTATCTCGGAGAGGTCG
>CAZPAN010000189.1:0-2164 GCA_964584585.1 uncultured Coriobacteriaceae bacterium | reverse complement strand
CGAAGCTGCTCCAGCAGCCCGAAGAGAAGCTTCTCAAGAAGGTCGGCGAGGAGGCGGTGGAGACAATCCTTGCCGCGTGCTCGGGCGATAGAGAGCATTTCCGGTACGAGCTGGGCGATCTCATCTATCATGTGATGGTGTTGATGGAGAAGCACGGGGTGGGACTCGACGAGCTGGCCGGTGAGCTGAACGCGAGGATGAGATGACCTGCCCGAAGAACAGCGCTTCTGACGCCGACGCTTCGGGAGACGTCGAGGAGATGGTGGTCGTGGCCGGAGCGCCAGCCGAAAGCGTCGGATCGGCCGGATCGGTCGAGGTCCTCGTAGAAGACGACGGCGAGGAGGCAAAGCCGGATGAGGCGAAAGCTTTCGGAGGCGAAGGGGTAGACCGTTCCGATTCCGATCCCATCCCGATGCCGGCGACCCAGAAGGCCGTCCTTGCGGTGGCCGCCGTGCTGATCGTTGTGGGCGCGGTATGGGTGTGCATGTACTGGCTGGGCTGATAAACGTGCGGCGACATTCGCCGCAGCTTGGCATGGAAGGTGATTCTCTATGACCGATGACCGCAAGATGGCCGGCGGATATGACGGAATAGGCGTGGATGACGATCACGAGGAGATGCAGTCCGCCGCCGACAACTTCTTCAAGATGCCCGGCACGGCCGAGCAATCCGAGGCGGCGATGCGATCCAAACGCAAGATAAAGATCACTATCGCCGTTGTCGTCATTTTGGCGATCGCACTCGTCGTAGCGGCCTACTTCGTCCTCTCCGCGCGCCAGCAGGAGAGGCATTCCAACACCATCTCCGATTCGCAGACCATCACCGAATCGGACATCGACGATTCGACGTCGGTGGTCTCCACCGTCATCTCGTTGGTGGAGATCCCTGACCTCGTCTCTCTCTTCGGCTTGAGCGTCGACGACGCCGTCTCCGAGCTGGGAGATAGTTTCGTGGAGGAGAGTCGATCTGACGAGTCCGAGGATGGCAGCGTAACCGTCACCCTCGCCTACGCGGACGAATCGGAGTCGGATGACTCCTCCGCAAACCTCGTCGTGACGTTGGTGACGGATTCCGACGGCATGATAACCAGCGTCCGCATGGACGCGGGACTCGACACCGTGGGGATAAGCGAGACCAGCTTCGCCAACCTTGTCTCCGGCCCCGACGTAATAGACGGGCTGCTCTTGGAAGCGGGCGTCGATGGCGGCGTCGAGTCGTACTCCGCTCCTTCGGAGGATAGCTACACCACCTACGAGGATCCCGAGTCGGAGGATCTTGTGATCTCACAAGAGTCGGCCACCTTCTCTGGCGACACCGGCATCTCGGACGGACCCGGCTCGTGGGAGCTCGTCTTCACCTTCGACTACGCGCAGGGCGATGATTCGGATCCGACGAGGACGGTCAGGATCACGATCTCGTAAGGGGCCTGATCCGAACAAAGACAATGGATCGGCGCTTCGAGGCGCCCTGCCCGAGAGCAGGGCGCCTCTTGCATCAGGGGGAGCTTCGAATCGTTGACCCTCGGGAACGGCCTCCATACAATTGAAATGATTGCATCCGGCATGAACACGCTCACGCGTGCTTGAATATGTTCTTGAACCGAATACCTGGCTTCATTTTCAAGATGCTGCGCCATGATGCGGCTGGTCGACTGATGGCGCTCTGCCCCGGTCGGGGTGTGTCCGGATGCACGCGATCCGACAACCTCCGGCGTCTAGCCGGGATCGACAGGGAGCATAACCTATGGAAATCGTGCTATTCATCGTCATTGCGATCGTGGGAGTCGCAGTAGGGTACTTCATATCCCAGTCCGTCTTGAAAGGAAGGCGTCAGGACGCCGAGAGCAACGCGGAGAACATCGTCGAGGAGGCCAAGAGAGAGGCCGAGAGTATCAAGCGGGATGCCGAGCTTGAAGTCAAGGAGGAGAGGCTTCGCATCCAGAATGAGCTCGACCGTGAGATGAACGAACGTAGGCGCGAGATCTCCCAGCAGGAGAACCGCCTGATGCAGCGTGAGGACTCCCTCGACCAACGCTCCAGCAATCTCGACAAGCGCGAGCACCAGCTGTCCTCGCTCCAGGGGCAGGTGGAGAAGAAGGAGAAACAGGTCACCGCCGCCCTCGAAGAGGCTAACGAGCGGCTCGAGCATATCGCCTCGATGACCC
>CAZPAN010000188.1:0-2222 GCA_964584585.1 uncultured Coriobacteriaceae bacterium | reverse complement strand
TGATGCAGTAACCCCACTGGGCGTTGGTGGAGACATCCATCTGCGAGGTGTCGATCGTATTACCGTTCTGGAAATCAACGAGCCTATCACCGTCGACGCGCTTGGTGTAGGAGTAGTTATAGAAGATCTTCGAGCTGCCATCGCCGCCGGTGCCGAAGCTGATGAAGCGATAGGTGAAGGTGAGACCGAGAACCCTGGCATCGCCGGAGATCTTGGTCACGGCCATATCATTGTTCCACAGCATGCGGTTACGGTCCCAAACGCCATTGCACTCGAGAAGAGCGTCAACCTTGACCTCGATGCCGGCGCCGGCCTTGGTGTAGGTGATCTTGCCGTTGCCCTGCAGGGCACCGTCGTCGGAGACCGAGACCTCATCGCTGCCGATGGCAGTCAGCGCGTTGAGGACAAGGCCGATCTCGTCGTCGGCGAGGACCTGGCCAGCCTGATGGCTGTCCATGAAAGCGATCATGTCCTGATAGCCCTGCTCTGCTGGGATCTGCGGCTCTCCCGCATCGGAGATGCTTGCGATAGCGGCGAATTCCTTGGCCATTCCGATTACCTCCATCTGATCTAGATCGCGCCTGTGGTATGCACGGCGCCCGAATTGCCTGACTCGAACAGGATATACCCGACTTGTTCGAAATTCTCGTACAGTAAAGCATTATTTGTACGATTTCATACATTATTTTGTGATATGCACTGATCTAGCGATCGCAAGGGCAACGATAATCCAGCCCCTCCATGCCCATGCGCGCGAAGGCGATGAATCAGCGTTTCCCCAGGGCGGCGGCGAGAACCTTGCCGACCCTGGCGGGAACGTCGCTGGAAAGCCTGGCTATATCCTCTGCGGAGATCTTGTCGGCGAGGATCCCGGCTGCCATGTTCGTGACGAGCGATACACCGAGCACCTCCATGCCGCACGAGGATGCGGCTATCGTCTCCAACACGGTGGACATTCCCACCAGATCGGCGCCCATCGCCCTGAAGGCCCTGATCTCGGCAGGAGTCTCGAAGGACGGTCCTCTGACGCCGATGTAGATGCCCTCGGCCAGCTCGATCCCCTCGGAGACCGCCTCCTCCTTGACGCGCCCGCGTAGCTCGGGCGAGTAGGCGTAGGTCATGTCGGGGCACGGGACCCCGAGCCTAGGGTCGATCGAGAGCTCTAGCGGGTTCTCCCCGGTGAAGTTGATGTGGTCGGAGATCAGCACCAGATCCTCCACCTCGTAGGAGGTATTGATCGCGCCGGCGGCATTGGTGATGACCAGCGTGCGCACGCCCATCTCCGACATCGCGAAGATCGGAAACGACACATCGCCTGCGGAGTAGCCCTCGTACATGTGGATCCTGCCCTGCATGCAGACGGCATCCTTGCCGAAGAGCCTGCCCAGCACGAACCTGCCGGGATGGTCGGGGTTGGTGCTCCTCTTCATGCCCGGGACATCGCCATAGGGCACCTCGGCCACGACCTCCATGTTGGAGACCGCCCCGGCAAGCCCGGTGCCCAGGACCACGCCGATCTCCGGGGAGATCCCGGTTCTAGCGAGGATCGAGTCCGCCGCACGCCTGACCTCGGAATAACCGATCATGATCTCTCCAATCTCATCGGAAGGGGAGGATCCATGCGGACCCTCCCCCTGTCGTACATCGATCCGCCGGGTCGACGCCCATCGCGCATCATCCAGACGCGGACCCAGCGTACGCCCTTGGACGCGGGCAGATCACTCTTCCGGAAGCTCGTAGTCATCAGCGCCGAGGTCGCCGAGGCCCAGGTCCTCCATGGAGACCAGCGTCGGGCCGTCCGAGATCCTCCCCATGTTCTTGAGCGAGAACTCGCCGGCGGAGTCGATGTCTATCAGCACCTGGCATCCCTCGGTCACCTCTCCCAAGACTATCGCGTTGGCGACGAGGTCGACGACGTTGCGCTGAATCAGCCTCTTCAGCGGACGCGCGCCGAACACCGGGTCGAGGCCGTCAATCGAGAGCTGATCCACTGCGGCCGGAGAGAGGTCCAGCGAGATGTTCTGATCCGTCAGGCGCTTCCTGACATCGCGAAGCTGGATATCGACAATCTGGTCGAGGATCGACATGTCGAGCGGATGGAAGGTGATGATGTCGTCGATCCTGTTTATAAACTCCGGCCTGAAGGTCATCTTAAGAGCGGCCTGGATCGCCTGCTCCTTGTCCTCCTCGGTCACGTCGGCCTTCTCCTCGAACTCCCTGAT
>CAZPAN010000187.1:0-2230 GCA_964584585.1 uncultured Coriobacteriaceae bacterium | reverse complement strand
ACAAGGTGGATGATCTGGTGAAGGTGATCTGCGAGACCGCCCGCACCGGAGAGGTCGGGGACGGAAAGGTCTTCATCTTCCCGGTGGAGGATGTGGTGAGGATCCGCACCGGCGAGAAGGGCGCCGAAGCGATCTAGCATCGACAGGGCATACGGCAAGACCGCGCAGACGGAGCCTCCCATCCCTGAGCTTCATGGGGTGGGAGGCTTCGCGTTTTGGGAGGTGATCGTCAAGCCTAGCCTCGCGGGACGGATGCTGCGGACGGGCCAAGCGCATTGTGCCTGGTGTGACAGCTAGCCCTTCCTGCGCGAATCCTTGATGAGTCTGGCTGGTTTCGTCAGGGCGCTCCCAAGCCTATAAGAGGTCGAGTTCTCCAGCTCAGAGATCCATATGTCCTTTTGCTCGATGTCTTTCTTGAGGTCTGCGATCCGGCCTTCGAGATCGCTGCAGCAATCGATGGCCTCCCACATTCGCTTTTCCAGCTGACGGCCTGTGTGCCAGGCGGTGTTGCGTTGCGACTGGACCTTGCGGAGCCTTGCGAACAGGAACTCCTCCAAGCTCATGGACATCAGCTGACGATACTCCTCCATCTGCTCCTCATTGGAGATGCGGTCGGAATCGGAGAGGATGCCCAGCTTGGTCTCGAAGTCGTTTCTCGATCTGTAGAGAGTGGAGAAGCCCTTGAGCGTTCCCTGCGAGTTGATGTTGGCGACGATGCCGTCAAGCGCGTGCCTGATGAAGGAGGTACGCAGGGTCTCCATCATTCCGCGTTCCTCCAGGAAGTCGGCGAGCGCTGAGAAGGCCTTGAAGAACCCGAGCGGGTCTCTGTCGTTGGTGGCCTGGCAGCTCATTGGGGTGCCCATGCGGTAGTGTGCGAGGTGCATGTCGACGGTTGCAATTCTGCGGGCCAGCGCGAGCGCGCTGCACACGAACAGCAGGTCGTTGGTGCGCTTGATCTCCTGGAACCGAAGTCTGCTCTCCTTCACGAACGAGGCGCGGAACATCTTGTTCCAAGGCACGTTGGCGAAGGTGTTGAAGATGGCATCGGGCATTTCGGCGCAGGAGAAGGGCTCCGTCTCGGGTATGTTGCCCTCCACGAAGGTCCAGTCGGCGTCGTAGGTGCTGCCGTCTTCCTCCTGATGGACCCACGATCTGTAGACGACGATGTCCGCATCGGTCTCGTCCATCCTGTCGGCCGCGCGCTCGATCATCTCGGGATCGAAGTAGTCGTCGGCGTCGAGGAACGAGAGGTACTTGCCGGTAGCGACATTCATCCCGGTGTTTCGGGCCGTGCCGCCACCGGAGTTTGGCTGCTCGATCACCTGGACCCTGGAGTCGGATTCGGAGTAGGACCTGAGCATATCGAGCGTGGAGTCGGTGGATCCGTCGTCGACGCATATGACTTCTATCGAGCGCTCCGTCTGGGCGAGCACGCTGTCCACGCACTGCGCTAGATGCTTCTCCGCGTTATACGCGGGAACGATGACAGACACGCGCACGGGCGCTGTTGTATCTTCCATCAAGACCCCCCGTTGATGCGAATCCGAATGTCAGCTTCGGTGATCGATCATCGCTTCTTTGAGCGCCAAGCGGCATATTCTAACATCATACATGTCGGATCGCTCGTCGGCATCTGCGTGCCGGTGGACAAGCTGCGCAAGCACGTCCGCATAGCCGAGAGGATCTGCGAATGTTGGGTGGAGTCGGGCGACATCGGGAGGTACGGCGACGACCTCTTCAAGTGGATCATCGACTTCTTCGCCTTCGACGTGCTCTCGCAGGACCCGGACCTGCGCGGGTTCGACGAGCTGCTCTGTCAGCGCGAGGAGGACGATGGGGCTTCGGGGTCATCTCCCCCATCGGGCACCGTCTTCTTGTCGGGGAGGCATAGCACGGTGAGGGCGACCACGGCCAGGGCCAGGCCCAGTAGTGCCGTTGGGCCAGGGTGCTCTGCGTAGAAGATCGCTCCGAAAACCGTGGCCGCCACCGGCTCCACGCAGCCGAGGATCGCCGCCTTGCCGGTGTCCATGTACTTGAGGGCGGCGGTGTAGAGCGCATAGGACAGCACCGAGACGCAGAGCGAATGCGCGATGAGGAAGGTCCACGACCCCAGCGGGTCGACGCTGACGAACGAGGCCATGACCTCGAAGTCTGTAGCGGGGATCATACAGATGGTGACCATCAGGAAGGAATAGAACGTGATGGTCAACGCCCCGTAGCCCCTGTCGGT
>CAZPAN010000186.1:0-2261 GCA_964584585.1 uncultured Coriobacteriaceae bacterium | reverse complement strand
GTGAACGAGTCCGGCTCCCTCCTGCCCTCCTCCGGCGGCATCGGGACCACGATCATCTACATCGTTGGTACCCTGCTCGTCGTAGGTGCCGGTGCGGCACTCTATGTGCGCCATCGTAAGGCGTAGTGAGGCGACCTGGCGTGAGGACGGCCTCGAACGTCGCTCTCGTAGTAATCCTGGTGGCGGGGGTCTGCCTTCTGGCCTACCCCTCGGTGAGCGAGTGGTGGAACTCGATGCACCAGACCCGCGCCATCAACGGCTACATCGAGAGCGTGGCCGCGTTGGACGACGAGGCATACGAGGCGCTTCTCGCGGAGGCGAGGACCTACAACGGGTCACTCGTCGGCAAGGCCGGCCGTTTCACGATGTCGGACAGCGAGCTCGAGGAGTACGAGTCGCTGCTCTCGGTGGCAGGCACGGACGTCATCGGCTACTTGGAGATCGACAAGATCGACGTGGAGCTGCCCATCTACCACGGCACCAGCAGCGCCGTGCTGCAGATAGGCGCGGGGCATCTGGAGGGTTCGAGTCTGCCAGTGGGCGGCGAGAGCACGCACAGCGTGATCTCGGCCCACAGGGGCCTGCCGAGTGCCAGGCTGCTCACCGACCTGGACGAGCTGGAGGAAGGCGACACCTTCGTCATCCACGTGCTCAACGAGACCTTCACCTACGAGGTGGACCAGATCCGCGTCGTCGAGCCAACGGACTTCAGCGAGCTGGCCATCGTGGAAGGCGAGGACTACTGCACGCTGATGACCTGTACGCCCTATGGCATCAACACGCACCGGCTGCTGGTGCGCGGCCACCGTGTAGACAATGCCGACGACAGCCGCGTCACGGCCGACGCCACGCAGGTGGACCCCCTGCTGGTGGCCCCGATCGTGGCCACGCCGCTGCTGGCCCTGACGGTCGCGGGGGTGGTGGTCCGGTCGCGCCGGGGGCGACCGAGAAAGGTCGCCTTTACCGGACATGAAGGAGGTGAACGAGATGAGAACGCTTGAGCGCATCGCGGCATGGGGATGCGTGGTGCTGCTCGCGGCCATCACCGCGTGCGGCGCCCTCCCCGGGATCGCGCTCGCGGGTGCGATGCCTGACATGGCGCGCAGAGGTTCCATCTCGGGCGTGATGACCTACGAGGACTCGCCTGTCGGTGGCGGCTGCCTCGAGGTCTACCAGGTGGGCGACGTAACCTCCGGCGACGAGGGTTACGTCTTCTGCCTGGTGGAAGAGTTCGAAGCATGCGAGGTTACGCTGGACGACCTTGACAGCCCCGATCTCGCGGAGACTCTCGCCGTCTACGCCTTGGAGACGGAGCTGGAGAGCACCACGGTAGCCATCGACTCGGAAGGCTATTGGGAGATCAGCGACCTCGATCTGGGACTCTATCTGGTGCTCCAGAACGAGTCCGCCGACGGGTACGAGCCGATCTCTCCGTTTATAACGACCGTGCCGTACTTCGACGAAGATGTAGACGATTACATCTACGACATATCGGCCAACCCCAAGATGGGAGTGCTCTCCGTATCGTTGGAGAATCCGGTGGAGACGGAGGAGCCCGTGGAGAAGAGCCTGCCCAAGACCGGCCAGCTGAACTGGCCAGTGCCGGTCCTGGCGATCCTGGGGATCGTCATATTCGCGGTGGGGTACGGCGTCCGTCACGGGGGTAAGGAGAGGGTCGATGCGCCGTAGGCTGCTCAAGGCCGCGTGGCGCCGCAAGATCGGGGCCGCGTGCATGACGGTAGGTGTCGTGCTCGTCGTCGCGGCGCTCTCCCTCCTCTCATGGAACCTTTGGGACAACAGCCGCGCGGCCTCCCCGGCGGACAGCGCCCTGACCCAGCTCGTCTCCCTGACGGGAAGCGGGTCGGACGACACCGGGACGGCCGATGTAGACGGGCGCGCCTACATCGGCTACCTGTACGCCCCCACGGTCGGGATGGAGCTTCCGGTCATGGACTCGTGGAGCTACGAGAATCTCAGGGTCGCGCCCTGCGTCTACTCCGGGTCCACCGTGACCAACGACCTGGTGATCTGCGCGCACAACTATTCCTCCCACTTCGGCGTCTTGAACAACCTTTCCATCGACGATCCGGTCTACCTCACGGATATGTCCGGAAAGACCATCGCCTACGAGGTGAAGGAGATCGAGGAGCTAGCCTCCACAGCGGTCGAGGAGATGACCGCCGGCGACTACGACCTGACGCTCTTCACCTGCAACTACAGCGGCCAAGCCCGCGTAACGGTGCGCTGCGACAGAGCCTAGG
>CAZPAN010000185.1:0-2275 GCA_964584585.1 uncultured Coriobacteriaceae bacterium | reverse complement strand
CCGGAGTGCATGGAGTAGCCAGCCTGAGCCTCAAGCGAGTTCCAATCAGGTGTGATGGCCGGGATGATCACCTTGTCGCCCGGCTTGAAATCCTTGACGAGCTCCCCGACTTCGTCAACAACGCCGCATGCCTCATGGCCTAGGATCATGTCGTGGCGCTCCCCGATGGCGCCTTCCCAAAGGGTGTGGACATCTGAGGTGCAGATGGCAACGGCGAGTGGACGAACGATGGCATCCAAGGGTCCACAGGCAGGGCGATCCTTCTCGATCCAGCCCGACTTGCCGATTCCCAACATCGCATAGCCCTTCATTTGCGTAACCCCTTTCTTTCAACTACATCGCACTACATAAAAATGACATTAGTGAAACTTTCATCAATTTAACAGAAAATTAATATTTCGAAAACGGCTAAAAAATAAATAAATTCAGGCTATTTCTGATACGTCAGGCTATTTCTGTGTGTCCCACAACTCTCTGAAGGGCTGTGAGATCCGACCCGATGGCCCGCCTCCGTTGAATCGCAGGCGATCGGCATTCTGCGCGATGAGAGCGAGTGTGTGATGGAAGTCGGGGGCGGCGCCCCGCCTCGATCGAGGCGGGAGCCTACGAGATCCCTACGAGACCCGCACGGCCATCTGGCCGCAGGTGTTGTAAATCTCCTCGAACTGATCGCGATCTCGCACCACGAGACCGTCCAGAGGGTCGCTGACCAGCACGTCTCCATTCTCGTCGGTCCCGTAGACGACGACGCAGTGCTCGTTCCTGTACCAGGCGTAACCCTCGATCGTCTGGCCGGAGAAGTTCGGCTCCTGCATGTACATGGTCGTCCAGACCATGATGGGAATACCCGAGTTCGCAAGCTCCAATATCTCATCGAGTGAGGTTCCGGTGATATCGCTTGCCGTCGGTTGCGCTCCGTTGCTTTCGAGGAAGCTGTTTGCGACGAGTACCATCGCCGGGGGAAAGGCCCCGCCGCCGCTGTAGGGGCTTCCGAGGAAACTATCCGCGTCGGTCCACGTGGAGTCGAACGTCATGTAGTCCTCGACGAGCTGCACGTTGTCGATCGAGTATCCCATGGCGTTCAGGATTATCGTGAGCGAAGTGGGTTCACAGCCGGATGGGAGTTCGGGGAGCTGGAGGAGCTCGGTCACGTTGGCCGAGTAGCCGACAGTTTCTTCCTCCGTCGCTTCCTCTTCGACATCGGCTCCGGTCTCACCTTCGACCTCGACTTGGACAAGGGCGGTCTCGTCCTGTTCGCCACAGGATGCCATGCGCAGGAGCACAACCAGGCACAGCACCACCAGGCACAAGATCGCCGCAGGCCGTATCGCGCTTTTCTTGATGGGATAGAAGAGATAAGCATCGGAATTGTTATTTTTGTATCTGTTACGTAATGGATTTGTCATGTTCCCCTTATGGTTCTCGTGACGTTTCGATAATGGTTTCCGATCGGCATGGAGGGTGGGTTTTCGAGTATCTCCTGCCGTCTCAGATCCGAGACGGTGACATCGGCAGCCGCCGATCTGTCCCCGATGCTCTCGATGCCACGTCGAACCTCATTCGGCGCCGGCTCCCGGCTTCGCCTTGACGAGATCTCGACGCAGGCATGGTCGCTTCGGTCGGTCTCGAGATGCGATCTGTTCTCGAGTATGCCGAAGTTCCATGAATCTAATCTGAAGGAATAGTGTAAAGGAAAGCCGATTTAGCCTAATGCGAGAAACCCACAGGCTATGCCTGTGGTGCTATTACTGCTTTCGTCGGGATCCGGTTCGTGCCGCAGCTCATGCGCGTGAAGGCGAAGAGGGCGCGCTGACCTGCGCCGATGAGCGTCTAAGCGCGCAGAGGCGGAGGGGGTCGGATTCGGATTCGGGCCGTGCGTCCGGAGGGGTATGCGTTGAGGTCGTCTGCCCCTATTCGCTCGCTGCCTGGGATCTCGCTTCTGCGCTGGAAGCCTCCAACGCGGCGATTGCCTGCTCGATCGCGGAGATGTCCTCGGGGGTCATCTTCTCCATCTTCTTGCCGATCAGCTTGCGCAACGCGTTCTCGTCGTTGCGTATCCGCTTCTTGGCATCCTTGGGGAGCTTCTTGCCGAGCTTGCCGACGGCCGCCCCGGATTCGGCCAGGAGCTTGTTGGCCTCGGCGACCACGTCCACGCTATGCTTGCGCACCTGGTCCTGCTCGGCGTACTCCTCGGCGTCGCGGATCGCGCGCTCGATCTCGTCGTCGCTCATCCTGCCCGAGTTCTCGATCGTGATCGATTGCTGCTTGCCCGTGT
>CAZPAN010000184.1:0-2287 GCA_964584585.1 uncultured Coriobacteriaceae bacterium | reverse complement strand
TGTCACGTTACCGTGCCATGGATGTGTAGGGGTGCATCCATGGCACGGTCGGCGGAGCTTTGTCTCCGCGTTTCATCCCGCCTCGTGGCGCGCATCCAGATCCCAATCCTCCAGCCCGTCTGCACATGCCCGCGCAGACGGGAGGGATCCGGACCTGAGAACGCTCATGTCGGTATCGGCGTACGCAACTCGACTGAAAGAGAACGGAAAGAGGTGAGTTATGAGAGAGGAAGTCACCACCAGCATCAAGACATTGGGATTCTGCGGGCCGTGCTCGGCATCCGAGCCTGCCGAGATCGATGTCAAGGACGGCAGGATCCTGCGGGTCCGTCCGTTCGACTATGAGGCCAACGCGGGCGAGGACGGATTGAGGACCTGGTCGATCAAGGCCCGGGGCAAGGAGTTCAAGTCTGCTCTCAAGTCGGAGCTGACCCCGTTCGCGCTCGCCACGAAGCACCGCGTGTACTCGCCGAATCGGATCCTCTACCCGATGAAGCGGGTCGACTGGGATCCCGAGGGGGAGCGCAACCCCCAGAACAGGGGCAGGTCGAAGTACGTGCGGATCTCCTGGGACGAGGCCGCCGAGCTCATAGCGAGCGAGGTCAGACGGGTTCATGAGGCCTATGGGGTCAACTCCATATTCGTGCAGTCCGATGGGCACCATCAGGTCAAGACGCTTCACGGCCCGCGCGGATGCGAGGGCGCGATGCTCGACACGCTTGGCGGTTACTGCCTGCAGGCCCGCAATCCCGATTCCTGGGAGGGCTGGTACTGGGGTGCCAAGCATATATGGGGATGCGACCCGGTGGGGGAGGGGGACCAGCAGAACCTGTTCTACGATGTGGCGCAAAACGCTGATACCGTTCTGTTTTGGGGCTGCGACGTGGTCACCACCCCGTGGGGATGGGGAGGGCATTTCCCCAGCAGGTACTGCTTCTTTCTCCGCGACATAGGCGTGAGGCAGATCTACGTGTGCCCCGATGTCAATTACGGCGCCGCCGTGCATGCGGACAAGTGGATCCCCGTCCTGCCCAACACCGACTCGGCCCTTCAGCTGGCGATCGCATACACATGGCTTGTCGAGGGAACCTACGACAAGGAGTATCTGGAAACCCATGCCATCGGATTTGACTGGTTCGAGTACCACGTCATGGGCGGCGACGATGGGATCCCCAAGACCCCGAAGTGGGCCGAGGGCATTTGCGGCGTTCCGGCGAGGATCATCAAGGCGCTCGCCCGCAGCTGGGCCAAGCAGAACGTGACAATCGCGCATTGCAACGGAGGGTCGTACATTCGCTCCACCTACTCGCACGAGCCGGCCAGACTCGAGGTCGCGCTCCTGGGCATGCAGGCCCTTGGGCATCCTGGGCGAAACCAGCTGAAGATGATGGAGTACCAGCTTTTCAGCATGGCGAAGCAGACCCCGATCCCGCGCGCCGAGTTCATCCCCGATCTCTCTAGGGTTCTGCTGCCCTATGCGGCCGACACCAGGGAGAGCCTGGTTCCGGAAACCCTGGTCCCTGAGGCGCTGGCCGGCGATTACACGCATGACAATCCCCTCACCTGGTACGGCTGCACCGTGGCGGGAGTGCCCGTGGAGGACCAGTTTCGCAAGATGCAGTACCCGGCCGAGGGATCGGAGCGCATCCACATGGTGTGGATCGACTCTCCCAAGTGGACCTCATCCTGGAACGGCGGGTACAAATACATCGAGGCGTTGCATTCCGAGCTCATCGAATGCGTGGTGGCGCAGCACATCTGGATGGAGGACGATTGCCTGCTCGCCGACATCATCCTCCCCGTGAACACGAAGTTCGAGGAACTCGACATCAACTGCGACATCATGTCGGGGAACTACAACACGCTGGTGATCGAGGATCAGTCGATCGAACCCCTCGGCGAATCGAAGAGCGACTGGGAATGCGCTCTGGCCGTCGCCGAGAAGCTGGGGGTGGTCAAGGCCATGACGGGAGGCCTCACCCTCGAAGACAATATGAGGATCGGATTCGAGCATTCCGGAGTGCAGGACTACATGTCCTATGAGGAGTTCCGGGAGAAGAAGTGCTTCATAGTACCTCCGGCCGAAGGCTGGGAGGAGGACGAGGCCGGCTTCCATGCCTTCTACCGCGATCCGAAGGAGAACCCCCTCACCACTCCGTCCGGGCTTCTGGAATACTACTCGCCGCGTCTCGCGAGGGAGTTTCCCGATGACGAGGAGAGGATGCCCTACCCGAGATGGATCGAGAAAGGCGAGTCGCATCCGGACGAGAGGCTCACCACCCCGAGG
>CAZPAN010000183.1:0-2310 GCA_964584585.1 uncultured Coriobacteriaceae bacterium | reverse complement strand
CTTCGCGAGGGACGGCGTGAACGCAAACTCAGCCCTTCTGGTCGGAATCGGCCCCGAGGACTTCGGCGGGGACGGTCCGCTCGCAGGCGTGGAGTTCCAGAGGAGATGGGAGCGCGCCGCCTTCGAGCTGGGAGGCGGCAACTACGCGGCACCGGCGCAGCTGGTGGGAGACCTTCTCGCAAGACGCCCCTCGACCAGGGCCAGAAGCGTGACCCCCTCCCATTCTCTGGGTGTCAGATGGACCTCGCTCGACAAGGCGCTCCCGAAGCCCGTCTTGGACTCCATGGCCGAGGCCCTACCGCTTCTGGGGCGAAAACTCAAGGGATTCGATAGGCCCGACGCCGTGCTCACCGGGATCGAGAGCCGATCGTCCGCTCCACTCAGGATCACGAGGGACGAGACGTTGCAGTCGTCTGTGAAGGGGATGTTCCCATGCGGAGAGGGTGCCGGATACGCAGGCGGCATAATGTCGAGCGCCATCGATGGGCTGAGATGTGCCCTCGCTCTGATGGATACGCTGTGACGGTTTTAAGAAAACGCTAATCGATTCATTCCGCCCGTCTCTGGAGCGTACCGCGCCTCGGCGTCCCAGCCGCAGGCCGAAGCGCGCACAGAACCGCGCCGTCCGAAGTCGTGCCGCCCCGCCGTCCGTCTACTTCGCTTCGGCCCAGGTGTCGCCGAAGGAGACCGACACCACCAGCGGGACCTTCAGCTCCGCAACCCCGCCCATCTCCTCGACGACCATCTCCGAAAGCCGCCCGATCTCCCCGGTCGGGCAGCTGAAATCCAGCTCGTCGTGGACCTGAAGCATCATGACCGACTCGAACCCATCGGCCCTCAGCCGCCCGTCCACCGCGATCATCGCGAGCTTGATGATGTCGGCGGCGCTCCCCTGCATCGGGTGGTTCATCGCCACCCTCTCCGCAGCCGAACGCTGAGCCGGGTTCTTGGAGCGGATCCCGGGCACATGCCTCTTTCTGCCGTGGAGGGTCTCCACGTACCCGACCTCCCTGGCCTGCTCGATCAGCCCGTCGAGATAGCTCCTCACCTGCGGGTAGGCCGCGAAGTACCTGTCGATCATGTCCTGGGCCTCGCGCATCGGGATCGCAAGCGATCGCGACAGCCCGTAGGCCTGCTGTCCGTAGACGATCCCGAAGTTGACCGCCTTGGCGCGCGTGCGCAGCTGGGGGGTAACATCCTCCGGCGCCGTGCCGAATATCCTGGCGGCCGTGGAGCTGTGGAAGTCGTCGCCGTGTTTGAAGGCAGCTATCAGCCCCTCGTCGCCCGACAGGTGCGCGAGCAGTCTCAGCTCGATCTGCGAGTAGTCGGCGGAGAGAAACACGGCGCCCCCCTCCCGATCGGCCATCTCTCGGCAGGGTCCGAACGCGGTGCGTATCTTTAGGCCCAGCTCGGTGCGGACCGGGATGTTCTGCAGGTTGGGATCGGAGGAGGAGAGCCTGCCCGTCGCGGCGATGGTCTGGTTGAAGGTCGTGTGGATCCTGCCGTCGCCCAGGCGCATCTCGGGGAGGGTGTCGAGGTAGGTGCTCTTTATCTTGGATAGCTCCCTGTACTCGAGCACGAGACCCGGGACGGGGTGCTTGTCTGCCAGCGAGGCGAGAACCGAGGCGTCGGTGGAATAGCCCCGTCGAGACTTCTTCCCAGCCGGCAGCCCCAGCTTCTCGAAGAGCACGTGCGAGAGCTGCATCGGCGATCCGAGGTTGAACCTCTCCCCCACCAGGTCGAAGACCTTCGCGGAGACCTCGTCGATCTCCGACGAGATCTGATCAGAAAGCTCTGACACCCTGGCGACGTCGATCTCGAGGCCCGCCCTCTCCATCGCGGTCAGGACGCGGACCAAGGGCAGCTCGATCTCTGTGAAGCACTCGATGGATCCGTCCTTCTCCAGAGCCTCCGAGAGCACCGGCTTCAGCTCGAGCATCGAGGAGGTCCGCACCGCGAGCTCCTCGTCGGAAAGGGGGCGCGCCGGCTTGCCCCTGGCCGGCCTGTCTGGAACCGGCAGCTGCCTTCCCAGATACTCCAGCACAAGGTACTCGATGTCGTAGCTCGTCCTCGAGGAGTCGAGGAGGTATCCGGCGATGCCCAGGTCGAAAAGCCTGGAGGGATCCACCGAAGCGAGATCGATGGCGGCGGGCTTGGACGAGTCGGAGGGCGCCAGCTCGTGCAGTAGCGCCTTGGCGTCAACGGTGACGACCTCGCAGGACGAGATCAGCTTGGCGAGCAGATCGAGGGTCGACAGATGGCCGCGCAGCACAGCGACCTTCTCGGAATCGCACGCCACGATGGCAGCAT
>CAZPAN010000182.1:0-2340 GCA_964584585.1 uncultured Coriobacteriaceae bacterium | reverse complement strand
CGTCATGGCGGCGGCGCGTTCTCTGGCAAGGACTCCACCAAGGTCGACCGCTCGGCCGCCTATGCCGCGCGCTGGATCGCTAAGAACATCGTCGCTGCCGGCATCGCCGACAAGTGCGAGGTGCAGATCGCCTATGCGATCGGCGTCGCCGATCCCATCTCGGTCTACGTCGAGTCGTTCGGCACCTCCGAGTTCGGTCCCGAGCAGCTCGACGCCGTCGTGCGCGAGGTGTTCGATCTCAGACCCGGCGCGATTATCGACGCCCTGCAGCTGCGCCGTCCGATCTTCCGCAAGACCTGCAACTACGGCCACTTTGGGCGCGAGCTCCCCGAGTTCACCTGGGAGCGCGCCGACAGGGTCGACGATCTCAGGGCTGCACTTGGGCTCTGATGTCGTCAGGGTCGCCGAGGTAGTCCTCGACATCCCGACAAGGGCGCTCGACGACGCCTTCGCCTACGTCGTTCCCGACGGTATGGCCGCTCGGGTCGGCCAGTGCGTGGAGGTGACGTTCGGGCGGCGCCCCTCCATAGGCTACATCGTCGATATCTCCGAACGTGTCCTCTCGGATTTCGGGGATATCTCCCTGCTGCCCATAAAGCGAGTGCTCACCGAACCTCTTTTCGACGAGGTCGGCGCCGACATGGCCCGCTGGATCGCAAAGGAGTACCTCGGCACGCTGCCCGAGGCCGTGAGGCTCTTCATGCCGCCCGGGGCCGCTCCGCGCCTGCGCCATCGCGAGGACGGCGCCTGGGAGTACATCCCCCCGACCGTCGCCCCCGTCGACGATAGGTGGGCGATGCTCACCGAGGAAGGCCGCGCCTACGACCCTCCCAAGCGGGCGACCAAGCAGGCTGCGGTCGTGGCGGCGCTCCGCACGGGCGAGATGCGCGTCGCCGAGCTGGGCATCGAGGTCGGATCGGTCGGCGCCGTGCTCAAGACGCTTGAGTCGAAGCGCGTCGTGCGCATCGAGAGGCGAAGGCGTGTGCGCGGGTCCTCGACGCTCCCAAAGCGCACAGACGACATCGTCGACCTCACCGAAGGGCAGCGACATGCGCTGGAGGCGATTGACTCCGCATGCGAGGCTGGGCGCGGAGACGTCGTCGTTCTCGACGGCGTCACGGGCTCGGGCAAGACCGAGGTCTACCTGCAGGCGATCCGCCATGTGCTCGAACGGGGGAGGACGGCCTGCGTTCTCGTTCCCGAGATCTCGCTGACGCCTCAGACCGTGGGCAGGTTCCGCTCGCGTTTCGGAGATCTGGTGGCGGTGCTGCACTCGCGCCTCTCCACAGGCGAGCGCTACGATCAGTGGGAGATGGTCCGCGACGGAGTCGCGCGCGTGGTCGTGGGCGCTCGCTCCGCGCTCTTCGCCCCGATGCGCGATCTCGGCCTGATAGTGATCGATGAGGAGCACGAGTCCTCCTACAAGCAGGGTTCCTCGCCTCGTTACACCTCGCGCGACGTCGCCTCCAGGCTGGCCGCCCTGCGCGGCGCGGCTCTCGTGCTCGGGAGCGCCAGCCCCTCGATAGAGTCGCTGAGCAGGTGCGAGTCCGGCCGTTGGACCCGAGTCGGGCTGCCGGTGCGCGCAAATGGCAAGCCGCTTCCCCCGGTGCAGATCGTCGACCTCGGCCGTGAGTTCGGCTCGGGGAACAGGACGATGTTCTCAAGCGCTCTCTCCGAGGCCCTGCTGGAGGTCACCGGCCGGGGCGAGAAGGCGGTGCTTCTCCTGAACCGCAGGGGCTTCGCCTCCTTCCTGCTCTGCCGCGAATGCGGGTTCGTCCCCACCTGCGAGCAGTGCTCCACCTCGATGACCTTCCACGCCGGACGCAGGGGGTCGGCCGGTTTTCTGATGTGCCACCATTGCGGCAGGACCGCGCAGGTTCCGAGCAGGTGTCCTAGGTGCGAGAGTCCCTATCTTCGCCAGCTGGGACCCGGCACGGAATTCGCCTACGACCAGCTGCGGGATCTTCTCGGCCCCGATATCCCCATCGTCAGGATGGATGCCGACACGACCAGGGGCAAGGGTTCTCATGAGCGCCTGCTGGGGGAGTTCTCCGCCGCAGATGGCGGCGTGCTCCTGGGAACCCAGATGTCACGCTGGCTGGGGTCCTGATAGCCGACACCACCCTCAAGCTCCCCGACTTCAGAGCTGCAGGGCGCACCTTCCAGCTGATCGAGCAGGTCTCCGGCAGGGCGGGTCGAGCTGAGCGTGACGGCAGGGTGATCGTGCAGACCTACTGGCCCTCCCATTCGGCGATACTCGCGGCCGCCGACCACGACAGGGAGGCATTCCTGGCCTCTGAGCTGCCCGCCCGCAAGGAGATGGGATGGCCGCCCTACCGC
>CAZPAN010000181.1:0-2346 GCA_964584585.1 uncultured Coriobacteriaceae bacterium | reverse complement strand
ACCAAATCGAGACCAAATCGAGCAAAATCGAGCAAAATCGACCTAGGATTCCGGATTTTTTTTGTGGAATTAAGCTCGGCCATTGGATAAGATGTGTCGCAGCCTTAATCGAACGTGAGTATGAGCGTTCGATCCGGGGGGATGGATGGTCGCAGTTATCGCAGCAGGTCTGGCGGTCGGGGTGATAGGATCGCTTCCGCTGGCCTTTCACGGAAGGCTCGTCAGAAGAAGGAGGGCCAGGGGGGCGGACACCACGGTCGCGATGCTTATGGGACTGGTGACGGTGTCGCTGGTCTTCCTGTCGCTAGCGATCTTCCTCTCCGCAGTGCTCTTCGATTCCGAGACGGCGGCCTCGTTCGCGATCGCGGCGATTGCCGGTTTTCTCGGCAGCGTGCTTGTCTCGACGATCTTCGCCTTCAGGGGATGGACGAGATAGTTCGAGAGAACTTTCCGACGGCTTCGAGCAAAGGGGTGGTTGCATATGGACCCGATGTCCACGTTTGCCCAGGACATGGAGCATCTCGTAGAGACGAAGACGAGTACCGTAATTGCCCCGTTTCTCACGCAGTACAGCGTCTGGATCTACATATCGGTGGTTGTCTTTCTGATCGTGATGTTCGTGGCGGCGAAGAAGGTCCGCCTCATTCCCAAGCCGGGGATCTTCTCCGGTGGCGTCGATCATCTGATCGACTGGCTCCGAACCGACATCGGGTACAACATCATGGGTAAGGATGCCGATAAGCATCTCCCGTTTCTGATCACTCTCTTCCTTTTCATTCTCACATGCAATCTGATAGGGCTTATTCCCGGGGTCTATGTGGCCACCGGCGCGCTGGGAAGCACGTTGGCGCTGGCCGTCGTCTCCTTCGTCTACTTCAACTACTACGGGATCAAGAAGCAGGGATTCGTCAAGTACTCCCTGTCGTTCGCTCCCACCGGAGTTCTCTTCCCGATGAACCTCATCGTGTGGGTGATCGAGCTGTTCTCCACGTTCCTGCGGCTCGTCACCCTGTCCGTTCGACTCTTCGCCAACATGTACGCGGGCCATCTGGTGCTGGGTTCGTTCGCGCTGCTGTGCTCTGCCTACATAAGCCCGCTCATCCAGGACTTCACGGTAGCCGCCGTCGGCGGAGCGCTTCCTGGGGTTCTGTGGCTGGTGTTCCTCATGATCATGTATTTCTTGGAGTTGATGTTCGCTTGCCGTCAGGCATACGTGTTCACGATGCTGTCGTCGGTCTATGTACAGCTGGCGATCCACCCGAGCCACTGATCGGCGGCGAACCAGGGCTAGGCAACATCGGGTCCTGATGTTTTGGACTCGTGGGGCAAGGTGATGTAGCCTCGGCATGCGTAGAGCTTGCGGGGCCAGTTGCAAGGAGGAATCGTGGATCTTGGAGTACTTGGAGTCATCGGATATGGTCTTGTCGTCATTGGCGCGGGGATTGGAATCGGACTGTCGGCTTATGCCTCGGCCATAGGAATCTCCCGGCAGCCCGAGATGCAGAACCGTTTGTTCACGATCTTCATCATGGGAGCGGCGTTCTCCGAGGCGCTGGCGCTCATCGGGCTGGTCCTTGCGTTGATTATCTAGGCGACCGACATTTGTCGGGAAGCATGCGGACCGGAGGTTGAGCCAGTGAGAAGAAGATCAAAGCTCGGCAAAGGGGTGGTCGCGGCTTTTTCGGCCGCCGCCGTCTGGCCTCTAGCGTCTCCGACGTTGGTTATGGCGCAGGAGGCGGAGTCGGAGTCCGCTGGCGGGATCTCGCTCCTGATACCGAACATGGCCGAGTTCGTTCCCATGATCATCGCCTTCGTGGTCATGTGGCTGGTGTTCGCCAAGGTGGTATACCCGGTGATCATCGGCATGATCGACAAGAGGGCCAACATGATCAAGGAGAACCTGGAGCAGGCCGAGGAGAGCAAGATTCGAAGCGCCAGGCTCCTCGAGGAGCGCGAGCAGATGCTGGAGGATGCCAAGTTGGAGGCGGCCGACATCATCGCCTCGGCCCGCAACACGGCGGAGGCGACTAGGGCGCGCATCGAGGCCGAGGCCCATGCTCAGGCCCAGGCGATCATCGATCGCGCACATCAGACCGCCGAGGCGGAGAAGGCCTCCGTCGCCCTTGAGCTACAGAGATCCGTCGCGGAGATCTCGGTGATGGTCGCGGGCCGTCTCGTCGGAGAGGATCTCAGCGACGATCAGCATCGGAAGATCATCGAACGTTACGTTGAAGAGGCAGGTAGCCTGAATGGCGGCCGATAGGAGCACGATAGCGGAGATCGTGAAGGCGTACGCCTCCGCCATTCTGGAGGCGTCGGGCGCCGAGAGCTATGCCGTGGTCTCAT
>CAZPAN010000180.1:0-2353 GCA_964584585.1 uncultured Coriobacteriaceae bacterium | reverse complement strand
CTTCGACGAGCGGCGCGACATGTACCGGATCTTCGCCTCGCTATTCGTGGAGCGCGGCTCCCAGAAAGGGATCATCATCGGTGCTCGCGGGGAGGGCATAAAGCGCATCGGTACCGAGGCGAGGGCCGACCTTGAGCATTTCCTCGGCTCGCACTGCCATCTCGACCTCAAGGTGAAGGTCAAGCGGCGTTGGCGCAATGATTCCACGCAGATCAGACGCTTCGGATACGGAGAGGGGTTGTAGCTCCGGATGGCGACGTACAAGGCGAGGGCCGTGGTCCTCAAGAAGACCAAGCTGAAGGAGACGGACCTCATCCTGACGATGCTGTCGGAGACCGGCGAGCAGATCCGCTGCGTCGCCAAGGGGGCTCGCAAGCCGGGCAGCACCTTCGCGGCCAGGCTGGAGCTGTTCTGTGTGGCCGATCTGCTGCTCTACGAGGGAAAGACCCTCGACACCGCGACCGAGGCGCGGATGGTGGAGTCCAACGAGGGCTGTCGGTCCGACATCGACCATCTGGCGTACGGTGCGGTGGTTGCGGAATTCGTGGAGAAGACAGCGCTGGAGGGGCAGGAGAACCCGATCATGTTTCCGCTGACGGTCTCGGCGCTCAAGACGATCGGGATGTCGCAGGCCGGCACGCTGCCCTACATGGTCTCGGCTTACCTGCTGAAGGCGATCGCGTACCTCGGCTACCGCCCGGCCTTCGACGAGTGCACGATATGCGGAGCTCCGGTCGGACCCGACGCAGGAGGAGCCTTCTCGATCGACGCAGGAGGCAGGGTCTGCGCTGAGTGCACGGCGGCGGCCGAGGGCGAATCCATGTCAGACGGCGCGACGGGCGACTCCGATCGCGTGGACGGTGCCGTCGCCTCCTGGGCAAGGGTGCTTCTGGGTGCCAGATTCGCGGACATCGGCCCTGCGGTGGAAGATCTCGGCGCCGGATCCTCCGCTCTTGCCGGAGAGCTCCTGACCTTCTGCGATCAGTGGGCGCGCTTTCATCTGGGAATCAGGCTCAAGTCGCTCGACTACCTGTCGAGGTTGCATGCGTAGGGTGTTTGCCCACGCTTGGCGGGGGCTACCCCGGTGACCCTTCGAGGTTTCCTCAGCTATGCTCACAAGTGCTGCCACAGCCCGGAATCAAGCCCCAGATAATTATTCATGAATAGGATAGAAACTTAGAATTACCTGCGAAAATAGTTAATCAGGTAACGCTCACAGGATAATTAACGCCCTTCATGCTCCTAATTCTTGTTCGCGCGATCCGACATTTGCAGACTGGACATGCAGACGGATATGTCGAATGAGAGAAGAGGAGATTTTCATGAATGAGGCAACCGCAACGTTGGCGCAGTTGAAGAAAGCCAGCAAGCTCACCCGACGCGCCTTCCACAAAAACGGTCCGAAGAGCTACAAGCGCGGACAGGGTGCCCTGCTCAACGCGCTGATCGAGAACGACGGTGCCACTCAGCGAGAGCTGGTGAAGGTCCTCGGCTGCGATCGCAGCCAGCTGAAGGGCGTCGTCAAGAAAGCCGAGCGCAACGGATACGTGACGATCGGCGATCACAACGAGAAGCGCACCTATACCGTCAGCCTGACTGCCGAGGGACGCGAGATTGCCGAGAAGCGCATCGCTGCCAACGACAGGGCGGCCGACGACATCATCTCGTGCCTGAGCGATGAGGAGATCGCTCAGCTCGACGCGATCTCGGAGAAGCTGATCGTCTCCCTGAAGGAGAAAGGCGTCCACGGGAAGAAGAAGGGACGCAAGATGCACCGTCACCACCATCGCCGTCACTGCCACTGCTAAGGAAACGCCGATCGATTCATTCCTCCGTCTCTGGCCCGTGCCGCGCTCCTGCATGCTCAGGCTCATCGGCGCGGGCTATCGCGCTCTCTCTGTCTTCGGGCGCATGCTCGCCCTGTGCGCCGCAAGAAGCGGCGAGCTGCTTGTCTGAGTTTTTCGTACGATTTTCAAGTTAACAAGAAGGCTAATTCCCACCTATTTGAGATTAAGCAACAACGCTAATTGCACGTTTTTGAGATTAACGTGCCTGTGCTGCAGCTTTAGAGAAAATGTATTTTTCTCTGGAATAAGACAGAAGCGCTTCGCTAGAACTCAACACGCCTTAATGCTCCTGAGAGGTTAGAACTTGCTGGTACGGATAATATCCGTACAATAGAGATGCGCTTATCCAAACAGAGAGACGGTAGCTATGGCGACTTCAACAATGGGAAAACAGCACCGCATGGACCTTAGGCTTACACAGGCCCAGCGGTTCAGCTACGAAAAGGCAGCCGCTCTTAAGGGGCAAACTCTTTCGCAGTGGTCTACCAGTAAGCTCGACGAGGCTG
>CAZPAN010000179.1:0-2355 GCA_964584585.1 uncultured Coriobacteriaceae bacterium | reverse complement strand
CGATCTCCACAATTCTTAGAGGAACTGATAAGCGAGTTGCCACTCCATACGATGAGGAGTCTTTGGATTGCTTAGGCTGCTTGAGCTGCGCCAATGTGTGCCCAACAGATGCTATCGAATACAACTCATCTGATGAGACCATTAACATTTGGCATAGATATTTCGAAGTAGCTCATTGCGAATGCTGTGGAGCTGCCATTGGATCTGTTGAGACCCTAAAGCGTGCAAGCTCTGTTAGTGGCACTGAAGTTCAAACTCTTTGTGAATCTTGCAGGAGAGTTTCTATAGCCAAGCAGATGGAAGGGGCTTGGCCTTATAAGTAGAGCAGATAGGGTAGAGCCAAAAAGAGGATGAGCTGCCGAGCGCGCTAGGGACTTTCACCCATTAGAGAACGTGCCATACTCGGCACACCAACAAAGGGGCCTGGCTGGAATCTGTTCCTAGCCAGGCCCCTTGCCTGTCGGATAACGGCCATCGAGATGGGAAGCCGGTCGGTCGCGTCCGGATGTAAAGCTACTCGGCCTTCTCCTCGGGGGCGTCTGCCTCCTCGGCTGCCTCGGTCTGGGTGGCCTCGGCCTCGATCTCGTCGGACTGCGCCTCCTCCGAAGTCTTCATCGCGGACTCGGCGTTGCGGGCCACCTGTTCAGAGATGATCTTACGAGCTGCGTCGATCTTGGCCTGGAGCTGATCGTTCTTCTGGTCGATGTTGGGACGCATGGACGAGGCCGTGCTCTGGAAGCGCTGGGCGCCCTGCTGGTAATACTCCTGGCCCTGGCCCATGACGTTACGTGCGAAGTCGGCGGCCTCGGCCCTGGTCTCGGCTCCGGACCTTGGGGCGAAAAAGATTCCGACGGCAAAACCTATGAGGGCTCCTGCTATTAAGACTCCGCCCTTGTTCATTGTTCCTCCCAACTCCGGCCCAGCAACACGCCGGACGTGCATGGTTATGTCAACACTCCGACAATTCTAGCACTATGAGGGTGCGACGATGCGCAGGGCCTTCGGGCACGCCGGCGTCGGATCCGATGTCACGGGGGTCCGACGGGAATTCGACATCGCGGGCGCCCAAAACCGACGTCTCGGAACCCGAAGGCGTCGCTACCGAAACCCAGTGGGAATGCCTAGAAGGTCCGTTTTTCGAAGAGGTTATAATGCACTCTAGCTTCTGGAGCCTCGGCATTCGGACGGCCCTCTGCCGATCGTCGCGATGCTGAAACCAACATAGCCGTCGATCGATGCCCGGAGACACGGCCGGCGCATCCCGACCCCGACGAGACCATCGAAGAGAGGGCCATGAGAAAGCTCATAATCGGCGTTGTCATAATCATCGTTCTCGCCATGGTGTTCTTGCGCGGCGACTCGCTCGTCGAGTTGATGGAGACGATGGGGCGCGGCTCGATCGTGCCGCTGGTAATAGCCATATGCACCCAGCTCTGCAAATACCTCTCGCAGAGCTTCGCGTTCGCCAACGCGTTTGCCACCGTCAACGAGTCAGCCAGGCCCCGCAACACGATCAACCTGGTGTTCGGCATGTTTTTCATGAACACCATCGCGCCCTCGGTCGGGGTCTCTGGCATCGCCCTCGTGGTCGACGATGCCAGACGTCGCGGTATACCGGCCGGCAGGGCCACTTCGGCCGCGATACTCATGCAGATCTCGATCGAGAGCGGCTTCCTCACGATAATGATCGTCAGCTTCACCGTGCTCGCCTTCGTCGGGCAGTTCCAGCTCGCATGGCTGACGTTCATGTTCGCGGTCGTCGCCCTGGTGGGTCTCATGGCGAGCTTCCTCGTGATCGGCTACAAGAAACCCAGCGCGATCCTGAGGATCTTCCTGCCGATCGAGAGCTTCTTCAACAGGGTCCTCGTCAGGTTCCGCCGCGAACCCAAGGCGCCGTGGGCGGAACACCTCGTCAACACCTTCGGAGACGCAGCCGGGCGCATCTCGCAAAACCCCCGCAAAGCCGTGAGGGTCTTCCTCTTCTCGATACTCGCCAGCATCTGCGAGCTGATCTGCTTCATCCTCTGCGGCGTCGCCTTCGGTGTGACCTTGCTCCCCGCCCTGATCGGCGGGTACGTGGTGGCCACGCTGTTCGCGATGATCTCGATCACCCCCCAGGGGGTCGGCTTCGTGGAGGCGGCGATCCTCGCGATGATGACCGCCTTCGGCATCGACGCCGCCTCGGGCATGGCGATCGGCATCGTCTACAGGGGGATGGTGTTCTGGATGCCCTTCATCATCGGCGCGATCCTCATCAACCGCACCAAGACCTTCGGATACAGAGGGAAAGACGAGGAGGGGAAGAAAGCCGCCCCGGCGCAGAAGACCCTCGACAAGGCCGCTAAGAAGAGCGAC
>CAZPAN010000178.1:0-2421 GCA_964584585.1 uncultured Coriobacteriaceae bacterium | reverse complement strand
GCCCTCGCCGAGCGCAATCGACGACCTGAGGAAGTTGTAGGTGTCGTAAGCTCCTAGGAATGGACCCCAGTAGTACTCGGTGGCCGACAGGTTCATCTCGTCGAGCAGGAACAGGAACGGGGCGGGTCGGCCCTCGGCCCCGGCTTCAATGTCTAGCTCCGAGAGGGAGTCGAACACGTTGGAGTTCGTTTTCTCGCAGGACGCCGTCAGCGGATTGTAGTATCCTACCCAGTCTTCAAGCCCTGTCCACCCCCTCCCGACGTTGACCTCGACGAGGCGCTTTCCTCCCTTTCCTGAGAGCCCGAGCGCCCCGGCCAGGTTCCTGACAAGGCTAGTCTTCCCTGTCCCGGGGGGCCGGAGAGGATTGTCATGGGGGACTGGACGATGCAGACCATGAGGTTCACGGCTTCCGCGTAGGATATGTCGCGGTTTGCCCGCTCGGACAGCAGCGATCGCAGCTCCTCGGCGATCTGCCGACCGTCTGCAGGTGTCTCTCGCCTGACGGCGACGTCGATGCTGGCTGCGCGGGACGGGATGCGTGCGCGCGAAGTAGACGATGCCTGCTCGGCGGCCCTCCTCAGGACGGAGTCCTTGAGAAGCTCGGCGGCAAGTCCGTCCTTGTCCTCGAACATCGCCCCGACCTTACGGTGGACCTCCGACTGTCTTCTCTCCGCCTCATCGATGTCTCTGTTTATCCGGTCAAGCTCCTTGCGCTTTGAGATGGTCTCCCTCTCGAGGCTGGCGAGTTCCGATCTTGCGTCGGACAGCGCCCGAGCCTTGGTTTCGCTGCAGAGGGTTCTGATCTGGTTGATCTCGGATTTGATCCCCTCGAGCTCCCTCTCTGCCCGCTTCCGCTCGGCAGTAAGCCGGGAGAGCTCTCTCCCCTCCTCCTCTTCGGCGTGCGCCACCTTCTCGCGTATAGAGTCCATATCGACGAGTCTCTTCTCGATGGCGGGGAAAAAGCGATCCGACTGCGCGATCTCCATCAGGCGATCCTCCACCTCAGGGCGCATCATGACGGAGACGATTGATTCGCCGAGGTCTTCCCAGAACCTCGGGATCTGGGCGAGCTTATTCATCCGCTCCCTGCGGGAGGCGTACACTCCGTCTAGGCGACAGCCTTCGACGGCCTTGGCGAAGTCGGTGACGGTACATCCTTTGAGGAGCTTCGCTGACTTGAGACCCCGCGCGACCCGTTCGATGAGGTTCTCGTCCGTAACCCAGTCCAGGCGTTCCGCCCTCGTATTGCCGGAGGCGAACCCGGAACCGTCCATCAGCTTGACGAGGGCGGGTATCCCGTGGAACGGGTCGGCGACCTGGATGACCTTGGGAGACTGGTCCGACCTGAGCCTGAAGACGTAAAGCCCCGCGGTCTCGGTTGCGCTCAGCCGCACGAGGCCGCTTCCGGCGGACAGGCAGTCGAACGGCCCATAGTATGCGAGTTCGGAGCCCTCCTGCTGCTCGATGACGACTTTCGCCGAGACCATCGGGACGTTGGCGTCGGCGAGGCGGATAGGGTTGCGGGTCGGGCTCGAGAAGTCAACCTTCTCTTCGAGTTCGACAACCTGAAGCAGATTCCTTGTCCCGGAGGCCCGGGACAGCCTCTGGAACTCGACTTCGGACTCCCCGGATGGTAGGTTCGGGTGCATTTTCGCGAAGTGCCGGCACGACGTGCCGTTGTCGGTGTACCCTTCGTCCAGCAGGAGGTTGCCCGGCGACGCGTTGACCCGCACGGCAACAATCTCCCCGTACTCGTTTTCCGCCCAGTCCTTCGCGCCGCGTGACAGGGTGCGACTCTGGAGGATTGCGACGCGCAAGGCGCCGATGTCCGGCAGCGCCTCCGGGGAGACCTGCCTGACAGATTTCCCCTCGAAGGCGTACTGCGGGTAGGCGAAGCAGACCGTCCCGAACCCGGACGGATAGCTTACGTAGGCAAGCAACCACTTTTTGCGCAGGCTGTCGAAATCGCGAATCATCTCCTCCATGGAGCGCGTCCTTTCTGCGGGGCCGGGCCGGGAGCGCCGGACCCATCGGGTCTGAACCGGGTCGTACGGTGCCTTCGCCGTTACCCGTCCGTGCCGTTCACGGCTTGTCCCGTTGTCGTACGGCTGGCGTGCGCCGCGCTCATTGTCCCATGGAGGGCGCTGCCTGCCTTGCGAAGCCGGGCGCGGGGCCCGCGGGCGGCGGCAGGCTCGGGACGAACGCCTCCGAGGGCGTCTCAGTCGATGCGCACCGAGGTAACGTGGCGTTCCGCTAATGCCGCCGGCTCCTTTACGCCACGTCCGCCGTGCCGATGCTCTGCAGGTAGGCTATGATACCCGCGTAGGGGTCGTCGGCCGCGTCGTCTTCGGACGGCTCGGCCTGCGTCTCGGGCTCGGCGATTCCCATGAGCGCGAGAATCTGCTGCACGGTCTCTTCTTG
>CAZPAN010000177.1:0-2429 GCA_964584585.1 uncultured Coriobacteriaceae bacterium | reverse complement strand
TGGCCTCCTGCGCCTTGAAGTAGGCTTCGCCGAAGGTTCCGGCCAGCCCGAGCGCCTCGCCGGTGGATCTCATCTCGGGTCCCAGCACCGGGTCGACCTCGGGGAACATGTTGAACGGGAAGACGGCCTCCTTGACCCCGTAATGAGGGTAGGAAGCCTCGCCCAGCCCCTCCAGGGGAGAGGGCCTGCCCGTGAGCGGGAGTGTTATGACGTCGGTCGCAAGCTGCACCATCTGGATGCCGCAGACCTTCGAGACCAGCGGAACGGTGCGCGAGGCCCTAGGATTGGCCTCCAACACGTAGACCTTGTCGTTCTCGATCGCGTACTGGATGTTCATCAGGCCGCGGACATGCATCTCCTCGGCGATCAGCCTCGTGTACTCCTTGATCTTGGCAAGGTGCTCCTCTCCGATGTTTATGGAGGGCAGTATCGCCGCAGAGTCGCCGGAGTGGATGCCGGCCAGCTCCACATGCTCCATCACCGCCGGCACGTAAGCGTAGGTCCCGTCGCATATCGCATCGGCCTCGCATTCGAGCGCATGGTTGAGGAAGCGGTCGATGAGGATGGGCCTGTCGGGAGTCACGCCGACAGCGGCGGTCATGTAGCTGCACAGGCTGTCGTCGTCGTAGACGACCTCCATCCCGCGGCCTCCTAGGACGTAGCTCGGACGCACCATCACGGGATAGCCGATGCGGTGCGCGATCTCCAACGCGTCATCCACGGTGACGGCCATGTCGGCTTCGGGCATCGGGATGCCGAGGTTGTCCATGATCGCGCGGAAACGGTCGCGATCCTCAGCCAGATCGATGATCTCCGGGCTGGTTCCGAGGATGTTGACCCCGGCCGCCTCGAGCTCGGACGCGAGGTTGAGCGGGGTCTGCCCGCCGAACTGCGCGATCACGCCGAGCGGCTTCTCCTTCTCGTAGATGGCGAGGACGTCCTCGGCGGTCAGCGGCTCGAAGTAGAGCTTGTCGGAGGTGTCGTAGTCGGTGGAGACGGTCTCGGGGTTGCAGTTCACGATGATCGTCTCGAATCCGAGCTTCTTCAGCGAGATCGCCGCGTGGACGCAGCAGTAATCGAACTCGATCCCCTGGCCGATGCGGTTGGGACCGCCGCCTAGGATCATGATCTTGGGTCTGTCGGAGGCGGTGGACGCGTCTGGGGCGTTGTAGGTGGAGAAGTAGTAGGCGCTGTCCTCGGTGGAGCTCACATGTATGCCCTCCCAGCCTTCCACGATCCCGATCTCGGCGCGTCTGGCTCGGATGTCGGACTCGGGCAGATCGAGCAGCTTGGTGGCGAGGTAGCGGTCGGAGAACCCGTCACGCTTGGCCTGGGCGAGCATATCGTCGGGGGGAATCTGCCCGGGGTTCTCCGCCGCCCACGCGATGATCTCCTCCTCCTCGGCGACTAGCTCGGCCATCTGCTCGATGAACCATCTCTTTATATGGGTGAGCTCGTGGAGCTCGTCTGCGGTGACGCCCTTCCTGATGGCCTCGTACATGATGAACTGCCTCTCGCTGGTGGGCGTCACCAGCATCGCGAGCAGCTCCTCTTTGGTCTTGGCACCGAGGTCCTTGGCAAATCCGAGGCCGTAGCGGCCGGTCTCAAGCGAGCGGATCGACTTCTGGAAGGCCTCCTTGTAGGTCTTCCCGATGGACATGACCTCTCCCACGGCCCTCATCTGGGTGCCGAGCTTGTCCTCGACCCCCTTGAACTTCTCGAAAGCCCAGCGTGCGAACTTGATCACCACGTAGTCGCCTCCGGGCACGTACTTGTCGAGCGTGCCGTGCTTGCCGCAGGGGATCTCGTCGAGGGTCAGCCCGCAGGCGAGCATCGCCGAGATCAGCGCGATCGGAAAGCCGGTCGCCTTCGAGGCGAGCGCCGATGAGCGCGAGGTGCGCGGGTTGATCTCGATGATGATGTCGCGGCCGGTCGCCGGATCGTGGGCCCATTGCACGTTGGTGCCGCCGATCACCTGGACCGCCTCGACGATGCGGTAGGACATCTCCTGAAGGCGTCTTTGCACCTCCTCGGGGATCGTCAGCATCGGCGCCGCGCAGAAGGAGTCGCCGGTGTGGATCCCCATCGGGTCGATGTTCTCGATGAAGCAGACGGTGATCATGTTGCCTTTGGCGTCGCGCACGACCTCGAGCTCCAGCTCCTCCCAGCCGAGCACGCTCTCCTCGACGAGTACCTCGTGCACCGGCGAGGCGGCGAGTCCCCTGGCCACCACGGTCTTGAGTTCCTCGATGTTGTAGACCAGGCCTCCGCCGGTGCCGCCCATCGTGTACGCGGGACGCAGCACGCAAGGGTATCCCAGCCTGTCGGCGATCTCGACCGCGTCCTCGACGGAATAGGCGACCTCGCTACGGGCCATCTCTATGCCCAGCGAGGTCATCGTCTCCTTGAAGGCCTCACGGTCCTCGCCT
>CAZPAN010000176.1:0-2442 GCA_964584585.1 uncultured Coriobacteriaceae bacterium | reverse complement strand
TTATGTACAACGCCACGCAGGATCTCATCCCGGAGGCCGCCCATCAGGCGATCTCGCATCTGGCGCCCGACGAGGTGATCGTGATCGGTACCGGCGAGGAGGTCGGAACGGAGGCGGAGGCATCGCTTCGCGATTCCGGCGTGCCCAAGGTGTCGCGCATCGGGAGGAGGGACCCCCTCGCCACGGGCATCGAGGTCATCGGTGCCGCGAGGGAGAGGGGGGCGAGCTTCGGTGACACCTGCGTCGTGATGTCTCCGGACGCATTCGCGAGCGGCATCGCCCTCTCGTCCGAGATCTTCGGGCAGCGGATGCCGGTGCTCTACGCAGACCCGGCAGACGCCTCCTCGAGCCGAAGGGTTTTGGAGGCCATCTCCGACGGCGGTTTCGAGAGGGTCATCGTCGCGGAGGGTCCGACCCCGATACCGGCCGATCTCGCCTCCGCCCTGGAAGGCTCTTCGGAGCTTCGGGTGGAGAGGATCTCCGACGCCGGCTCGGTGGCGTTGAGCGTGAAGGCCAGCGCCTGGGTCGATGCGGAGAGGCTGAGGATGGGTCGCGACCCCGCCCGCACGCTGGTGATGGCCCCCTCGTGGAAGCCGGTGGACGCCTATCTGATAGGGCCGTACGCCTTAGCCCATGACGCCCTCGTGGTCGTGGACAACCCGGACAACATGGACAGCACCTCGGCCGTGATGGACTTCATCTCGGGGAGGGAGACCGGCGTGGACAGGATCGTCTTCCTCGGCGGCCTCTCGAGGTTCGGCGAATACTACAGGAAGATGCTCGCGAAGTTCGCGATACTCGACAGGGATAGGAGAGGTGAGTCTGTCGGGACTCTCGGATCTCCCGAGCAGGGGAGATGATCGACCGGACCGTAGTCGTTTTTGTGGACATGCCCACTACTTCTTCCTTAGAGGTCACGAGCGATATCGACCTTCGGGCTAAGGGAAAGTCCCGTGCGCGGCCCGCTGCCTCTGACGAACGCCTCCCGGGTCGAACGTCCACGGAATTCCGGTCGCTGCCTGCGGCACGAAGAGAGCCTGCGGTATGTTCAAAGCATGGAACTTGTCGGATAATCGGTGCTTCGGGACGGTCGAAGACATTAGCATGGAAACGGCAGGTTCCGATAGGCAGGCGTGTGTTAGCTGGAAGAGGACCCAGGGGATGAACCCAGACATAACCGAAGTGCTGTTCACCGCCGAGGAGATCGACCGCAGTGTAGATGAACTCGCAGCCAGGATAAACTCCGACTATGCCGGCAGGCCCCTTGTGATTGTGACGGTCCTTAAGGGCGCATGCGTTTTCATGGGAGACCTGGTGAGAAAGCTCGACTCCGAAGTGGAGATCGACTTCATGATCGTCTCCAGCTACGGATCGGCTGCCAAGTCGTCCGGAGTGGTGAGGATCATCAAGGATCTCGATCGGGTCATCGAGGGCAAGGACGTTCTCATCGTCGAGGATCTCATCGATACCGGTCTGACTCTCAAATATCTCGTCAAGAACCTCAGGTCCAGGAAGCCCCGATCCGTCGAGGTCGTTGTGCTCATGAAGAAGGATCTGGGGATCGAACCCATCTTCGAGCCCAAGTACGTGGGCCTGGTGGCCCCCGATGAATTCCTGGTCGGGTACGGTATCGACTACGCGGAGCGCTACCGCAATCTCCCCTACATAGGAATACTGGACCCTAGCGTTTATTGCGACGGGGCCGATGGAGAGAACACGGAAGGTTAAGGCAAATTGGATAAAAAGCAGAGCGAGGTTAGCAAGAGCAGGATCATCTACACGATTCTGCTGGTGATCTTTCTGGCCATCCTCGTGTACCAGATGTTCAACATGGGGAACGTGCAGATAGAGCAGCTGTCCACCAGCGACTTCGTCAAGGCGGTCAACGAGGATCGGGCGCTCGACGTGACCTACGACGCGTCCACCGGGACCATCACCGGAACCTACGTCCCGGAGGGCGCCACCGACGCCGATCCGACGCAGTTCGAGTCGACCTACGTCGGCGAGGAGTCGCTTAACGAGCTGATGGCCAACCATGCCGACGTGAACTATAACGTCACCGTCTCGGGCAACAACATCTGGCTCACGTTGCTGACGACCTTCCTCCCGATAATCCTCATAGTCGGGGTCTTCTGGTTCTTCATGAGCCAGATGCAAGGCGCCAACAACAAGCAGATGCAGTTCGGAAAGACCAAGGGGAAGAAGGCGGTCGAGGAGAGGCCCAAGGTCAAGTTCTCCGACGTCGCCGGCATCGACGAGGCGGTGCAGGAGCTGGAGGAGGTCCGCGACTTCCTCTCGACCCCCGAGAAATACGAGCGCATGGGCGCGAAGATCCCCCATGGCGTGCTTCTCGTCGGCCCTCCGGGAACCGGCAAGACGCTGCTCGCCAAGGCCGTGGCTGGCGAGGCGGAGGTCCCGTTCTTCTCGATATCAGGATCCGAC
>CAZPAN010000175.1:0-2483 GCA_964584585.1 uncultured Coriobacteriaceae bacterium | reverse complement strand
AGATCCCCGATGCAAAAGCCGTCGCCGGGCCTGATATGGTTCGCGTTCGGGTATTCGGATAGGTAATCGTTGGCGGACCTCGTGCCGGAGGTGAGATAGATCGGCATCTCGCCCTCCATACGAAGCCCGCGAAGGCAGACTCCGAGGCCCTTCACGTGGTCGTTGTGCTCGTGGGTGACGAGGATCGCGGATATGGCGGACGGTTCGACACCGAGAGCGTCGCACCTGGTGAACAGGGACTTCCTGCTGATTCCGCAGTCGATCATGACGAGACTCGACCCCGACTGCACCAGCGAGCAGTTCCCCTTAGATCCGCTTCCCAAAACGTGCAGTCTCATGTTCGGGGAATCACGTCATTCGTAGAGATCCTCGTCGTAGCCCATACGGTCGGTGTCGGCCTTACCGCCGCTGTCCTTGTCGGTCTTATTCGGCTTGAAGAGCAGGTACGCAAGACCCGTGACCACAACGAACACTATCATTTGCCCGAACGCTGGCAACGCGAACAGAGCGGCGATCCCTGCCACTCCGGCACCCATCGCTACCGGCAGCAGGTACTTTCTGGAGGCGAATTCCAATCCTATGAAAACCACCGTGATTACGAACCAGATGATCGCGATGATAATTGGGTCCAAGGCTGAAACTCCGATCTATAGCGGATCTAGACGAAAGCAACCAATCAGCGTTTCTCTAAGTTTTCCCGGAACATAAGGGCAAGTATAGCCCAACAGCATATTGGATACCGCAGGCAGGCCCCTGCCAGCTGGATAGTCGGCGATAGCCGATGAACGATCCGGGCAAACCGAATAGACGATAAGCAGAATCGAAAAAAAATGACCTGCGAGCAGCGAGACGAACGACGCGGAATCCCGCCGAGCTTCGAGAGGAGATCGCCTAGGGAGACGGAGGTCGCCGGTCCTGAGCCTTCTCCCTCGGGAACGGGCAGTAGATCAAGAAGAACGCCGCGACGAGGGCGAAGACGATCGCCTGCACCAGGAACGGCGTGTAGACGCGGTCTCCGAACAGGGACTCGCAAGCCATCAGCCAGTAGGAGCAGAGGAAGGCGCCGACGTACTGTACGGCGAGCACCGTGGCCATCGCCCCAGCCACCGTCGACCTCGGGGTGACCGATCCCGCCCACTCGAAGAGAGCTGGCAGCAGCGTTGACAGCCCGAAGCCGATGCAGGCACAGCCGACGGCCGGGACGAAGTAGCTCGACGTGTCGACCCATATCAGCAGGCCGCCGACCGCAGCGATCAGAAACGCCAGCGCCAGGGTGACGCGCTTCGTGCGCCTGAAGGTCCAGCCGAAGGAGAACCCGGCCACGCACCCGGCCACCGTGTAGAGCGACAGCGCCGTGGAGGCGACGGCTGCGGTCCCGATTCCGCGCTCCGCGAACACCGTGGAAAGGTTGACCATCACGACGTACCCGAGCAGCTGGAAGAGCCCGGCGAATGCGGCGGGAAGGAAGACTCGACGGGACATCTTCTCTCGCGCGCCGGTGCCGGAGGCTGCCGCCGTCGCGGCCGGGGGCTCCCTCAGGAAGAGCGACATGACGAGCGCGACCGCGTAGAGACCGTGCCCCCAAAACGCGAGGTTCCACGATACGTCGGCCAGCGCGCCCCCCAAGAGCTGGAAGACCATGCCGCCGAGGTTCATGAAGAGGGTGCCGAAGCCGAGGTATCGCGAGCGCCTGTCCCCCTCGTAGCAGCCCATGATGAGCGAGTTGGCGATGGGCTTCAGCAGGCCGAGTCCGAGCCCGAAGACCGCACGGCACACCAGGAGCCAGGCGTAGTTGTCGAAGAGCGCGGGTGCGCATCCGGATACGAGCGCGATGGCGCTGGAGAGGATCGCGAGGCTGCGGAAGGAGATGCGCTTGCCGAGCACCGCCCCGGCTATGACGGTGCCTACCATGATGAAGATGGTGGGCAGCGTGCTCACCCACGTGACGTCGAGTCCGTCGAAGTGGGCGGAGATCCTATCCATGGCGGGGGAGACCGCCGTGAAGCCCATGTTGACGAAGCAGACGACCATGATCGAGACCAGCGCGAGGCCGTCTCCGGATCCTCCGCCGGACCTGTTCCCGGCTCCGTCACCCAGTCCCCTCATCCCAGATCAGCCCCCTCCCGAGACACCCGAACATGACTGGTCGATGGTACGGCCTCCCGCGCGTGTCCGGGAGCTGCAGGCAGGGCGAGGGCGCGGCCCGCAGCGGGTGGGTGGCAGCCGCAGGGATCGGCGGACCCGCCCCGGCTTGGGAGCTGGCGCCCCAGACACCCCGCGCTGTCTGGGGTTGCGTTCTCCCTTTCGCCAAGATGTTGCGCCGATGCCAAGGCATGCAAGTGGTTTCGATGATCGCAGGTCGTTCTTCGTTCGATGTCTGAAACGCGGAAACCCCGCAGATCGTGATCAGATCAGCGGGGTTTCCTTGGTGGTGTGCCGAGCATGGCACGTTTTCTAATGGGTGAAAGTCCCTAGCGCGCCCG
>CAZPAN010000174.1:0-2492 GCA_964584585.1 uncultured Coriobacteriaceae bacterium | reverse complement strand
TCGCCCATCTCGGTGGCCAGCGTCGGCTGGTACCCGACCGCCGAGGGCATGCGCCCGAGAAGGGCCGAGACCTCGGATCCCGCCTGGGTGAAGCGGAAGATGTTGTCGATGAACAGGAGAACGTCCTGCCCCTGGTCGCGGAAGTACTCGGCGACGGTGAGGCCGGACAGGCCCACGCGAAGCCTCGCTCCCGGAGGCTCGTTCATCTGCCCGTAAACGAGGCATGTCTTGCCGATGACCCCCGACTCGTTCATCTCGAGATAGAGGTCGGTGCCCTCCCTGGTGCGCTCGCCCACACCGCAGAACACCGAGGTCCCATCGTGCTCCTGGGCGAGGTTGTTGATCAGCTCCATAATGATGACGGTCTTGCCGACTCCGGCACCGCCGAACAGACCGGTCTTGCCGCCCTTGCGGTGGGGCTCTGGCCGCTCGATGGCGTTGATGCCGGTCTCGAATATCTCCGTCTCGGTGATGAGATCGTCGAACTCGGGCGCCGGACGATGAATCGGGTAATGCTCCTTGATGTCGGGCATCTCGCCGCCATCGACTAGGTCGCCGGTGACGTTCCAGATGCGGCCGAGGGTCTCCTCGCCCACGGGCATCATGATGGGCGAGCCGGTGTCGACCGCCTCGACGCCGCGCTCCAAGCCGTCGGTGGAAGACATCGCGACTGTCCTGGCCACGTTGCCGGGAAGGTGGGTCTGCACCTCCAGCACCGTGCTCACATGCCCGAACGGCGTCTCAGCCTCGACGGTGAGCGCGTTGTAGATGGCAGGCAGCTGGTCAGCCGCGAACTCGACATCGACTACGGGCCCGACGACGCGAACCACTTGTCCTACGTTCATCTTCGTTTCCTTCTCTTCCATCGCGATCACCCCTCCGCAGCTGCGGCGCCGCCGACGATCTCGGTGATCTCGGTGGTGATGGCACCCTGCCTTGCCCTGTTGTAGATTCTTCCGAGAGTTTCCTTCATCTCGTTGGCGTTATCGGTGGCTATCTTCATGGCCTTGCGCCTCGCTCCCTGCTCCGCAGCGGCGGAATCCAGAAGCGAATGGTAGATGTCGGTCTCGAGGTATCCGGGAAGCAGCGCCCTCAGCACCGATTCCTCGTCTGGCTCGAACTCGAAACTCGCGAACGGAACCGAGTCTCCCTTCACGTCCGGGGAATCATCCTCGGTGCTGATCTCGCCATCCTTATCTACGCTGTAGACGCTGAGCAGCACCTTCGGGTCGATGGGGAGGATGAGCTCGTCGATCAGATCCTGGTCGGCCGCGTTGCGCGCATGGTTGTAGACCATGCGCATCGAGTCGATCTCTCCGGAGATGAAGAGCTCGGCGGCCAGAGAGGCGATCTCCCTGGCCTGTTCCATGGTGGGGTCGGACGACAGGTCGCGGAACTCGCGGAGCATCTCGTACTTGCGGTACCCGAAGTAGGCGATGGCCTTCTTGCCGCAGGCCACCAGGCGCACGTCGCGCCCCTCGGCCCGAAGCTTCGCCATCAGCTTGTCACAGTATCTCAGCACCGAGGAGTTGAAAGCCCCCGCCAGGCCCCTGTCGGAGACGGCGGCCACTATGAGCACGCACCTGTTATCATCGCGCCTCTCCAGCAGGGGATGCGCGCTAGAGGGGGTACGGGCACCGAGCGTGGCGAGCATCCTGTTCATCGCCCTCGCATATGGGGTCGAGGCGAGAACGCGCTCCGTCGCACGGCGAATCTTCGCGGAGGCGATCATCTCCATCGTCCGCGTGATCTGCTCGGTGGACTCGACCGCGTCTATCCTCTTCTTGATATCTCGAAGGCTGGCCATGCTTCATTCCACCTAATCCGCATCGCTGGCCGCGAAGGTCTTGGAGAAAGCGGATATGGCCTCCTTGAGACCCGCGATTGTGTCGTCGTCAAGCCTCTTGCGCTCGGCGATCGTCTGGGACAGCTCCGGATGCGAGGCATGCATGTAATCGAGCAGCTCCGAGCGGAACCTCAGCACGTCGGAGACCGGGATGGAGTCCATGAACCCCTCGTTCCCGGCGAAGATCGCGATTACCTGATCCTCGACCTCCATCGGCACGTAGCGGCCCTGCTTGAGAAGCTCGGTCATGCGGGCGCCTCGATTGAGCTGATCTTGGGTGGACTTGTCAAGGTCGCTGCCGAACTGCGCGAACGCCTGCATCTCCCTATAGGCCGCGAGATCGAGCCTGAGCGATCCGGCGACCTGCTTCATCGCCTTGATCTGAGCCGATCCGCCTACCCTCGAGACCGAGATTCCGACGTTGATGGCGGGACGCTGTCCTTGGTAGAACAGATCCTGTTGGAGGAATATCTGCCCGTCGGTGATGGAAATGACGTTGGTCGGGATGTAGGCGGACACGTCTCCGGCCTGGGTCTCGATGATCGGCAGGGCCGTCAGCGATCCTGCGCCGTTTTCCTCGGAGGGCGTGACGGCTCTCTCGAGCAGACGGCTGTGCAGGTAGAAGATGTCGCCGGGATATGCCTCG
>CAZPAN010000173.1:0-2583 GCA_964584585.1 uncultured Coriobacteriaceae bacterium | reverse complement strand
CCTCTCTAGTTCTTGCAGTAATATCGAAAGTCACAGTTCTCACAGAGTCGGGCATTTGTGGCACGGCGCGAGAACTCTCGTCGCATTATTCTGCGCGCTACATCGTCAAACTCCGCCGCCACAGCGTCGATTGATCGCTGGTCGTGGTTGAAGGCAATCTCCGGGTTTCCTTATTCCTCGCCGGTGTAGTAGAGCCGCATCTTTCCGACAGGTCTGCCGGTACGCTCCTCGATGAGGTGGGCGTAGAGGTGGAGTTGCTTGCGGTATGTCTCGAGAAGCTCGTAATCGCGGTTGACGTCGGGCTTCCTCTCCGACTTGAAGTCCACGATGTCGATAGTGCCGGCGTCACCCTCCAGCAGGTCGACCGTGCCGTGGATGATGTATTCCGACTTCGCGAGACCGATTTCGACTTCCGCATCGACGATGTCGTCCCAACGACCCTGGCGTCGCTCGATGTAGCGCCTCACCTGACGGCGAGCTGCGCCGAGAACCGTGTCGCTCAGGTAGGCGTGCTGGCTCGCAGAGATCGCCTCGTAGTTGGCGCGCAGCCAGTCATCGGCGTTCTCTGGGGTGATTCTGTCCGCCTTGCCGCACAGGGCGGCGCGATGGGCATCTTCGATGGTCTGGTGCACGAGGTGGCCGAAGGCAGTGGCGCCGATGCGTACTGGTGTGAATCCGAGCTCCCGGAAGAACTTGTACTGCACGGCGCAGCCCTCGTAGAGCGATATGTCGCTCGTGAACGAGAAGGTGGGTTTGACCTCGTTACTCTTGATGCAGTGGAACGAGAACGCTTCGAAAGGGAACATTTTGGGATCTATGATGGGGAGCTCACCATAGGGTTCCTCAAACGCCTTGCCGATTCTGCGAGTGCCCTCACGATGGGTGAGGACGAGGAGGTCCTGCGCGCGGGAGAACGCGGTGTAGTAGAGGCGCCAGAAGTCGAAGTACTTGATGCTCTCCACAGGCTCGTAGGGAGCACGATGACCGTATCTGTCCTTGATGTCCTGCAGGCTATCGTCACGTGACTTGATCGGGGTCGCGTAGAGCGAGTCGACGACGACGATGGGGAACTCCATCCCCTTCGACTGGTGAATCGTCAGGAACGGGACGCATCCGCTTGGAACGTATTCCTCCTCATCCTCGTACTCGTCGATGCCGCCCTGCATGAGGAATCTCAGGTAGACGTTGAAGAACTGCTCGAGAACGCGGTCGAGTCGCTCGGAGGTGAAGATGTCGACGTGATGGAGGTACTCAAATTTGCTCGTAACCCCTATCAGCGTGGAGAGGTTGCGCAGCGCCCGCTGGTCGTGCACGCCGGTATCGAGCGGCGTGTCAAGAATCGCCTTGAAGGGATCGAACTCGAAGAGCCTGTATATGAGTCCTGAGAGGGCGTAGTCGGCGTTCTTAGCCATCGCGAGGTGGGAACGCCCCGTCGAGGCGATCCAGGACCGCAGGGAAGCGTTCTCCTCCCGAAAGAGGAACTCGTTGGCCAACGTGATGCAGCTGACGTAGTAGCGGAGCAGCGTCTCGTCGACGTAGCTGAAGTCCGCCGACTCAATCCTCCTCACATATTGGGGGAACAGGAGGAGCAGGACGCCAATAGCGAGCTTCACCTCGTCGCGGTCGAAGAACGCGTCGGAGCGCGGCGAGTAGACGTTGATTCCGCGCTCCTCGAACCTTTCGGCGAGATCACGCGCGTTGCGGTGCTTGACGGACTTGAACAGGAAGGCAACCTGATTGTAGTCCTCAATCGCCCCGCTTTGTCTGAGCTTGACGACGAAGTCGCAGAGGCGGTCGCACCAGTCGCCATCCTCATCGACTATTTTGGCGACTGTCGGTGCTCCCTTATTTGCATCCCTGACCGCATGGATGGTCTTCTCGAAGCGATAGCCACCCCAGTCGAACCGAAACCGCGGACCTGAGGTGCGCTCCATCCAGTCGTTGTAGAACGCCACGATGCCCGGATCTGACCTGTAGTTCTTCGTGAGGGCCACGCGCTGGCATGTGCCGCGCCCGAAAGTCTCGGGGAACTCCAAGATGTTGCGGATGGTCGCCCCCCTGAACCGGTAGAGGCCTTGGTCGTCATCGCCGACGACGCAGACGTTCATCGCGTCGCCGCCGAGCCTCAGTACCAGCTGCTCTTGGATGCAGTTGGTGTCCTGGTACTCGTCGACCATGACGTAGCGGATTCGCTCGTTGACCTTCGCCCTCACCTCGGGATGGAAGTCGATGAGCTGCAGCGCCTCGAGCTGGATGTGCGCGAAGTCGAGCCAGTTGTACTCGGTGAGCAGCTCGTTGTACGCCTCGACGACCTCGGCGACGGCGACCGTGTACGGCTCGTCGCTCGACGCCATCTCCTCGATGTCCAGCATCTCCTCGGTCGCGGCGTTCGCTACGGAGCAGATTCTCTCCGCGACCTTCCACGCGCCGCCCTGCTGCGGGAAGTCGGTGAAATGCTCGAGCTCCCGGAACCGGCGGTAGTTTCTAAACACGAGATAGCGCTGGTCGAAGGTATCGGCCACCCGGTAGCTCTTCCTCAGATGGGAGTACTCCACGTTCTCCTTGATGAGTCGCAGACAGATG
>CAZPAN010000172.1:0-2653 GCA_964584585.1 uncultured Coriobacteriaceae bacterium | reverse complement strand
GTCACGGACAAGACGGGTGTGGCGGATTTTGCCAAGGCCCTCCACGACGAGTTCGGAGCTCAGATAGTCTCGACCGGAGGGACCGCCAAGGCCATCGCTGCCGCAGGGGTCCCGGTCACCCCGATCGAGGAGCTCACGGGATTTCCGGAGATGATGGAGGGGAGGGTCAAGACCCTCCATCCCAAGGTCCACGGCGGTCTCCTCGCCAAGCGCGACGATTCCAGGCACATGGCCGAGGCCTCCGATCACGGCATCGGGATGATCGATATGGTCGTGGTCAACCTCTACGCGTTCGAGAAGACCGCAGCGTCGGGCGCCGCGTTCGACGAGTGCATCGAGAACATCGACATCGGCGGTCCGTCCATGCTGAGGTCGGCTGCGAAGAACTTCGCCAGCGTGGCGGTAGTCACCGACCCTGCGAGCTATGACGCGATCCTCGACGAGATGCGCGCCAACGGCGGATCGACCACCCTCGAGACCCGCTCCAGGCTAGCGCTCCGCGTCTTCGAGACCACCGCCGCCTACGACGGCGCGATCTATTCATGGATGCGTGCCCAGCTCGACGGGCAGTCCAACGCCGGCCTCGCCGACCTGCCCGACCGGATGGATGTCCACCTGGTCAAGCAGCAGGACCTCCGCTACGGCGAGAACCCGCATCAACCCGCCGTCTTCTACAGGATCCCCGACCTCGCCGCCCCGCATTCGCTGGTCAACGCCGAGCAACTGGGCGGAAAGGAGCTCTCCTACAACAATTTCCTCGACACAGACGCCTGCTGGAGCCTCGCCCGCGAGTTCTCCGAGCCGGCGGTGATGATCCTGAAGCATCAGAACCCTTGCGGCTCGGCGGTGGCTCCGAGCGTCGTGGAAGCCTACGACAAGGCGTTCGCTTGCGATCCCATAAGTGCGTTCGGCGGGATCATCGCGGTCAACGCCACCGTTACCGCCGCGATGGTCGAGCGCATGCACGCCAACGGGCAGTTCGTCGAGGTGATCATCGCCCCCGATTACGAGTCCCGTGCGATCGAGCTGCTGCGAGAGAAGGAGAATCTCCGCATCCTGCGTACCGGTGGCGTCGACTCTCCGGCCTCGATCGAGTTCCGCTCGGTCGACGGCGGCATGCTCGTGCAACAGGTGGACAGAGTCGAGGAGGACCCGGATCGGTTCTCGATCCCCACCTCGCGCAAGCCCACCGATGCCGAGATGGACGATCTGATGTTCGCCTGGAAGGTATGCAAGGGCGTGAAGAGCAACGCCATCCTGGTCGCCCGCGACAGGGCCGGCATCGGGATGGGGCCGGGCCAGCCCAACAGGGTCGATTCCGCGAGGCTGGCTTGCCGGCGCGCGCACGAGGCTTGCGAGAGGATGGGCGTCGATCCCGAGGGCCTGGTCGCTGCCTCAGACGCGTTCTTCCCGTTCAGCGACAACATCGACGTGCTTGCCGAGCACGGCGTGACGGCCATCATCCAGCCCGGCGGATCGGCGCGTGACGACGAGAGCATCCAGGCTTGCGACAGGCATGGTATCGCGATGGTCTTCACCGGTCACAGGCACTTCAGGCACTGATCGCTAGATTATTCGCCGCGTAGTGGCGCCATTTCCCGGGCATCCTGCCTTCGATGTCTATATCCTGACGCGCCTATATCCTGACGGCCAAATATACTAGACTATGGCTGTTATCGATTAGTAGGAGCAGGATTAGAGAATCGATCGGGTGAGCTGGGGATCCACCATATTCGCATTTCGAGGATTGATCGGACGGGCGGGAGATTCGCCCGTCTTCCTCGTTTAGGGGAGGCGCCGAGCGATCGTCGGAGTCCGGAGCCTGCGGGTGGAATGAATTAATCAGCGTTTCCCTAGTTCATCTGACTAGGAGAGGCTTTGAAGGAATCTGTCGAGGCGCTGCAGCAACGTGCCGATGAGACATTCGGCCGGAAGGTCCCCATATGGGTCAAGCTCGCGCTCGTCGCCGCGCTGGTCGTGGCGATGCTGGTCTCCTTCGCGCTCGGGCAATACGGCATCTCCCCGTCCGAGCTTGTCGAGGGGGTCTACCTCCACTTCTTCGATCCCGCAGCTATCGCGGTCGACCCCGCCCTCGATAGAATCGACCGGGTGCTCTTCAGCATCCGATTCCCCCGCATCTGCCTCGTGATTCTCGTCGGCGCCGCCCTCGCGGTCGCCGGCGCTTCCTTCCAGGGGATGTTCAGAAACCCGCTCGTTTCGCCCGACATCCTTGGCGCGGCGGCCGGAGCCAGCGTCGGCGCGTGCGGGGCGCTGCTCCTGAACATGCCCGGGTACGCCGTCCAGATCCTGGCGTTTTGCGGAGGTATGCTCGCCGTCGCCATGGCCGTCTGGATCAACCGGTTCGTCAAGTACGATCCGATTCTCGGGCTGGTGCTCGGCGGCATCCTGGTCTCCACCCTGTTCGAGTCGGGTACCTCGCTGATAAAGCTCGTCGCCGACGCCAACGACCAGCTCCCCGCCATTACCTTCTGGCTCATGGGAAGCTTCTCCTCGGCCAACAACAGCGAGCTCGCGGTGGCGATCCTGCCGATGGCGGCCGGGTTCGCGATACTCATCCTCGAGTCCTGGAAGCTCAACGTCCTCTCTTTCGGAGACGAGGAGGCCCGCGCGCTTGGGGTGGACACCAAGCGCA
>CAZPAN010000171.1:0-2690 GCA_964584585.1 uncultured Coriobacteriaceae bacterium | reverse complement strand
GAGCACGGGTTCCATCAGCCAGCTAGACCACCCCTTCTATGGCTGCACCTCCATCACCAATGTGGTCAGCTGGGGCACGCGCTGGGATTATACGAGCGCCTATGGTTCAGGTGGAGGCTCAGTTTCCTCAGATGCGGACCCCTCCTATCCCTATACCGAGGCCGATCTGCATTACTACTACAACGTGAGCTTCTACGAAAGCCAATCCGACGCAGAGTCGGGCGGTGACGTGATCGGCTCGGCGCGCCTGCGCGATGATGTGAGCATCCTGCAGATCAACACCGACGATTTCGAAGATGGGCAGATCTACGATGACGGTGGGGCCTTGCCGTCCTTGAACGAAGAGGAAGCCTGGCTCTTCGAGGATGGGCTTGTGGTCGATGACGTCATCAGCGAGTGCTGCTATGCCTATAAGGGCAGCGCCTTCGATCTAGCGGGCGCCCAGATCAGCTTCTCCCAAGACCCGTACTATTACGAAGGTGGCACCATAGATGTGCAATTCACCGTCACCTCCGCCAAGGGGGCAGAGCTTAGCGAGGGTACGGATTTCACCATCGTGAGCGTGATCATGGACGACGAATCCTACGAGTTGGACAACATCAGGCTCGTGGGAGCCTACACCTTGAGCATCGCGGGGGCCGGCGCGTATACCGGGAGCGCCTCGGCGATCTTCAACGTCGAATACGCCGCCGTGGAGGGAACCGCCTACGAAGGCGACGATATAGCGGCCGTGGCGGCATCGGTGTCGAGCGCGCTCTATGATGCCGGCTCACTCACAACGGTGCTCCTGGTGCCGACGGACTATCCCGAGATCGCCCTGGCAAGCGCGGTCTATGCATCGCAGCTGGGCTGGAGCGTCTTGTTTGTGGAGAAGGATGCGCTGCCGAACGATACCGCCACCGAAATCCGGCGCATGCAATCAACGCAGGTGATCGTCGTCGGCTCGTCAAGCCTGGTCGACAACGAGGTGATCACCACGATCTCCTCGCTTTCGAATCGGCCGAGCGTTTCGCGCATCAACGCAAGCGATAGCGCCGAAGCGGCGTACCGGCTCTGGGTGCGCCTCGGCGCCGATGCGGGTCTGAGCGATGCTTCCACGGTGTATCTGTGCGCGAGCAACGATGCCGCCTCTGCGGTGAGCGCCTATGCGGCTCAGGCCGGCATCCCCCTTCTCTTCTGCGAGGAAAGCGGCCAGGTGAGCGCCCAGACACGCAGTCTGCTGAAAACCAGCTCCTTCGAGAACATGGTGGTGGTGGGGGGCGTAAGCTCTGCCGCTCAGACCCTGAGCGGCATCGTGGGCAAGCCTTCCGTGCAGTATTCCGTGCTCGCCTGCGAGGAGGCCGACAGCCTGAGCATCCAAATGGCCGAGCTCATGGAGGACGAGGGCCTGCGCGAGACCTATGAGGTGGTAGTGGCGGGAGTAGGCGATGCAGCGGGTAGCGCCTGCGCCGCTCTGCTCGCGGCATCGCTGAACGCCGTGATGCTGCTGGCCGACAACGACGAGGCGGGGGCGACGCTTGTCGACGACTACCTGAGCCCGCGCACGAACGACATACCGGGCCTGATCTTCGTGGGAACCGAGGACGGGCTGACCACCTCGACGCGTCAGGCGCTGCTCAACGTGTGGGAATTGCTCGGCTCAGAGATCGAGGGAACGCTGGTAACGCGTCTTGCAGGCTCCGATCGGTATCAGACCATGGCCTCCATCGTGGCCGAAGGCTGGACGAGCAGCCAGGTCGCGGTTCTGGTGTCAGGCGAGAACTGGCCCGATGCCCTGGCGGCCTCCGCCTTGGCGGGGCTGTACGATGCGCCGGTGCTGCTCACCAACAGCAGCTCCCTGGCAACCGAGGCACGCAGCGCTCTGCAATCGCTTGGCGTGACGCAGGTCTATATCGTGGGAGGCGAGGCTTCGGTGTCAGCCTCGGTGGCAAGCCAGGTGTCGGCGATGGGGATCGACTACACGCGTGTCTCGGGCACGAATCGCGTCGAGACCGCGCATGCGGTCTATTCCTTCGGAGCAGGCCAGTGGGGCGATGTTGCAATCGTTGCCTCGGCTCAAAACTATGCCGATGCCCTGTCCGGCTCCTCGCTCGCCTACGCGCAACAGGCCCCGATCCTTCTAGTGGATGGCGAGGCGGCCGACTGGCTCTTCGACGCGCTATCCGGATTCTCGACCATCGCCGTCCTTGGCGGCACAAACTCGGTGAGCGCAGAGGTTGTCGCCTCGCTGCCCCAGACATCCACCATCACGCGCTTGGGAGGGGCCGATCGCTACGAGACATCGCGCCGCATCGCCGAGTTCGCCATCTCGCTCGGCCTGAGCACGACCGATGCCGGGGTGGCATCTGGTGCGAACTATCCCGACGCTCTTGCGGGAGCGGCCCTGTGCGGACTTCGGGATTCAGTGGTGCTGCTCGCATCCGACTCCTCCGTGCGGGCGCTTACGGCCCTGTCGGCTCATCCAAGCGAGCAGCTGTATATCTTCGGAGGCACCACCTCTGTGTCGGCGAGCATCGAGGAGTATCTGGCCGGGTAAGTGCGGGGCGCGTGAGAGCGGGGGCGCGTGGGTTGTTGCGGCCTGCGTGGGGCGCGAGGGCGCGTGGGTTGCGTGGGGCGCGGGTTGCGCCAGGGACTTTCACCCATTGGATAACGTGCCATACTCGGCGCGCTTGAAATGGTCTGGCCCGGGA
>CAZPAN010000170.1:0-2718 GCA_964584585.1 uncultured Coriobacteriaceae bacterium | reverse complement strand
GGCACGTTCGAGGTAATCGCTATCTTCTCGCCCATTACAGCGTTGAGCAGCGTGGATTTGCCGGCGTTGGGCCTACCGATAAGGGTAACGAAGCCGCTCTTGAACACGTTGCCGCTCTCAGGGTTTCCGCTCATACGAGCTGTCTCCAATCATCTGGTCGTCATAGCTTCAGAGGATCCTCATCAGCGCGGAGAGGTAGATCACAGCACCCACCACCGCAGCAGCGATGGCGAGCACGAGCACGGCGCCTGCGGCCATGTCCTTGGCCCATCCCGCGAGTTCATGATATCCCGGGGAGACCAGGTCGACCACGTTCTCCAACGCCGAGTTGATCAGCTCGGCCGACAGAACCGCGCCGATCATCGCGATGACGACGGCCCATTCCACCGGAGCGCACCGCAGGGCAGCGCAGAGCACCAGCGCTATCGCAGCCACAGCGAGATGGATCTTCATGTTTCGCTGGACGGCGATCGCCCTGCCGATCCCCCGAAACGCGAACCCGAATGCTTCGCGGAGCGTGGTGGGGCGGCGAGGCCCGTCGCCCGCTGGGGGACGACTCCCATCGTCGCCGAGGAATCGCGCCCCGTCTCCGCCCGAATGGCATCCCCCATCTCCCGCCGAACGCCCCGTCCGATCTCCCTCGACGCCCGGTCCGCTCATCTGCGGCTCTCCCACCAGGCCGTCCTCAGCTCGCGCTCGCGAGCCTCCATGACCTCGGCCTCGTCGTCTTCCACATGGTCGAACCCCAGCAGGTGAAGCACTCCATGGGTGACAAGCAGCGTCAGTTCCTCCAAGAAGGTGGTCCCATATTCGCGAGACTGCCTGAAGACCACGGTCGGAGCTATCACGATGTCGCCGAGCAGAACCGCCTCGTCGTCTACAAGCTCTGGGGATTCGGGATCATCACATGGGAAGGAGAGGACGTCGGTCGCAGAATCGACCCCACGATGGTCGCGGTTGAGCTCATGCACCCAATCCTCGGCCGCAAGCATCACCGAGACCTCGGCGCAATCCCGCACGCCCTGCTCGGCGAGCAGGAAGCAGACGAGCTCGCGCAGGTATTCGGCCACCCGCGCGTCGTCGGCCAGCCAATCGACCTCGGCGGCGATCTCAGGCTCGGCGGCGAGCAGCTCTCCCAACGTGGGGTCTATCTCGATGTCGACGGTGTAAGCGTTCATGGAAGAGGTCCCCCGCTACTGGTCCGCGTTCCTGGAGCCAGAGCGCTCTCCGGCCACCTTCGACGACGCCCGATCGTATGCCGCGACTATCCTCTGCACCAAAGAGTGCCTCACGACGTCCTTGTCGGTCAGATCGCAGAAGGCGATGTCGTCTATTCCCGAGAGGATCCTGCGCACCTCCAACAGTCCCGACGACGCGTCGGGCAGGTCGATCTGCGTGATGTCTCCGGTCACGACCATCTTCGACCCGAAGCCGAGCCTGGTCAGAAACATCTTCATCTGCAGCGCGGTGGTGTTCTGGGCCTCATCGAGGATCACGAAGCTGTCGTTGAGGGTGCGGCCGCGCATGTACGCGAGAGGCGCGACCTCCACGACGCCCTGCTCCACCATCTCGGATGCGCGCTGGCTGTCGATCATGTCGTAGAGCGCGTCGTAAAGCGGGCGGATGTAGGGATCGACCTTCTCGGAGAGAGTGCCCGGCAGGTACCCTAGCGATTCGCCGGCCTCCACGACCGGGCGGGTCAGGATGATCCGGCCGATCTCGCGACGCTTGAGCGCAGCTGCTGCCATCGCCATCGCAAGATAGGTCTTTCCGGTTCCCGCCGGGCCGATCGCAAAGGTGATGGTGTTGGAGCGGATCGCGTCGGTGTAGCGCTTCTGGCCGGATGTCTTGGGACGGATGGCCTTGCCCCTGTAAGTGAGGAGGATATCATCGCGCAGCTCGGAGGGGCCGAACTGCCCGCTGCGGAGCATGTCCGCTGTCTTCTCGACATACTCCGAGGTGAGCTCGGCACCCTCCTCCACCGACTTGATGCACTCCGAGACCAGGGCGCACAGTGCCTCTGCCTCCACCGGGTCACTGGTTATCGTGACCAAGTCGCCGCGCACTGTGATCCTGGCGTCGAAGCGGGCTTCCATGATCTTCAGGAACCTGTCCTGCGGACCCACCAGCCTGCGCATGTCGAACCCCTGAGGAGCCCTCATCGAGATGGAGATCGTCTCCTGTGCCACCCTGCTCCCTTCGAAAACGGGCCGCAGGCGAAATGTTCGGCCGCGACCCTGGCTGTGCTGCCGATGCCGTGCCGTATCGCCGGCGCGCCGTACTGCGGGCGTAGACGCGTTTCGCGACGACGCCGGTGCCGGGCCGACGATAAGAGAGGGCATCGCAGCCCTATTCTATTCCGATATCGGGGAGATGGCCGATATCGGGACGACCCTTCCCGCGAGCCGCCCGCCGTCGGCTTCGCCGGCGAGCAGCACCCGCACGAGATCGCCCTTGCGCTGCGGCGCGTCGAGAACCACCTCGTGATAGCTCTCGGTGACGCCAACCCTCTCGGAGATCATCAAGGAGAACTCTTCCGACCCAATTCGCGCGAGCATGTCGGCTCTCCCCATCTCCTGAGAGAGCCTCCGCATCTCGGAGGATCTCGCCGCGCTCGTGGAGGCGTCGATTCTGCCGGGCATCTCGGCCGCCTGGGTGCCCGGACGCGGCGAGAACCTGAAGACGTGGATCCTCGAGAAGCGCATCCGCTGGCAGAAA
>CAZPAN010000169.1:0-2781 GCA_964584585.1 uncultured Coriobacteriaceae bacterium | reverse complement strand
CGCCTACCAACTGGAATGACCCCAATGTAACAAACTCCGCTGGAGTTATAGCTCTGCTCGACACTGGAATTGATTATAGCCACAGCGACCTGGCTTCCGTAATGCATGACATGACGCAGTATGGCGACATTGGAGGCGGGCAGTACGGTTTTAACGCCACCGACCCTGAAAACGCCGACGACCCGATGGATGTCGAGAATCATGGCACTCATCTGGCAGGCATCGTCGCAGCCGCGTGGAATGAAGAGGGCACGAGCGGAGCCGCTAATGGAGCTGAACTTGTTGCTGTACGTGTGGGAGCTGAAGATGGATATATGTATGATGACGATATCGTCTCTGGATTCGCCTACATCTCCAGGGCAATTGATGCAGGTGCTGACATCCGCGTCATCAATTGCTCATGGGGAGGCTACAGCATCAACTATTTGTTCAACCTTGCAGTAGCAGAACTCGGCCAGAAGGGTGCCATCTCCGTTTTTGCAGCCGGAAACGATATGCTCGATCTCGACAAGATACAGGAGACCACCAGCTCGCTTTACTCCAACCCCTATGTTGTCAATGTGTCCGCTTCGACTCAAGACGGGACCCCGGCCAACTTCACCAACTATGGGCAGCTTACGTCTAACGTTTATGCTCCAGGTGCTTCAATACTCTCCACAGTTCCCAACTACTACGCCTCCTACCTAGCTTTCGCCGATTCGGATCCGGTGGTTTTCGAGACCTTCGATGACGATACGACGGTCAACGGACAAAGCCCGAACACAACGGCCATCACGATAAGCGCCGATGAGGATGGCTCAGCGCTTGTCGGGGAGCTTTCTGACGGATCTTACAGATTTGATCAGACCGGCGCTTCGTGGAAGATCTCAACCGATGATCTCGAGGAGTTTTCAGAGGGCTTTTCCAGCATCTACATACAGATACCCATGGAGGATGACGACTTAGACCGAGTCGCCGGCCTGTCCCTTGCGCTTGGGTCTGATTTTCTAGATCCGACGGACTATCTCTCTGCAGCCTATCTTTATGTCAGGGTGGTCGACTCAAGCGGTGAGGACTTCCTGGCACCGGCTTCCAGCAAAGGCTTCGTAACTTCGTGGATACACTTGAACGCAGATCTCCCCTACACCTTGGCCGCCAACGATGCCGAGGCGATATACCTTAACGAAGATGGCTGTATCGAGCTGGTAGTCTTTTTCGGTGATTACGCAGGAGATCCCGGCAGCGGCAACATCTATATCGATGCCATCGGAGTCGGCGACAACTTCGCTCCCTATGAATTCTATAACGGGACCAGCATGGCAGCTCCCGCTGCAGCCGGCGCAGCGGCGATACTTTCCGATAGCAATGAGATCACCTCTATCAGCGACCCGGCCGAAAGAGCCTCGGCTCTAGCTACTTTGCTTCGAGCCTCCACGATCTATTACGACTCGCTAGCCGGAACCGTCTCATCTAACGGACAGGTAAGCCTTGAGGCCGAGACCGCACAAGGCATGACGCCTGTGGTGGCCTCGGCGAGCGTTGGGACGGCAGAGTCGGCCGGAGGGGCGCAGACCACCATCACCATCGAAGGATCCTACTTTGGCGAGACTGCCGGAAGCGTAAGCGTTGGCGGATACGAAACAGAGGTTCTTTCGTGGAGCGACGGCGAGATTGTAGTTGCATGCCCAAGCGAACTCGTCACCGGCGCCCACCTGATCGAGGTGACCGCCTCAGGCGGCGGCAAGGGCACGGCGGGCGTGACGCTGGAGATCCCAGACACCACTGCCACGATCGGAATCTTCAACGATATCGAGATCCCCGAGGAGCTGTTCGGTCAAGACCTGTTTGAGGGAGTTAGCGGCCTCCCGACATACATGCACGCCCTTGCGGACTATCTCTACTTCGCACCTGTAAATGCAAACTATTCATATCAGAAGCTTCTCAGATACGGCATAGATTCCGAAACCTGGGAATGGATGGACGATTTCCCGGAGTCTTTGGCGGCGCTTTCGATGACGAACTACGAGGGTCGGCTGCTGGTACTCGGAGTCGTCGAAGAGGGTGATCGTGCAGGCACGATGATGCTGCTGTCCTTGGATCCCGACACGGGCCAGTGGACCGAGCTGGATGCGAGCAGCATCCCCTATGGCGCCTCGATCGCCAACTACGAGGGGCAGCTGATGCTTTTTGGCAGCGGAGGGATAGATCCAGAAACCGGGGAGGAAGCGATCGACGCCGAGAACAACATCATGGAGTTCGATATCGAAACCGGAGAGGTCACTGCGGTCGGCTCTCTGGCCATCCCCTCCATTTTCAGCCTGGTCTCCGTGGGCAACGGAGAGATATACGTTTGGTCCGGCGTCCGCATAGATGAAGACGGCGACTACGTATGGGACTACGACTCCATAAACAGGCTCGTTTACAGCGATGGGGGCTGGGTGGCCACCGACGTCTCTGATCTGGTCCCTGCTCAGGCCGATGGATATTACACGCAGGCATCGGTCGTGGCCCTTGCGGATGGCTTCGCTGTCATCGGCTACGAACATGCCGACTCCGATGGCGATGCTGACGGCTACAACGTCATCCTGATCGACCCGAACACAGGGGAGGTTAGCACCTATGATCTCAGGACGTCGGTCGGCTTTTTCGTGAGCGTCGGAGCCTTCGGCTACGAAGGCGTTCTGTACACCTTGGGATTCGCGACCTTCGATGGGGATTGGGTGCTTCGTTACACCGAGATCGAGACGGCCGCCGTGGCTGGCGAGGAAGCACCGGATGTCGACGACGAGGACGATGGCTCGG
>CAZPAN010000168.1:2046-2795 GCA_964584585.1 uncultured Coriobacteriaceae bacterium | reverse complement strand
GCGATGGTCGCCCAAGACGAAGATCCTGCCCTCTGGAACCTGGTAAGGCAGGTCGATGTCGCATTCCCCAAGCGCCTTCTCGGAGAGATAGGGCTCGTCTAGGAGCACTCCGTCCACGTAGACGTTTCCATCATCGTCGATGTTCACCCATTGTCCGGGGCCGGCGATGTAGCGCTTGATCAGCACCTTGTTCTCGTAGTAGAACACCACCAGATCGCCCGTATCCATGTCCACGCCCTTGATGGAGATGGCGATGTCGCCCTCCGATAGGGTGGGGGACATGGAGCTACCGTAGACGCGGAACACCGGCATCGCCAGCATCGAGACCAAGACGGCGACAGCGGCCACCACCACGAGCACGTAGATCGTGCTGCGGAGCACGCGCGCCTTGCGTTGCCGCTTCCGCTCGTAGGCCAGCTCGGCCCTGAGCTGCTCTGCGGTCGGGCGGATCCTCGAGTCGCCCAACACGTCCCTGATCCCGGAACGCCCGCCGAGTCGACGCCGGGCCGGCCTGCGGGCCTTCTGCCTTAGCGAGGGGGCGGGGTTGCGTTCGAGCACGTGGTCCGCCGCCCTCGTTCCCCCGGACGACGACCGTGACGCCCCGACCAATCCGGGACGCCACTGCTGCGTTAGACTCGATATGGTTCCAGAGCGGCTCATCGTCTCGCACCGCCCTTCAGCGCTGCGAGCCTGACGTTCTCCATGTACTGTTTAGCCGCCTCGTCAGCGGCCTCGAACACGCCGCTCAG
>CAZPAN010000168.1:0-2036 GCA_964584585.1 uncultured Coriobacteriaceae bacterium | reverse complement strand
AGCCTCAGCGCCGCCTCAGCCATGCTTCCCGCCCGCTCGACGGTGATTCGCCTGTCGTCCAACGCGGCGTGGGCCTCCACGAGCTGGCGTCTCAGCCTCCCGTTGTCCTCGACCTGGTCGAGCAGCAGCTCCAGAAGCTCCACACGGGTGAGACTTCTCAGCTCGACGTCTGTCATGCTCTCGATCGGGTCTTCTGCCACGTCCTCGCCGGTGCGTGTCGAAGATGTTGCCTCCGCGTCGCGCCGGGCGGTGTCTTCGGGTTCCGTCGCGCGACGCCTGGCCGCTGCGGCCTTCCGGAGGGATCCGCGCAGGTGGCGGCCGACGCGCACTCGGGGCTTCTCGTGCCGGGCGCCGTATGGGGCCGCCACGGTGACGGAATCCTCGATGAGGTTGTCATGCGAGGGGAGCGCGATGTCGGGCGTCGCGGCCCGGCTGTTGATTGCGGGCGCGTCGGCGTTGGGCGACTGCTCGCTGCGGTTGTCGCGCAGGGGGGGTGTTGCGGTGGCGGCCGACTGGTTGCTGTCGCTGCGGCTGTAGCGGGCGTCGCGTTGGGTCGTTGCGGTGTCGGCTGGCTCGCCGCTGTCGTTGCGACTGTCGCGCGAGGGGGTCGCCGGAGTGCCGGCTGGCTCGTTGGTGGAGGTGCTCCTGAACCGCCTGAACGTCCGTCTCGCACGCGCGGCGCGGGCAAGTCTTTTCGACCAACGACCGGCCGCAGCGGTGGACTCGCTCTCGTCCGCATGTGCGGTGGACTCGGGGTTGGGCGACGGCTTGCTGCGGTCGTTGCTTGCGGGTGCCTCGGCGCTGGGCGATGGGCTGATGTTGCCGTCTCGTGCGGCTCTCTCGGGCTGCCCAGCTGTACCGGCCGAGGCGCCATTTGCGCTCGGGGTTTGCTCGGGTCGCCCGGCCGTCCTGGCCGAGCCGTTATCCGCGCTCGGGTCCGGGACTCGCGCGAGACGAGCGACCGCCCCGGCCTTGCGGACCCGCTTCATGCCTTCGTAGGCCTTCTCGAGGGTCTCCCGATCTGGTCTCAGCTCGACGATGGCCCTGTAGGTGTCGGCCGCGTCGTCGAGTCGGCCGAGCCCCGAGAAGCACTCCCCGAGGCCCAGCAGCGCCCTGGCCGGCGATGGGTTGTGCTTGTCGATCGCGGCGTTTCGGAATGCCGCCCCGGCTGATGCGAGATCGCCCATCAGCATGTAGGCGTTCCCGAGACCGAGGTATGCCTCGTAGGGGGCAGCGAAGTTGGGATCGCGCAAAGCCGCCCTGAACTGCCTGACCGCGCTCTCGTGCTCGCCCATGCTATAGAGGGCGACGCCGTAGCCTATGCGCACGGAGGCGCGATGGCCGTAAGCGCCGTCCTGAAGCGCCTTCTCGTACGCCGAGGTGGCCTCCCAGAAGTTGCCAGCATTCATGAGACAATCGCCGATCATGCGATGGACGAACCCGAGATCACCCGGCTCGAAATAATCGCCCTGCGTCTTCAGGCAGGTGCGGCATCTTCTCAGTGCCTCTGCGTAATCGCCGGAATCGTAGGCGCTCTTCGCCCGATCCAGCAGTTCTCCGCCAAGCACGATGGAATCCTATCGTCTCTCGGGGGCAACTTCGGTTGGTGATTTCATCTCGCAACGCTCCTTCCGGGTTCTCTGCGGGTCGTGGGGACGGGGAGAGGATGCCGCCGGCCCCCATCTACGCCCATGGGATCGAAAGACCCCAGAGCGGAAGTGCTTTAAAAGTGCCCTGATTCGTGCCCTGATTCGCTGATCGATGCGTCCTGCCCTCGTTCGCGCCTCATCGCGCGTCTGGACGCCATGTCTATCGGATCGAGCCGTCGCGCCCTCTCCGTCTTATCGCCGATGCATGATTCCACGGCATGGCTCTATGAGACGATGGTCAACTAGGATGGTCAACCAGCGACAACTCTATCCTACCTAGTTACCTCTGGAAGGGCGGAAAATAATACGATCGTAATCTGGATGTAATACGCCTTACTGGTGCAATAGAGTTCGGGGCGTAATACAGCTTGTATTTCGGCGGCCTCG
>CAZPAN010000167.1:2568-2813 GCA_964584585.1 uncultured Coriobacteriaceae bacterium | reverse complement strand
GCTGGTTCCGGTAGGTGAGCCCAACGAGGAGACCGGCGAGTACTCCGAGTTCGACGAGCGCGATGTTACCCCGACCGACGTCAGTCGTATCGCTGCTCAGAACGTGAAGAAATATCTGGGGGAGATACTGCGCGACCATGAGCGCCAAGCCCTCTACGAGGAGTTCGTCGACAGGATCGGGGAGCTGGTCAGCGGTCAGGTTCTCCAGAGCACCAGCGACTCCACGATCATAAAGATGCGCGAGG
>CAZPAN010000167.1:0-2558 GCA_964584585.1 uncultured Coriobacteriaceae bacterium | reverse complement strand
GGAGAGCGCAATGAGAAGCCTCCGGCGGAGCGCTACCGTCACAACCAGAGGATCAAGGCCATCATCATGGACGTGAGGGATCCCAACGCGATCGAGACCACCTCCAAGAGCCGCAACACCAGGCCGCTGATCGTCGTATCCCGCACCCATCCGGACTTCATCAGGAGGCTCTTCGAGATGGAGGTCCCCGAGATCTACGAGGGGATCGTGGATATCAGGACGATCGCCCGCGAGCCCGGCGCGCGCTCCAAGGTGGCCGTGAGGTCGCGGGACGCCAGCCTCGATCCGGTGGGGGCCTGCGTCGGCCCCAAGGGCTCGCGCGTGAGGATGGTAGTCGAGGAGCTCCACAACGAGCGCATCGACGTGATCGCCTGGAGCGAGGATCCGGCGGCATATGTGGCCAACGCGCTCTCGCCGGCCAGGGTCTCCAGAGTCACGGTTGACGAGAAAGCCCATTACGCCACGGTGGTCGTATCCGACGACCAGCTCTCCCTCGCCATAGGCAAGGAGGGGCAAAACGCCAGGCTCGCGGCTAGGCTGACCGGCTGGCACATCGACATCAAGAGCGCCTCGCTGGTGGCTGAGATGGCATCCTCCGAGCTACTCATGGACGAGGAGGACAGCGAGCTAGATGGCGGCGACGGGCGTTGCGCCTACATCGGGGAGAACGGTGCCAGGTGCCGCAACCACGCCAGGCCGGACAGCCGATACTGCGGTATCCACGAGGCGTAAGGGGCGCGAGCCGATGGCCGGGTCCAGGAAGATCCCGATGAGGACGTGCTGCGCATGCGGTGCGGTAGGGGGGAAGACGGCTTTTCTGAGGGTAGTCCGCACCTCTGAGGGGGAGGTGGAGATCGATCCCACCGGGAAGGTGCCCGGGAGGGGCGCGTACCTGTGTCGCGAAGCATCATGCCTGTCCAAGGCCAGGCGTACGCGCAGGCTCGAGAGGGCTTTGAGGGTCACCATCGACGAGGACGGCTACGACAGGCTGGAGTGCGGGTTCGCTCTCCATATGGGGCAGGATTCATCCGGGGAAGGTACGGTTGGTTGATATGGCGAGAATGCGAGTGCACGAGTTGGCCAAGGAGTTCGGCATCTCCAGCAAGGAGATGCTCGAGAAGCTCAGGGAGATGAACATCCCGGCCAAGAACCATGCCTCCACCCTGGTGGACGCCTACGTGGACAAGATCCGCAAGAAGCTCGGCCCGGAGCTGGAGCGGCTTCGCGCTGAGGAGGCCGCCGCGAAGGCAGCTGAGGAGGAGAGGGCGGCCCAGGCCGACGAGAAGGCTGCAGCCGAGGCGGCCGAGGAGGAGAGGAAGCGGCGCGAGGAGGAGAGGCGCGCTGCGGAGGAGCGCAGGCGCGAGGCCGAGAAGGCGGAGCGGCTGAAACGCGAGAAGGACAAGGAGGCCAGGGACAAGGAACTCGCCGCCCGTGAGCGCGAGCGCAGCGAGAAGCCGGCCCAGACGACCTCCGACAAGCCCAAGAAGAGAGTTCTTACCGGTAAGAGCAACGATCTCGACGACCTTCTCTCGAGGATAGAGGCGGAGTCGAAGAGGCTCGAGGACGAGAAGGCCGCTAAGAAGAAGGCGGCCGAGCGCAAGGACAAGGCGGCGGGCGAGAAGAGATCCGCCCGCAAAACATCCGCCCAACAACCACAACGCGTCCAGCCGACATCTCAGAAGGATTCCGACCCAGAGCGCTCCGACGGCGGCGGCAAGCACTCCGGCAAGCGCCGCAAGGGCAAGGGCAAGGACTTCGGCGAGGACGGAAGGCGCGGCAGGAGACAGCCCAACGCCAGGCAGATGCAGATCGAGGACGATTTCACCGACGAGGATCTCGCCGGTGGAGACCGTTACTCCCAGATGGCGCAGGATGCGGAGAGGCTGCAGCGCCAGAAGATACTCGACGAGGCTCGGGCTGCCGTGGACGCCGCAAGGGTCGGCGAGGGTCAGGGCCGCAGGCGCAAGCGCAAGGAGAAGCGCGAGGCCATGGCGAAAAAACGCATGGAGGAGGAGGCTATCGAGAAGGGGATCGACCCGTCGCTTGTGCTCGACGAGTCCGTCGTCCAGATAACGACCGGTGCCACCGTCTCCGAGGTGGCGGACGCCCTCGGGGTCAACAGCTCCGAGATCATCAAGAAGCTCTTCCTGCTCGGGACCCCGCTTACCGTCACCCAGATGATGACGGACGACCTCATCGAGCTGATCTCCGACGATCTCGGCCGGCGAGTGAGGATCGTCTCCCCCGAGGAAGAGTACGAGATGGCGATCAACGACACCGAGGACGACCTCAAGCCGCGTCCCCCGGTCGTCACAGTCATGGGGCACGTCGACCACGGCAAGACCTCGCTGCTCGACGCCATCCGCAAGACCGGGGTCGTCGAGACCGAGGCTGGCGGGATCACCCAGGCGATCGGCGCCTCGCTGGTGGAGGTCGGCGGCAAGCAGATCACCTTCATCGACACCCCAGGCCACGAGGCGTTCACCGCTATGAGGGCCAGAGGCGCCGCGATCACCGATATCGTCGTGCTGGTCGTCGCGGCCGACGACGGCGTCATG
>CAZPAN010000166.1:0-2821 GCA_964584585.1 uncultured Coriobacteriaceae bacterium | reverse complement strand
AGTTGCTTGTGCATCATGACATGGGGGACGTGCTCGTCCATGTATTTTTCGCCGCAGCTCTCGTATCCGTTCCTGGCGTAGAAACCCGATACCCTGACCTGAGCGGACAGCTGCATCTCTCTGCCGCTTCGACTGGCAGCTGCCCGTTCGGCCGCCGCTAGGATCTCGGCACCGACTCCGAACCCCCTGAAGTTGGGGAGAACCGCGAGCCTGCCCATGTGGAAGCACCCGGGCCGGTCGTCTTCAAAGATCCTGCAACAGCCTATGGGCTCGTCGCCCTCGAAGGCGACGAGATGGATAGCCCTGTCGTCGATCGCGTCGAACTCCTCCTCGAATCCCTGCTCTTCGATGAAAACCGTGCGTCGTATGTGGGCGGCCTCGTCTGGAAGGGTGCTGTACTCTCGGATCTCCATCAGCTCGGCTCCTGTTCCATCTGGTCGGATTACGACGAGGATTACCATCCCCTCGGTGACTGCGGCAAGTGCGATAATACTCGGAATGCGCGTGGCGTCTTCCCGATATCCCTGAAGCGGATGCCGGGCTGTGTGCAGGCGAAGACGCGCGGACCGCTCCAAAGCATCCATCGATTTCGAGGCTGGTGGTTCGAAGGTGGCTAGGATAGCCGTGTACGGCAAGGGTGGGATAGGCAAGTCCACCGTGAGCGCCAATCTGTCGGCGGCGCTGGCGCGGTCCGGGTGCCGGGTGCTGCAGATCGGGTGCGACCCCAAGCACGACTCCACCCGCCTCCTTCTGGACGGGTTGAAGATCTGCACGGTGATGGACTATATCCGTGAGACACTTCCCGATGACTATCGGCTCTCCGACGTTCTCTTCGAGGGGTACATGGGCATCGGCTGCGTCGAGGCGGGCGGCCCGAAGCCGGGAGTGGGATGCGCGGGCAGGGGGATCATCTCCACGTTCGAGCTGTTGGCGCAATTGAACGCAGGCGAGGGCTATGACACGGTGCTCTACGACGTGCTGGGAGATGTTGTCTGTGGCGGGTTCGCGGTGCCGATCAGGCGTGAGTACGCCGACACCATCCTCGTGGTCACTTCCGGCGAGTTCATGTCGCTCTACGCGGCCAACAACATCCTGCGCGGCATCGCCAACTACGACGGAGATCAACGGCGCGTCGCCGGCATCGTGCTCAACGAGCGTACTGTCGACGGAGAGATCAACCGCGTCGAGCGCTTCGCTGAGGCAGTAGGGCTGCCCATCGTGGCGAGGATCCCGAGGTCTGATTCCTTCGCGTATGCGGAGAGGGTCGGCAAGACCGTCGTGGAGATCGGGAAAGATGCCAAGCTGAGCGCCATCTTCGCCGATCTCGCCGTCAGGGTCGTCAAAGAGCGCGAGCTGTTCGGGGCGTCGCCGCTTTCCGATGAGGAGCTGGAGCGTGTCGTCCTCAGATCCGAGTCGGCGGGCGCGGCGGAGGAGAGCGGCGCCTGCGATGGGGGAGAAGCCCAGACGATGCGCGACGGGCCGCCTGCCGCAGCGGATTCCGGTGCCGACTCCCCGCAGGACGCCCCGTCGGCTCTCTACCTCTCGAAGAACCTCAAGCGCGGCGAACCCCTCCACGGATGCGCCTTCGGCGGGGCACTCTCGGTCGTCGTCCACCTGCGCGATGCCGTTGTTCTGGCACACTCTCCGAAGAGCTGCACGTTCATATCCTTCCAGACCATATCGTCGCCGGGTCGCCGCCGTCTGTATGAGCGCGGGTCTCTCCTGCCGGCCTCGCTGGCGCCCAACCTACAGTGCACCGAAATGGGGCAGCCCGAGATCGTTTTCGGAGGGATGGAGAGGCTGCGCGAGGAGATCGCCTCAATCGCCAGGGATGCCCCCAGTGCGATCGTGGTGATCAGCTCCTGCCCCTCGGGCATCATCGGCGACGACGTAGACAGCGTAACGGACATGTCGCGCCCCGGTATGCCGGTGATCCCTATTCGCGCCGACGGCAACATGTCGGGCGACTTCCTCCAGGGCATCTTCATGGGGTATATGTCCATAGCCCGCTCGCTTGTCGATCCTGAGGTCCCCGTCGATCCGCAGAGTGTGAACATAATCGCCGAGAAGCCCGTCGTCACGAACACCGAGGACAACTTCGCGTTGATCTCGGGATTTCTCTCCCGAATGGGCGTCACCATCAACTGCCGGTACCTCTACGACTCCACTGTCGCCGAAGTTCGCAGGCTATGTTCGGCCGCGCTTACGTTACCAGCGTACTCCGACTACACGTCCGCGACGCTGGGAAGGTTTCTCTCCGATGAGTTCGGGATGGAGGTGGCCGACCGTGGCTTCCCGATCGGGTTCGACGAGACCTGCGACTGGCTACGGTGGATCGGGGCCAGATTCGGCTCGCAGGAGACCGCCGAGGAGATCATAGGGGAGTGGGAGGAACGCTACAGAAACGATGTCGAGGAGCTACGCGGCGATCTAGAGGGCCGCAAGCTCATGATCATCACGTTCAACTACGAACTCGACTGGATCCTGAAAACCGCGATCGACACGGGAATGATCATCTCCAAGATCTGCGTGCTCGACTACTCGCAGGACGAGGGCTTCCGATCTAGGCTAGGGGTGGCCCTACCGGTGGAGGAGGGGTACGATCCGGCCAGGCGCGAGGACGATCTAGCCGAGCAGAGGCCCGACGTGGTCCTCTCCAACTACGCCTTCTCCACGGATGTCGATATTCCGGTGCGCGACACGATCCCGATGTGTCCCGACGCGGGGTTCGAGTCTGGGCTGAAGCTTGCGAGAAGATGGGCGGTCCTGCTTCGGAGCGGCTTGAGAGGAGGCTGGGAAGATGACGCGGAGCTATCTGGAG
>CAZPAN010000165.1:0-2828 GCA_964584585.1 uncultured Coriobacteriaceae bacterium | reverse complement strand
TTGCTCGGTGGTGAACTTGTCGAGGACCCAGTCGGCGTTGAAGCGCCCTACTCCCGATTGCTTCTCGCCGCCGAACATGCACTGCGGCTCGTCATTGATGGACTGGTCGTTGACGTGCACCATGCCACTGTCGATACGGCGGGCGACTTCCATTCCGTGGTACAGATCGCTCGTGAAGACGCTTCCCGAAAGACCGTATGTCGTGTCGTTGGCAATGCTGACGGCTTCGTCTTCGTCTTGAGCCTCGATGAGGCAGCAAACCGGGCCGAACACTTCGTTGCAGGAGGCGGGCATGTCGTTGGTGCAGTTTGCGAAGATCCACGGGTGCACCAGATTGCCCTCGATGCGCCCCTCTAGCGCGACGCGTGCGCCGGCGGCGATCGTGTCGTTCACGTAGCCCTCGATCAAGGCCACTTGGCCGGCGTTGATGATGGGGCCTATGAACACGTGAGGATCGGATGGATCGCCCACGACGAGATGAGACGCTGCCTCGACGAACGCCTTCTCGAAATCATCGTAGATGGGGGCCTCGACGATAATGCGGTTGAGTGCCATGCACACCTGACCCTGGTGGAAGAAGGCGCCGAAGCAAGCTGCGGCCGCCGCTTGTTGGATATCGGCGTCCTTGAGCACCACCATCGCGTTGTTGCCGCCGAGCTCAAGCGAGACATCCTTGATCTTGGATCCGGCGACCTCGCCGATGCGTCTTCCCACCGCAGTCGACCCGGTGAACGAGATGAGCGATGGCACGGGATGCTCGACGAAGTAGTCACCGATCTCGCTTCCGCGCCCGGCAACCACGTTGACGACTCCGGCGGGAAATCCCGCGCGCTCGAAGATCTCGGCAAGGAGGAAGGCGGATGCGGGAGAGTCGGAGGAGGGTTTCAGCACCACGGTGTTGCCGGTGGCGACGGCGGGCACTACCGAGCGGACGGCCAGCACGAGCGGCACGTTCCATGGCGCGATGACGGCGATGACGCCCTTGGGCTTCTTGAAGATGTAACTGTCCTTGCCGGGGATGTCGGAGGGGATGATCTGCCCTTTCATCCTGTAGGGAAAGCTCATCGCCTGTCGGGTGATGGCGGGGCAGGTAGTGCACTCGAATCCGACCTTCGGCGCGGTTGATCCGCCTTCCTCGATGAGGACGGAGGCCATGTCGTCCTGCATCTCCTCCATCACGCTGGCGAGCCTGTCGAGGAGGGACGCCTTCTCCACAGGGGGAACCTGCTCCCAGCTGGGCTGCGCCGCCTTGGCGGCCGCGTACGCGTCGTCGATATCCTTCGTGCTAGCTGCGCGGTACGTGTACAGTATCTCGCCGGTGTAAGGATTGCGGTTCTCCAAGATACTGTCGCTCGTGCCCTCTCGCCATGTTCCGGCGATGTACTGCTTGTCGTACGCTTTCATCTGTTTCCTCCTTGCGTAGATCCCTGTCCTTACCAGGTTCAAGATATGTTCAAGCACGAGATGACTTTCGTCAAATCCGTCTCGGGAATCGCCTGGCCGAACAGCATCGCATCACCTTGGTCGTCTGCCCTCTCGATGGGTGCAGGCAGGGCGTGTCCCTGTGCGATCGATTCCATGCACCGTCCTTGTGGTATTCTCGTCGCATCGGACATTCGCATCACGAGGCGGCCCCACAGCCGGACCCGACGCGAAGTCGGCCGAGTCCGTATCTTTTCGTATTTCATATGGCGATGGGAGGAGACCATGCCCACGAGGGAGGAGCGCAAGGCGGACGCCGCAAGGCACATCGCCTTGGTCAAGGGGGTTCTGGCCAACGAGACCGAGGCCTCCATCGAGTCGGCGACCATCTACGAGGACGGGGAGGGTCGCGAGCTGGAGATCCCTGAACCTTCGTTCGAGTCAACCTTCACATCGGTGACCACCGACTTCGCCACGGCGGCGGTGAGACACGCCAAGGGCAAGATAGTCGTGATTGATCACGTCTCCTTCATCAGGCCGGGCGGTGCCTACGAGGACGGGGCGTTCGGACCCGAGCAGATCCTCTGCGCCGGCAGCAACCTCTACCCGATCCTCCAGGGCAAGAAGAAGGACTACCACGACGCCAACCGGGGCTACCAGCGCGGACAGCTCTTCACCGATCGCGCCCTGTACATTCCAGACGTCGCATTCACCTCCGAGGGAGGCATCGCTCATGCCGACGTGCTGGCGATTGCCGAGCCCAACCGCGAGCGCGCGCTCGACAACCACAGATCGGAGCGCGAGCGTGACAACACCCTCGCCGAGCGCATCGAGGCGCTGCTGAGGATCGCGGCCTCGAACGGATGCGAGACCCTGATCGTCGGTGCTTTCGGATGTGGTCGAGGCATGGGAGGGGAGGAGCGCACGATCTCGCTGTTCCAATCATGGATCGACGAGCACCCCGGCGTGATCGGGCACATCGTCTTCGCGGTGCCGCGTTCCCGCTTCGGAGCTTTCGACGCCGCATTCGGAGGGGCGGTCGAGGCTGCTAGGCAAGCCTCCGAGGAGGCAGCCGCACAAGCCGAGGAGGACGACTACGAGGATTTCCGAGACATCGATCTCCCGGAAGGCATAACGCTCAGATAGGCGCGCATCCTGTTAGGTAGCGTGGTTCCGGCGGCCCGATCAGGTACCTGCGACGCACGCCGCAGGTACACGGCTTCAGCAGCCCCGAAGGTGGCTGCGTCGGTGCTTGCCTTCGACATTCCAGATTTCGCGCCCGAAATGACGGACTTGTCATCAGTTGTCATCAATTCGGCGAGGTGATGGCAAAAAGCACGGGTTATAGAATCCCGATCTCGTGATCTGCCGGCAGTTTTGTGGTGGGCCGTGAGGGAATCGAACCC
>CAZPAN010000164.1:0-2865 GCA_964584585.1 uncultured Coriobacteriaceae bacterium | reverse complement strand
TGGGGGGTGCCCCGGTTGTCGTGAGGGCCGAGGGGCTGGCGGCGGGCAAGGGCGTCGGCGGGGCGATGGAGATCGTGGGGGCTCGCGAGGCCGTGCGCCAGTGCTTCGACGGCAAGTTCGGCGAGGCCGGCGCCACCGTCGTGATCGAGGAGTTCCTCGTCGGGCCGGAGTGCTCGCTGCTCGCCTTCACCGACGGCCAGGTGGTGCGCGAGATGGCCGCAGCCCAGGATCACAAGAGGGCGTTCGAGGGCGATGAGGGTCCCAATACCGGAGGCATGGGCGTCTACTCGCCGGTCCCGATCGTCACTGATGAGGAGCATGAGGCGATGGTCGAGATCCTCAACAGCACGGTCGCCACGCTGCGCGATCGCGGCATCGACTACAAGGGGGTTCTCTACGGGGGCTTCATCCTCACCGCCAGCGGCCCGAAAGTCCTGGAGTTCAACGCAAGATTCGGCGATCCCGAGACCCAGGTGCTTCTCCCCAGGATGCGCTCCGATATCGTCGACGTGATGGTCGCCTGCGCCATGGGGACTTTGGAGAGCGTGGAACTGGAGTGGGATCGAAAGTGGGCGGTCTCGGTCGTGCTGGCTTCCGCCGGATACCCCGGATCGTACGAGAAGGGCTTCGAGATCAGCGGGATCGAGGCGGCCGAGGCGCTTGAGGGCGTCACAGTCTACCACGCGGGGACCGCGCTCGGCGACGATGGCCGCCTGCTCACCAACGGCGGACGGGTGCTCAACGTGACCGCGCTCGGTGACGACTTCGCCTCCGCGAGGGGGCGCGCCTACGAGGCGGCCGACCTCATTTCGTTCCAGGGCGTCATGATGCGCCGCGACATCGGGGCGAAGGCCCTTCGCGGCCGTAAGGCCTGGGAAGCCTAGCTCATGCGGGGAGACGAGGAGCTACGGGAGAGGATTCTGGGGACGACCAGGGCTTTCGACGGCAGGCTCGCCAAGATCGACGTGCTGGAGGTCGAGCAATCGACCGGTCGCAGGGCGAGGCGCGAGGTGCTGCGCCACCCCGGCGCGGTCTGCCTGATAGTGCTTACGGATGACGGATCGAGGATCCTTCTGGAGAGACAGTATCGGGCCGCGCTCGACCGGGTCATCACGGAGATCCCGGCCGGCAAGGTCGATCCGGGCGAGGACCGGGTTCATGCGGCTGCGCGGGAGCTTCGAGAGGAGACCGGCCTTGTGGCCGACTCCCTCGATCACATCTTCGACATGGCCGTGGCCGTCGGTTACAGCGACGAGATCATAGGCTTCTACCGGGCCGCCGGCCTCACGCAGGCCGAGCGCGATCTGGACGAGGGGGAGTTCATCAACACGTTCTGGATGGACGTGGAGGATTTCTGCCGCAGCGTCAGGGCGGGGGAGATCATCGACTCCAAGACGATAGTCGCCGGGCTTCTGCTCGAATGCGGCTGGATAGGCTGACAGGGGGAGACGATGCGCTACGAGGATATGTGCGATGCGGATCTGATCGACGTCAGGTCGCAGATGCAGGCCAGGCTCGAGGAGTTTGCGGCGACGGGACGCAGGCTCGACATGTCGAGGGGCAAACCCGGTCCCGAACAGCTCGATCTCTCGGCCGGGCTGCTGGACTGCGTGGACCTAGACACCGACTTCGCCGGCGCCGCCGAGATGGACGTGCGCAACTACGGCGGGTTGGAGGGCATCAGGGCTGCGCGCGAGCTGATGGCGTCGATCATGGACATGCCCGCCGACGACGTTCTGGTGCTGGGGAGTTCGAGCCTCACGATCATGTACGAGCTGGTCTCCCATGCCATGACCCATGGGTTCGGCGGCGGCACCCCCTGGTGCAAGCTGGACGGGATCAAGTTCCTATGTCCCGCCCCCGGCTACGACAGGCACTTCTCCATATGCGAGCACTTCGGCATCGAGATGACGGCGGTGCCGATGTCTCCCGACGGGCCGGACATGGATATGATCGAGGAGCTGGTCTCGACCGACGAAGCGGTCAAGGGGATCTGGTGCGTGCCGCAGTACTCCAATCCGCAGGGGTACGTCTATTCCGACGTGACTGTCGAGAGGTTCGCCGCGCTCAGGCCCGCAGCCTCCGATTTCCGCATCTTCTGGGACAACGCATACGCGATCCACCATCTGCACGATGGCGCGAGGTCCGTGGCGAGCATCCACAAGGCTTGCGAGAGTGCCGGCAATCCCGATCTGTACTTTCAGTTCGCGTCGACCTCCAAGGTGACCTTCGCGGGCGGTGGCATCGCCGCCGTGGGGGCGTCGGACGCCAACATCGCCGAGATCAAGGACTTCCTGCGCTATGCGATGATCGGTCCCGACAAGATCAACCAGCTCAGGCATGTGGTGTACTTCTCCGAGCCTGGCTCGCTCGAGGAGCACATGCGCAAGCAGGCCGCGTTGATCGCCCCCAAGTTCGAGGTGGTGGTGAGGACTCTCGAGGCGAACCTCGGCGGTCTCGGCATAGGGGAGTGGACCGACCCTGACGGAGGGTACTTCATCGCGTTCGAGGCGATGCCGGGGTGCGCTAAACGCATCGTGGAGCTGGCCGCCTCCTACGGAGTGAAGATGACAGGCGCCGGCGCGATGTACCCTTACAAGGATGATCCGGCCGATCGTACGATCCGCATCGCTCCGACATACCCGAGTGTGGAAGACCTACAGGCGGCGGCCGATCTCTTCTGCGCATGCGTGAAGGTCGCGAGTGCGGAGAAGGTGCTCGCCGATAGGAAGGCCGGATCCGAACGAAAGCAGTAGACGTCCACCGCCTGCCGCTGCCCGGTGCCGCAGAGCAGGTGAAATCCACGACCGTTTGAACTAGAATACCGCTTGCGCCTCCGTACCTCAGGGGATAGAGCACCGCTCT
>CAZPAN010000163.1:0-2873 GCA_964584585.1 uncultured Coriobacteriaceae bacterium | reverse complement strand
CATCGGCCTGCCGCCTGCGGGGGGAAGCACGTCTCCGAGCAGCACGTTGTCCCTGGAATCGTTGGGAATCTCGATCCCCACGAGGCTAGTGCCCGCTATCGGCGAGAAGATCCTCACCGATGACGAGGCGAAGGCCAGTCCGATATCGTCGGCGAGCGCGGTTATCCTGTTCACGCGCACGCCGCTCGCAAGCGATACCTTGAAGAGGGTCACGGTGGGCCCGTGGACCCATCCAACCACCTCGCCGTCTACATTGAACTCGCAGAGGGTGTCCTGCAGCTTTGCTGCAAGCTCGGCCAGCTCCGAATCGGTGGAGCTGGTGCGGCGCGTCTGACCGGACTTCCTGAGCATATCGAAGCTGGGGAGCCGGAACTCGTCCTCCTTAGATCCCCCATCTCCGAGCACCGTATCGGCGGACTCCCCCTCGGCTGCGGCGACCTTCTTGCGCGACTTCCCCCCAGAAGAGCGCTTGCCACCAGATGCGGTGCCGGACGGTTCGCTCCGGTCGCTCACATCGTCCGAGCCATCCTCGTCGCCGAGAAACGCCTCGGGACTCCCACCGGCCACTCCCCCGGCGACGACGGCCGCAGCTGCATCATCTGTGCGGCTCCCCTTCAGAAAGTCGGGGATCTCGATCGTCTTCATCTTCATCTCGGGCATCGGCTCGAAGGGCATGCCGGCTGCATCCGAGGACGCGTCGGACCCGTCATCGGGATCGAGCATCCTGGTGATGGAAGAACCCGATGATCCGGTCTGCCCGAGAACCCGGGTTGCCCCGGCGAAACCCAGGCCGGCCCCGGCCTGGCCGTTCTTGCCAAGCATCTGGGTGGCGGGAACCAAGTCCTCGGGGGATCCGGGATCGGCCCTATCCAAAACCCTGGTACCGCCATCCGTCCAGCTGGCGTCGGCCGCGACCAAGTTGGAATCCATCTGCCTGATCCTGGCCCTCGCATATGGCGAGATCGGAATCTCCGTGCGTTCCGGCTCCGATTCGAGATCGATCCGATCTCGCCTGCCATGCTCCCTGACCTCGGAGATACGGTCTATCATCCCGCTTATCGAGAAGCCTATGAGGACGAAACCCGCGATGATGACGGCGAGGAGCACCACCCACGCAACGATCGGGCCCACGAAGCTGAGCAGCCCATAGGCGATGCCGTTGCCCAGCCAGCCTCCCAGCGCCCGGGCCACCTCCCCGTCGAGGAGCGCTCGCAGGTCGCCTACGACACCCGATGCCGAGACGCCGATGAGCGAGATGATCGCGACGAATATCATCACGAGGCCGATGGCCACACGAGGAAGCACTATATCGTGACGTCCGAGGAAGAAGAAGCACGCCCCGAAGGCCGCGACCTCCACCGGAAGAACGTAGGCACCTAAGCCGAACCCGCCGCGCATCGAGCCGGAGAGCCAGGATGTGAGCACGGCATCGCCTGGAACCACGGCCGCGACCATCAATATCACGGCGACGAGCAGCACGACGATTCCGATGAGATCGTTCTTGATGCGAGGGGTCATCATCTCCCGGCGCATCTCGGGACGGTCCATATCCCCAACGCCGCCGAGCTGCCTCTTGCGGGCCTGTTGCTGGGCTCCCTTACCGGTCCGATTCTGCTGCATCTTGCCAGAGGACCTAGACGACCCCGATTGATTTTTCCTAGAATACCGGCCTTTGGAGGAACCCCCGGTCGAGGATCTTCTGGAAGTCCCGCCTGGCTTGGTGGAGCTGGATTTGCCCGTGGGCACCTTGACCCCCCATATGTGCTGCGTTTTCCTGCCACGTTGATGAAGGAGACGCCGATAGGCTCATTCCGCCCGCCTCCGGACGAAAGAGATGAATCGGAGTTTCCTGAAGGGAGGTGCAGATCTCGGGGATAAAAACCTGCTCCCCGTCTGCGCCTGCTGCCCAAGATTATATCCCCCTGCGGGGCGGAAACACCGCCTCCGAAGGGCTATTTTCGGTTGTCGACCACGTGCTTGGCCTTCCCCATCGTCCTCTCGATGGCACCGGGCGCTACCAGCTTCACGTCGACGGTCACCTGAAGCGTGTTGCGGAGCTTGTCCCACACATGGCGCCTGAAGCCCTCCATCTCCCCGTAGGAATCGGAGAAAACCGAGGGTGCCACCTCAAGCATGAGAGTGAGCCTGTCCAGCCCGCTCTCGTTGTCGACGACGATCCTGTAGTGGGCGCTCGCCCCCTCGATCCCGGAGAGCACATCCTCGATCTGACTCGGGAACACGTTGGTCCCGCGAATGATCAGCATGTCGTCGGAGCGCGACCTCACCTTGCGCATGCGGGCCGTGGTGCGGCCGCACTCGCAGGCCTCGGTTATCACGCAGGTGAGGTCATGGGTGCGATAGCGCAACACCGGGATAGCCTGCTTGGTGAGCGTGGTCAGGACCAGCTCGCCCTCCTGCCCGTCGGGCACCGGCTCGCCGGTCTTAGGATCGATGACCTCCCATAGGAAGTGGTCCTCGTTGATGTGCTGCATGTTGCGAGAGCACAGGCACTCACCCGAGACCCCGGGACCCATCACCTCGGTGAGGCCGTAGTTGTCGGTGCAGATGATGTGCATGCGGCTCTCGATCTCGGACTTCAGCTTGGGCGGGCAGGGCTCACCGCCGAAGAGACCGACGCGTAGCTGGCTGGTCTCCCAGTCGTACCCCAGCCGCTCACCGACCTCGCAGATGTGCATCGCGTATGACGGGGTGGCGATCAGCCCAGTGGTGCCGTAGTCCTCGATCATCTGGATATGGCGCTCGGTGTTGCCCGAGCTCGCCGGGATGATCATCGCGCCTAGCTTCTCGACCCCGTAGTGCAGCCCAAAGCCGCCGGTGAACATCCCGTAGCCGAAGGCCATCTGGATACGATC
>CAZPAN010000162.1:0-2911 GCA_964584585.1 uncultured Coriobacteriaceae bacterium | reverse complement strand
CGACTGCGCGTGGTTCAGGGAGATAAAGACCTGCAAGGTCGTGGGGCCGGATGGGTACGCATACGAACCGCTGTGGATGAACCCCGCCGATGCCGAGAGGCTGGGAATCGCAGATGGCGACATAGTGAGGATCTTCAATGACAGGGGGTGGACCATGGGCGGCGTCTACATGACGGAGAGGATTCGTCAGGGCGCCGTGCTCCAAGACCATGGCGCGAGGATGGATCCGATCGAGTTGGGCGTCAGCGACAGGGGAGGTACCAACAACCTGATCGCCCCCAAGAAGATCATCTCCAAGAACTGTGCGGGCGAGGTCACATCGGGCTATCTGGTCGGGGTCGAGAAAGTCGATGTGTTCGAGCTGGCAAGGCAGTATCCGGAGGCTTTCAGCAGGCCATATGATCCGGAGACCGGCCCGCTCCACATCGTGGACGCATGGCTGGAGGACGAGAGGAGGAGGGGGTAGGGATGAAGGTATTCGTCATCGACTTGGATAGATGCAACGGCTGCTACGGTTGCCAGATCGCCTGCAAGGACGAGCATGTCGGCAACGAATGGCCGCCGTACGCTCTTCCACAGCCCAACACCGGCCAGTTCTGGATGAGGGTGTCGGAGAAAGATCACGGTCAGGTGCCGAAGGTCTGGGTCGAGTACACCCCGGTCCCATGCCAGCACTGCGATGATGCACCGTGCGTCGCGGCTTTCCCGGAGGCGGTCTACAAGAGAGACGACGGTCTGGTGATAGTGGATCCCGTGAAGGCCAGAGGATGCCGCGAGCTCGTCGAGGTATGCCCATACGACGCGATCTTCTTCAACGAGACTCTGGACGTGCCTCAGAAGTGCACGGGATGCGCTCATCTCGTCGACGAGGGGAAGACGCCCCATTGCGTGGACCTGTGCGCGACAGGCGGACTCAGATTCGGGGAGGAAGAGGAGTTCGCCGAGGAGATAGCGCAAGCCGAGACGTTGCTTTCCGAGAAGGGGACCAGACCCCGGGTCCACTATCTCAACAGGCCGCATCTGTTCCTTGCAGGCGATGTGTACGATCCCGTAGAAGACGAGATCATCGAAGGCGCCAGGATCACGCTCGTAAAGCCGGATGGATCATCTGACGTGACCGAGACCGACGATTTCGGAGATTTCTACTTCAGGAGAATCGATCCCGGACTCTACTCGATCAGAATCGAGGCAGATGGCTACGAGACGGTCGAGAGGCCGGGGATAGAGCTGGAGGAGAGCCTCAACCTCGGAGGGTTCGAGATGATCAGGAGCTTATAGAAGGCGGAATCCCAGCGGTGCCTGCGCGATCTCAGGCGAGCGCGCAGGCGTTTCCTACTCGATACAAGAACAGGATGAATCATGCCCAGATTGCATTTCGACGAAAGCGCTGCTCCGGCGGTGACGGAACTCGAGGACGGCACCAGGGTCTATCGCACCTGTGCGGCCGGCTTTGGCTGCCATAACCTCGGGTGCGGACTGCGGGTGTTTGTCAAGGACGGAAAGCTCGTCAAGGTCGAGGGCGACCCAGACCACCCCATAAGCAAGGGGCGTCTCTGCGTGAGGTGCCTGACGGCCAAGGAGTACTTCTACCATAAGGACAGGATCCTCTACCCGATGAAACGAGATCCCGCCGATCGCGGCCGCGATAGATGGGAGCGCATCACTTGGGACGAGGCCTTCGATCTGATCATCGAGAGATACCGCGATACCGTGGAGAACTACGGGATCGATTCGGTCTCGTGCTGGAACGGCACGGGCAGGGAGGCCAGCAAATACCATTTCCAGTTCACGAACGAGGTATTCGGAACCGTGACCGCTGTGCATCCGAACAGCGGCTGGTCTTGCCTGGTGCCGCGCATGGCCACGATGCTGTGGACGATGGGAAGCTCCTACATAGAGGCGGACAACTCCATCGGCTTGGTGGGCAGGTACGACAACCCCGAGTGGGAATGTCCGAAGTACATGCTGATCTGGGGGCGCGACCCGCTCAGGTCGAACCCCGACGGCCTATGGGGGCATTCGATCATCGAGATGATGAAACTGGGGATGAAGCTCATAGTGGTCGATCCCAGGGCCAACTGGCTCGCCACCCGAGCGGAGCATCATCTTCAGCTTCGTCCCGGAACCGACGCGGCGCTCGCGCTAGGACTCATCGACGTGATCATAAAGGAGGGTCTCTACGACCATGATTTCGTGGACAGATGGACGTACGGGTTCGAGCAGCTCGCAGAGAGGGCGGCGGAGTACCCGGCCGAGAGAGTGGCGGAGATCACGGAGGTCCCGGCCGAGGACATACGCGCGGCGGCCAGATGCATAAGCGAGAGGCCCTCGACTCTGAGCATGGGGCTGGCCGTGGATCAGAATCCCAACTGCCTTCAGATAGGGCATGCGCTGCTCTCCCTGTTCGCGATATGCGGAGATATGGACGTGCCCGGAGGATGCTTCATGGGGCTGCCGCCGACATTCGCCGGCATGGCGGAGAATTCGCCTGCGGAGGAGGAGCAGACAAAACCCGAGGGGCTGGCGCTCTACGACAGGGTAGGGGTGGAACCGCTCGGGCACGACAGGTTCCCCGCGCTCTCGGCTATCGTCAACACCACGCATCCCGATGCCACGTTGGACACGCTGGAGACCGGTCTGCCCTTCCCGATAAAGTTCGCATACATCTTCGGCCACAATCCCATCGCATGCATGCTGCCGCAGCCCAGGAGATGGATGGAGGCCATGCGCAAGATTGATTTCATTGCGGTGGCCGACCTCTTCATGACCCCGACGATCCAGGCGTTGGCCGACCTCGTGCTGCCGGCATCGACATTCCTCGAGCATGACGGGTACGTCTCCAACAGCAACGCCTCGCAGCCGGGGCAGATGGGCGCGATCTCGAAGGTCATGGACAATCTGGGGGAGACGA
>CAZPAN010000161.1:0-2912 GCA_964584585.1 uncultured Coriobacteriaceae bacterium | reverse complement strand
ACCCTTCCGGACCATATCAAAATAGCACACCTGCGAAGCGGATGCCGGCGCACCCGATGTGCGGCGAGCCGGCTGCCCGCACGTCGCGCAGTTTCTAGGACGGGCGTAACCGGCCCGACGAGTCCAACGCGGCGAGCCGGCTGCCCGCACGTCGCGCAGGGCTAGAACACTACGCAGCTGACGTAGGCTATGTGGTCGGATCCGTGGTTGTAGGGGATCTCCGCCGCAGTGCAGACCTCGCTCACCACCAGTCCGGACGCCTCCATCGAGACGAAGCACTTGTCGGGGAACCTGCATTCGGAATCCGGGCAGGTGCATTCGTTGCAGACCGTACATGCTCCGGCGGCGAGCACAAGGCAGCCGGGAACGATCTGACGGACGTCGTGCACGAAGCCCGGGATCCTCTTCTTGTGGAGGTCGCTGGTTTCCATCATCGTTTCGATGTCGAACTCGTCCTCGAGTTCCCCCACTGTTTCGAACACCACCACGTCCCTGCGTTTGGCGATTTCCTCACTGAAGTGCTCCAAGGTTCCGCATGCAGGCGGGCACGACCAGTTCTTTCCGTAGCGCTTGCACTTATCCGCAGAGCACATGTCGCGCACCTCTTCGCGTACCTTCAGCTTGTCAGCTATGGTCGTTCCGATGCACTCGAAGCCATGCTCCTTGGCGACTTCGACTATCTTTCCTATGGTCTCTTTCATGCTCATCCTCAATGATCATCCCGTCGATCCAACCATCATCCCGGTGCAAATCAGGCGGGCTGGGACTCGATCGAAATCCTCCGCCCGCCCATCGTTCACTCGAACATCATCTGCTCCACGTAGTGCTCGTTGAACACCCTGGACGTGGACAGCTCCACGTAATCGCATCTCTCCATGACCGCTTCGAGATCGGCCCTGGCCTCAGCGGAGATCAAGATGCTCGAAGCGCCCTCGCCGGCGGAGTTGCCGACGGATTCGGCCCTGTCGATCAGCTCGGCCGGGAATATGCCTATGCGCATGGCGTTGGCTATGTCTATGTGGCTTCCGAAGCCGCCGGCTATGAAGAGCCTCTCCACGTCGTCGACTCCGAGCTCGAACTCGTCGAGCAATGTGTAGATGCCCGCGCAGATGGCTGATTTCGCGAGCTGGATGTTGCGCACGTCCTTCTGGGTCACGTACACGTCGCACTCACGCGAGAGGTAGATCACGTTCTCTTCCCTCAGCTTTCCGATGAAGCGGGCCGCCTCGGGTTCGACCTCGTCTGCGTCGAGTATGAGGCCGGACCCGTCTATCGCGCCGACCTCGATCATTATCGCGAGCGTGTCGATGAGCCCCGATCCGCAGATCCCTATCGGATCGATTCCGCCTATCACGTCGAGGGAAAGCTCGCCGTCGACCAGCGCGACCTTGGAGATCCCTCCGGGTCCGGCCGGCATGCCGCACTCGATGTTGGCCCCCTCGAACGCCGGACCCGCTGCCGTGGCGCACGAGATCATCCTCTCCGAGTTTCCGAGCACCATCTCTCCGTTGGTTCCGACGTCTACCATCAGGCAGGGCCTCTCCCTGCGCTGGAGGCCGGTTGCGATGATGCCCGCAGTGATGTCGCCACCGACGTATCCGGCGACGCAGGGCATCATATATGCGGAATCGCAGACGCCTTCCATCTCGTGCACGTCTCCGAACAGGCTCTCGGGTATGAACGGGTTGGCTCCGATCGAGTCGGGGGAGATCCCAGCGGCGATGTGCTGCATGACCGTGTTGCCGGCGATCACGGCGCGCACAGGCTCGACGTCCTCGAGTCCGGCTCCGGCGAGCGCCTCGGATTTGAGCTTGGACAATCCGGAGACTATCGCGTCTGTCATCTGGGGGAGCTTGCCGGCCATCGAGGCGGTGATCCTGCTGATCACGTCGCCTCCGAACACGATCTGCGGGTTGGGGCAGCTGGCGCTGGCGAGGCGCTTGCCGTCGGCTAGGGAGTGGACATGGCAGACGACGGTGGTGGTCCCGATGTCGATGGCCAGTCCGTATTCGCCTTCCTCTCCGGAATCGATGGTGTAGGGAGCGGAGTAGCCGGTCTCCGCGATCGACATGACATGATCGCGCTCGATGATGATCTTCATGCCCTCGCACACCTTGGCCTGGCATGCGAGCATGTAACCCAAGCCCTCGTCCGGGGTTCTCAGTAGCACCTTGCACTTGCCGCACACCCCGGCCCCGCCGCACGGAGCGTTCAGGTTGACTCCGTGCTCCTGAAGCAGCGAGAGGACCGTCTGTCCCTCCTCGGCCTGCACGGTCTTGCCACCGTCGATTGTGGTGATCCCGATCTCCATCATCATCCCTTTCCCTTGACTGATTCCATGAAGTCCATGCCATGCGCTTTGCCTGGGATGGCATCCGATGACATGGCGTGACACGTTCGTCCTTCGTGGTAGTTCCTGACGAGTTTAGCATCAGGAGGTTTCCCCTGAAGATGGGAGATGAGTTTTCTACGGATGCGAACCATTGAGAAACTTAGTACGAAACATACAAAGTCATAACAGCATATCAGTACTCGCAGTATGAGTCGCGGTGATATACTGCCAATGTCTCAGACGCCCCCACCGAAAGCGGGGTTGTTCTGGGCGGATGTGGAACCAGTCCGGTTGGCAATGGCCGCAGGTGGCGGCCGAATCTCGAAAGGGGTTACTTGGTATGGCTCTACTAGATGACATTAACTCTGCAATTCAGCGTGGCAAGAAGAAGGAAGTCGTACCTCTGGTACAGCAGGCCATCGACGAGGGAATCGGTGCGCAGGACATCCTCGGTGCCCTGCTCGATGGTTTTGCCGTCATCGGTGAGAAGTTCCGCAACGACGAGGTCTTCGTTCCCGAGGTCCTGGTTGCCGCCCGTGCCATGAAAGCTGGTACCGCGCTTCTCAAGCCGCTCCTCGAC
>CAZPAN010000160.1:0-2994 GCA_964584585.1 uncultured Coriobacteriaceae bacterium | reverse complement strand
CCCGGTTTGGCTACGGGAGCACCCAGGCGGAGGAGGCCCTTTCCCGGCTGCGCCCTGCGCACCGCAGAGGCCTCAATCGTTATCGGCGCGCCGTCGGACACCTTGGCGATCTCAGCCGCACCGACGATCGCATAGGGGAGTCCGAGCGCGGCGACAGGATCGATGGCAAGCGGCTCTAGGGCTTCCGGAGAACTCAGATCACCGAGGTTCTCCGGGTCGAGCGCTCGCTTGAGGCTGGTGCTCCCTATCGATGTCCTGCGCAGCTCGGCGAGATGCCCACCGAGTCCGAGGTCGCGACCGAGGTCGCGGGCGATGCTCCTGACATAGGTTCCCTTCGAGACCTCGAGCATCGCGTCCCAGAAGGGGAGACCCTCGCAGCGCCCCTCCTCCATGGTCCCGACTCCGAGCAGAACAGCCGAGTGCACCGTGACGGTGGACGGCTCGAGCTTCAGCTCCTCGCCCTTCCTCGCGGCTTCATAGGATCTGCGGCCGCCGACCTTCTTGGCGCTGTAGGCGGGGGGCATCTGCTCGAAGGTCCCGACGAGAGAGGAGAGAGCCTCCCTCGCGAACCCCTCGTCCCAGACCTCGCGAGAAGGCGTGGTCTCGGTTGTTATCTCTCCCATGAGGTCGTCCGTCTCGGTCCCGGCGCCGAGCACTATCCTCGCGATGTAGGATTTCGTCTCCGAGGCGAGCATCGGAGTGAGCCTGGTGGCCGCGCCGACGCAGACCATCAGAAGGCCAGTGGCGAACGGGTCGAGGGTGCCGGCATGCCCGACGCGCCTCTCCCTAGTGGCGCGCCTCACCATTCCTACCACGTCATGGGATGTGCAGCCCGCCGGCTTGTCGATGCCGAGCACCGCGACGAGGCCGCTGGCACCTCGTCTCATGGCCTCGCGGACCCATCCTGACAACCGTGGCCGCCGATCTCGCCCCCGTCGCGGAGGAAGCCCTCGACGCGGGCGTCGATCTCATCGACCATCTCGGACAGATCGGACATCTTGGCCGGCAGGGTACCCGCGAGGGTGAAGCCGGCGGCCGCCCTGTGCCCGCCGCCTCCATACTCCCTGGCTATCTCGGAGACGTCGAAGTCACGCTTGCCTCTGATCGAACACCTGATGTCGTTCTTCCTCGACTGCGCAAGAATCGCCACCTCTATGCTCTTTACCGACCTGACGGTGTCGACGAGTCCCTCGGTATCCTCCTTGGCGACGCCGAGCTCGTCGTAGTCGGACTCCAGAATCCACGACCACGCGACCTTGCCACCATCGGAGACCCTCAGCCTCTCGATGATCCTGCCCTCCAGACGGATGGCCGCGACCTTCCTGCTCTGGAAGACCTCGGTGCATACCTGCGCGGGCGAGGCGCCCTCTAACACCATCTCCGATGCCGCGAGCAAGGCCCTTGCGTTGGAGTTCTGGAACTGGAAGCATCCGGTATCCGTGACGATCCCGGTGTAGCATGCGTTGGCAACCGCAGCGCCTGGATGTCCGTCGGTTAGCTCCTTGGCGAGATCCCAGACCATCATCGAGGCCGAGGACGAGCCGACGTCGCGCCTCCAGAGATCCGCGCCCACACCCGCCTCGGGATGATGGTCGAGCGAGATGCTGGTAGCAGCCCGGCGCATCATCTCGTAGGAGTCGCCCATGCGCTCCACCGTCGGAGTGTCGACGGAGACGAACACGTCGACCCTTTTCGAGAACCTGGTGGCGTGAATGAAGTCGCCATGCCCCTCCAAAAAGGCATACTTGGCCGGAGCATGCGATGCGTTAGCCAGAAGCGGGGTCACGCTCTTGCCGAGCGATCTCAGGAGCGCCACCATGCCGAGCACCGACCCTACGCTGTCGCCGTCCGGGTTCACATGCCCGCATACGGCGAACGTGGAGGCACCGCGCACGACCTGGGCGATCGCAGCGTAGTCAGCCCCCTCCGCGAGAATCTCCCCGTTGTTCCGCGCCTCTCCCATATCCGCCTATCCGTCCTGCCCGTCGTCTTCGAGTGAAATGGAACCCATCCTGGCGCTCTCGTCCAGGATCGCCCTCTCGATGCGCTCCGCCTCGTCGGGCACCGTGTCTATCATGAACCTGATATCGGGGGTGCGCCTCCATCCAAGGCTCTTCCCCAGAATCGACCTGATCCTTCCCTTGGCGGACTCCAGCCCGGCCATCGCCCTCTCGTAGTCGTCGGGATTCGTGGAGACGTAGATGTTGCACACGGAACGATCCTTCGAGACGCGAGCGTCCGTGACCGTGACCATCGAGACCCTGGGATCGCTGATCTCAAGCGAGAGGATCATCGCGATCTTGTCCCTGACCGTCTGGGAATCCTTCCTGCCGGAAGGGCTCTCCTTCATTGCGGCTCCACCTCCATGTCACGCGGCTAGGTCCGCCGTCCAACACGCGTCGGGCGACTACGCCTCCCTGGCGACCTCTTTCATCTGATAGCTCTCGAGCACGTCGCCGGGCTTGATGTCCTGGAAGCCATCGATGCCGATGCCGCACTCGTAGCCTGCGCGAACGCTCTTGACGTCGTCCTTGAACCTGCGCAGAGAGGCGATCTCGCCTTCGTGGATGATCGTCCCATCGCGGACGACCCTTATCTTGTCGGCGCGGCCGACCTCGCCGGAGGTGACGAAGCGTCCGGCGACCGTCCCGGCCTTGGGAATCTTGAAGGTCTCGCGGATCTCGATCGTCGCGGTCTCCTCCTCCACGATATCTGGCTTGAGCAGGCCGACACGAGCATCGTTGATGTCCCCTATGGCCTTGTAGATGACCGTGTAGGTGCGGATCTCCACCTTCTCCTTCTCGGCCAGCTGCTTGGCCTTGGCCTGCGGCCGGACTCCGAAGCCGATGATGATTGCGTCGGAAGCCGCAGCGAGTATTACATCTGTCTCGGTGATGCCGCCGACTGCGGAGTGGATAACGTTGATGCGCACTTCCGACTGGTCCATCTTGTCGAAGGCGTCCTTAAGGGCCTCGATCGAACCCTGGGTGTCGG
>CAZPAN010000159.1:0-3001 GCA_964584585.1 uncultured Coriobacteriaceae bacterium | reverse complement strand
TGTCGATCTTGGCCATCTTCTCGGGGCCGAGCTTCTCCTCGACGATATGCTCGATCGGCTGCCCGTGGCAGTCCCATCCGGGGATGTAGGGGGTGTAGTAGCCGCGCTGCGCGTGCGACTTGATGACGAAGTCCTTGAGGATCTTGTTGAACGCATGCCCGATGTGGATGGGCCCGTTGGCGTACGGCGGCCCGTCATGGAGCACGAAGGGCTCGCCGTCGCGATTCTTCTCCAGAACCTTCCAGTAGATGTCGATGTCGTTCCAGAACTCCAACCTCGCAGGCTCGTTTTTCGGGAGGTTCCCGCGCATCGCGAAGTCGGTTACGGGAAGGTTCATCGTGTTCTTGTACTCTTGAGGCACTTCTCGTCTCCCCCAGTTCCTCTCCGGTTCGAATCGATCACAGGGCTATGCCGGACACCTGATTATATGCCGTGCTGGGAGCGTCGGGCCTCAGCGTGCAGGCGGAGGGCGTGCGAGCGGGCGTGTCAGAGGGGGCCGGACTGCGGACAGCGAACAGGGATGCGAAACAAGGCCGGCGCTCGGGTGCGCCCGCACGCCCGCAGGTCCATCGGAGGACCCCGCTGCGAAGCCAGCAGCGTCCATCTCGAACCGCCCGCGCGCCCGCAGGGCCATCGGGTCCGGGAAAACCGAGGTAACCGATGGCGGACCCCGGAGGCAGGGTTCGACAAATCCTCCCGATGTCGTCAGAAAACTCACGCTGGTGGTTTATATTAGCAACGGGCCGGTTTCGAACCGGCCGAAACATGCCGCTCGCAGCGGTTTTCGCGCAATCAGCTAGCGGATGCGAACAGCCGCCGGCCCGCCTTAGGGCGGGCCTTGACTTGTAGTTTGGAGGCAGATGCTATGGCAGACTTCAACACGGAAAAGATCCGCAACGTGGTCCTTGTAGGCCAGGATGGATCGGGCAAGACCTCTCTGGCGGAGGCCATGCTCCATCTCTGCGGCAGGACGAGCCGGCTGGGCAGCACCTCCGACGGCAAGTCGAACATGGACTACGATCCCGAGGAGATCAAGCGCAGGTTCACGATCTCCACGAGCCTCGGGAGCGTCGAGCATAACGGTGCCAAGATCAATATCCTCGACACCTCCGGATCTCCCGATTTCATCGGCGACACCGTGGCTGCCATGTATGCCAGCGAGAGCGCCATCTTCGTGATCGATGCGGTGGCAGGCGCCCAGGTGATGATGGTCAAGCTCTGGGAGAACGCTATCTCCGCATCGCTAGCAAAGGCCATCTATATCAACCACATCGACCGCGAGCATGCGGTCTTCTCCGACATCGTCGACGCGCTTCAGGAGAGGTTCGGCAAGAGAGTCGCTCCGATCGCCCTGCCGATGGGCGTCGAGAGCGATTTCCATGGAGTCATCGACCTCGTCAGGATGAAGGCCCGCTATATGGAGGACGGCAAGGAGCGCATCGACGAGATCCCCGCCGAATACGCCGAGGAGGCCTCGATCTCACGCGAGAGCCTGATCGAGTCGATCGCCGAGGCCGACGATGATCTGATGATGAAGTTCCTCGAGGGCGAGGAGCTGGAGCAGCACGAGATCGAGCACCTTCTCACGGAGGCCCTCTCGATGGGGATCTTCATGCCGATCTACGTCGGATCGACCCTGGCCGAGCATGGGGTTCCCAATCTCTTGGACGATATCGTCGACTTCTTCCCCAACCCGGCAGCCCACGGCTCGATCCAGACAGAGGGCGGAGAGACGGTCAAGATCGGCCCGGGCACCGAGACCTCCGGGTTCGTGTTCAAGACGATCTCCGATGCCTACGTGGGCAGGCTCTCCTTCCTCAAGATAGTCACCGGGAGCGTCAATCCCGGCGAAGAGCTGATCTGCTCGCGCACCGGCCGCAAGGAGAAGATCTCGCATATCTCGACGATGATCGGGCAGAATTCCGAGAGCATGAACCTGGGGTGCGCCGGTGACGTCGTGGTCATCCCCAAGCTCTCCGACGTCCTCACCAACGACACGCTCAGCTCCAGCGGCAAGGTCAAGTACGTGGACATCCCGTTCCCGGAACCGCTCTACCCGGTGGCCGTCGAGGCGGAGAATAAGAACGACGAGGACAAGCTGGGCGACTTCCTCGCCAGGATGTCCGAGGTCGATCCCTGCGTGGTGATCGAGCGCAACGAGGAGACCCACCAGACCATACTCAAGACTCTCGGCGAGGGCGCCGTGGACCTGCTCGCCTCCAGATTGCGCGACCGCAACAAGATCGAACTGAAGACGGTTCCGGTGCGCATCCCCTACCGCGAGACCATCCGGAAGACCTCCCAGGCTCAGGGACGCCACAAGAAGCAGACCGGGGGCGCGGGCCAGTTCGGCGACTGCTGGCTGCGCATCGAACCCAACTTCGGGCAGGGGTACGAGTTCGTCGACGAGATCGTAGGCGGCAAGATCCCCAAGGGCTTCATACCAGCGGTGGACAAGGGCGTTCAGATGGCGATGGAGGAGGGCTTCCTCGCCGGCTACCCGATGGTCGACGTCAAGTGCGCCGTCTATGATGGCTCCTACCATGCGGTCGACTCCAACGAGATGGCGTTCAAGCTTGCGGCCAGGATCGGCTTCCGCGCTGCCTGTGAGAAGGCGGACCCCTACATACTCGAGCCGATGGCCAACATCGAGGTGACTATCGACGACACCTACGCCGGCACCATCATGGGCGACTTCTCCACCCGGCGCGGACGCGTCGCGGGCATGGACCACGACGCGCTCGGCAATACCGTCATCAAGGCGAGAGTGCCCTACGCCGAGGTCGTCTACTACTCGAAGGACCTGCGCTCGCTGACCCGCGGCAACGGATCGTACACGATCGAGGTCGAGGGCTACGAAGAGGCTCCGCGTGACGTGGCGGCCAAGCTCATCGAGGAGTACAAGGCCTCTAGGAACGAGAGCAAGTAGCGGCCTGTCGCCCCGTCGGAGCAAGCCGGTTCAAGGAAACGCTGATTGATTGCTTTCGTCCGGATCCGGCTC
>CAZPAN010000158.1:0-3030 GCA_964584585.1 uncultured Coriobacteriaceae bacterium | reverse complement strand
GCCGCCGCAGGTGAGCACGATGTCGGCGCCGATCTCGTCGGCCGCGCGGACTATCTCGGCTGAGATCGTGTTCCTGTCGTCTTTGACTATCACATGGCTGGCGACTTTCCAGCCTTGTTCTTCGATAAGTTCGGAAAGGGCTGATCCGGCGGTGTCTTCCTCGATGGTCCTAGTGTCGGAGCAGGTGATGATCGAGAACTTGATGGACATGGAGGCCTCCTAATCTCTGGTCCAAAGTCCGGTGCGGCCGCCTTCCTTTCGCAGGAGCCGGATGCTGTCTATCTCCATCCCGCGGTCGACGGCCTTGCACATGTCGTAGATCGTCAGGCAGGCGACCGAAGCCGCCGTCAGGGCCTCCATCTCTATCCCGGTCTTTCCGTCGACTCCGGTGGTGGCCGTGATGTGCAGGCCCACCCTTCCATCCTCGCGCTCGCCCGGCGATATCGGCTCTATGTCCACCTTGGCTTTCGTGATGTTGAGGGGGTGGCACATCGGGATTATGTTGGGAGTCGCCTTGGCGCCCATGATCCCTGCGACCCTCGCGGTCGCGAGCACGTCTCCCTTGGCGGCCCGGCCCTCCATGATCATTCCGAGCGTGTCTGGATGCATGAAGATGAAGCCCTCGGCGATCGCGAGGCGCGAGGTCACGTCTTTCTCGGACACGTCCACCATCCTCACGTCGCCGTGCTCGTCCACATGGGTGAGGGTGCTGCGGTCGTCCCCGATGTTCTCGGCGGTTCCGGCCTCGAGTCCGCCCGGGCGCTCGCGGACCTGGCTCTCGTCGCTCTCTCGCTTCGGCATCTATCCTCCGATCTTGGACATGTTCCTCTCGGTACCCACCCTGTTGTGATGCGACTCCGGTTTATGGGCGAGCGCATCGTATATCGCCTGCCTCACGTCGTCGTCGGTTCCGTTGCGAAGCGCCGCCTTCACATCGTACTCGTCGTCGGAGAACAGGCACGGGCGAAGGAAGCCGTCGGCGGTGAGGCGGATCCTGTTGCATGATGCGCAGAAGTGGTTGGATAGGGAGGAGATGAAGCCGATGGTCCCCTTCGCGCCTTGGAGCGTGTAGTATGAGGCGGGTCCCCGGCCTTCGGGCTTGTTGGCGTCGGCCGGCACCAGCGATCCCATGCCATGTTCTCGGCAGACCCTCTCGATCATCTCTCGAAGCTCGCCGGAGGGGATCACGTCATCTGCGGTCCAGCCGTGGTCGAAGACCCCGGCCTGGTGGCCTACCGGCATGAACTCGATGAACCTCACGTGCACGGGCCTCTCCATCGTCATCCGCGCGAACGCGGCGAGGTCCTGGTGGAGCGACCTGATCACCACGCAGTTGACCTTCACCGGGTCGAAGCCCACCTCGAAGGCCGCGTCGATTCCGGCTAGGGCCTCGTCGAGGGAGCCGCGTCTGGTGAGATAGGCAAACATGTCCGGGTCGAGCGTATCGAGCGAGATGTTGACCCTGTCCAAGCCCGCGTCGCGCAGCTCATGGGCCATCTTGGGCAGCAGCGATCCATTGGTGGTGATGGCCAGCGACTTGATCTCGTCGATCGACTTGATCTGGCGGATCAGATCGACGATGCCCCTGCGAACCAGCGGCTCCCCGCCGGTGATCCTGATCGTCGTGACGCCCTCCGACGCGGCTATCCGAGCGAAGCGCGATATCTCCTCGATCGAGAGAAGGTCCTTGTGGCACATGAGCTGCACGCCTTCCTCTGGCATGCAGTAGAGGCAGCGGTAGTTGCATTTGTCTGTGACGGAGATGCGCAGGTAGTCGATCTTGCGCCCCAGGTGGTCGATTGCCATCGTAATCACCCCCATCCAATCTCGAGGCATATCATGTCCGCGAGTCTATCGAATTCGTCTAGGCCAAGCACCTCGACCCCGGCATCGCGTGCTTCTTGCGCCCGTTTCGGGCTGTCGGTGACGAGGGCGAACAGGTCGCCGGTCTCGATCGCCGGCTTCTCGGCGACCGCCGCACGGCATAGCTCTATCGGCCGTACCGCCTGGAGCTTGAAGCTCTCCGCCACCATCACGTCGCAGCCATCCGAGATCTCCTCGGCCAGCTCAAGCAGGGTGCGTTCGCGTTCGGGCCTGCGGTGGACGATGTATTCTCTTGGGGAGGAGACCGCCACGACCCCCGCGCCTGCGAGCGCGAATCGGTCGGAGTCCTTCTCGCCCGCGCTCATCGGGGCATCGTGTCCATGGTGCTTGATCACGCCCACCGACATCCCCCGGCCGGTCAGCTCTGGGATCAGCTTCTCGATGAAGGTTGTCTTCCCCGATCCGCTCCATCCGGAGATGGTGAAGAGCTTAGATGCGGCCGCGCGATCGTTTTCCATAGATCCCCGATTCTCGAGGGGCGTTCAGGTCCGCCCCGATCCATGCATTCGAGAGTCGCGCCGTATGGCACAGCGCGACCCGCATCCTCGCCGCTGGAAACCCGAGGCGGCTATCTCGGGTCGGAGGTCCGATGCGGACCTTCTGGCCTTTACGCGCATGGGCTGCGCCACGCGCCGGATCCGGACGAAAGCAATCAATCAATCATCGCTTCCTAAAGTGCGATTGGTTCGGTCCGGTCGTTTCCGATGTCTTTCGGATATTAGCACCTTGTGCCGGCGGCCTGCGTGCAGCGCCCGGGACAGGGCTTAAAATCGACCCCATCGTCTCCCTGACAGCAAGGAGCGGACAGATATGCCGAAAGCGAATCCGAACGATCAGCCGGGTGCGACGCCCGTCGCGAACGAGGGGGTCGCAGCCGAGGCCACCGGGGTTGGAGCAGCAGAGCCCGTCGCCGCCGAGTCCGTCGGAGCCGGAGATATCGAGGCCGCTCCCACCGTCTCCCCCGGCATGACGCTCTCCCGGGCCGCCGAGCGCGTCGCGGCGCTCCGGGCCGAGATCGAGCACAACAGCCGCCTGTACTACGAGCAGGACTCTCCGGAGATCTCCGACTCGGCGTTCGACTCGCTTATGCGTGAGCTGCACTCGCTCGAAGTGGCGTTCCCGACGCTGCTCGTCCCCGATTCCCCG
>CAZPAN010000157.1:0-3183 GCA_964584585.1 uncultured Coriobacteriaceae bacterium | reverse complement strand
CGCCGGCGCTCTCGTCACGGGCTTCATGATGGCGATCTTCATGGCCAATGCCGGTGGAGCCTGGGATAACGCGAAGAAGTACATCGAGGGCGGACCTCACGGCGGCAAGGGATCGCCTGCCCACAAGGCCGCCGTCGTCGGAGACACGGTCGGGGATCCGTTCAAGGACACCTCCGGACCCTCGATGAACATACTCATCAAGCTGATGACCGTGGTCGCCCTAGTCTTCGCCCCGCTGTTCGCCAGCGTCTCGATCCTCTAGACCGGATCCGGCCCGTGGCGCAGCCAATGCGCGCGAAGGTGAGGAGGCATCCATTTGGGCCGCATCTCCGAGGAGGATATCACTAGGGTCCGTGAGGCGACCGACATCGTCTCGTTGATCGGGGAGTACGTCGAGCTGCGTCAGCGCGGCAGGGACTACTGGGGCAACTGCCCTTTCCACGAGGAGAAGACCCCGTCGTTCAAGGCGAGTCCCACGACTCAGACCTGGCACTGCTTCGGCTGTGGCGAGGGCGGCGACGCGTTCCGCTTCCTGATGATGCGCGAACAGTTCGATTTCCCGGAGTCCGTGCGCCACCTCGCCCAGAAGGCTGGCATCACGATCTCCGAGGAGGAGGGAGGCCTCCCGAGAGGCTACCGCTCCAGGCTCTTCGCGGCCTGCGAAGCCGCTGCCTCCTTCTACCACACCCAGCTGATGCGCGGGAAGGCGGAGGGCTGCACCAAGGCCAGGGAATATCTCGGATCTCGCGGCTTCGGCGGTGAGATTCCCAATACATGGAACCTCGGGTACGCGCCGGGATCTGGATCCCTCGTCACCTATCTCCGGGGTCTCGGCTTCTCCTCCCAGGAGATGATAGATGCCAATCTTGCGTTCGGAAACGACAGGGGAGGGATCCGCGACCGCTTCTACAACAGGGTGATGTTCCCGATCCGAGACCTCCAGGGCAGGACGATCGCCTTCGGAGGCAGGGTGATCGGCAAGGGCGAGCCCAAGTACATCAACACCTCCAACTGCCCGCTCTTCTCCAAGAGGTCGAACCTGTTCGGGATCGACTTCGCCAAGACCCCGATCGTGAGCAAGGGCGCCTCGATAGTGGTGGAGGGGTACACCGATGTGATCGCGATGCACGCTGCGGGATTTACCAATACCGTCGCCACGCTCGGAACCGCGCTTACTCCGCAGCACGTGAAGCTGCTGACCAGGTTTGCGACGCGAGTCGTCTACCTCTTCGACGGAGACGCCGCCGGGCAGAAGGCGGCCGACAGGGCAGCAGAGCTTATCACCTCGGCCGTGGCGCCGGAGTCGGGCGGCAGACAGCTCTCGCTGGATGTGGCCGTGATCCCGGATGGCATGGATCCGGTCGAGTTCATCGACGCCAGGGGAGCGGAGGCCATGTCGTCTCTGCTAGACGGGGCGGAGTCCCTGCTGAGATTCGTCCTTGACCGCAGGATGTCGGAGATCGACATGTCCACTCCGGAGTCCAGGGTCAACGCTCTGCCCTCGATGCTCGCACCTCTCGTGCCGATACGCGACTCGATACTCGCCGACGAGTATGTCAACTACATCGCCGACATGTTCAAGCTTGACTTCTCGAGGGTGAGAAGAGAACTGATGGGTCTCAAGACGCCAAGGCGCAAGCCCGAAGGGATGGATGGGCGAAGGAGCGATACCGTCATCGTCACCGCGCCCGAGCCGCAGGTCCCCAGGTACTCGGTGCCGACGGAGGGCGCGGGTAGGTGGGAGGCCCAGATCATCGCGGCCTACGCGTTGCAACCCCAGATCCGGACGAGGATAGCGACGGGAATGCGCGACGCCAGTTGGTCGATTGCTCTGCATGCCCTGCTATTCGAGAAGCTGCTGGATCTGGGGTCCGATGCGCCGTCGGATGAGGCGGTCTCCGCCTGCATGGTGGAGTTTCCGGAGTCGGAGCCGATATGGTCGATCTCGATTCCGGGAATCTCGGATCCCCATGTGGCAGAGGAGATCGTCGATGTGATGATCCGCGAGTGGGGCAAGGCCAGCCTCGCAGACCAGATACGCGATCTGGAGAACAGATTCAAACACGATCGATCGCTGGACGATGCGGCCCGCCATGCTCTTTTCGAGCAGGTCTCCGCATTGCAGAAGCAGCTTGTCGAGATGTGCGGGATGTGAGCTGGCACGGCCGGAATCGGCCGACGCCAACGGACGGCGACCCGCTAAGACCCGCGAGGATCCCGATATCGCCGCCGTAAGTGTTGATAGCGCCAATTCGAAGTAGTATAAATAAAAGTTCGAGAAGTACGCGTTTCCCCAGATTCAATCGAGAGGAACTTGATGCCTTCCAACAACTCCACCATGAACGGTGACATTAATATCCCGGCCGAGATAGAGATGTATGGCAAGGAAATCGCGGAGCTGGAGGATATAGGCTCCGAGAGTGGAAAGGTGGTCTCCTACTCCGATATCAGCACCGTGTTCTCCGATCTGGACATCGATGAGGAGCAGTTCGAGTCTCTCACGAGGCACCTCCAGGACCAGGGATTCACGGTAGTGGACGACGAGGGCGATTCCGATGGTGTCAACGTTGTCGAAGACGGCATTGAGGAGGTCAGCGACGAAGGAGCGCTCGATGCCGGCCTCGTTGATCCCACACTCGACAACTCCGAAGACTCGACCCTCGATGAGAGTTCGCTTGACGAGGATTCCACAGGTCTCTCCGAGTCCGCGATAGACGAGGGCAAGGTCGATATCGTCCTTCCCGAGGCGCCCAAGAAGACCAAGCGCAGGACGGTTCGCAAGAACACCGGTGACACCTCGATCGCGATGCTCACCGGCGATCCCGTCCGCACTTATCTCAAGGAGATCGGCAAGGTTCCGTTGCTCACCGCCTCCGAGGAGGTTGACCTCGCGATGAAGATCGAGGCCGGCCTTGAGGCGACGAAGAAGATCGAGCAGGCGATAGATGACGGGGTCGAGCTCGACCGCCGCGAGAAGCGCCACCTCACCAGGGTCGAGCAGGTCGGGCTAGATGCCAAGCAGCAGCTCATAGAGGCCAACCTCAGACTCGTGGTCTCCATCGCCAAGCGCTACGTCGGGCGCGGGATGCTCTTCCTCGACCTGATCCAGGAGGGCAATCTAGGCTTGATCCGCGCTGTCGAGAAATTCGACTACACCAAGGGCTTCAGATTCTCCCCCTACGC
>CAZPAN010000156.1:0-3189 GCA_964584585.1 uncultured Coriobacteriaceae bacterium | reverse complement strand
CAGGGGGAATGCCCCTCGACGGCATATGGGGGGTACCCGGGAGACGGGCGCATCTGCATCGTCGCGGACGGCAGGATGCATGCGATATACAGGGCGGACGCGGGCTATGTCTCTGTCGACGGGAGGATTTCCCTCGTGTGCGAGATCATGATCCCAGGCGGGGTCTGCGCGGCGCCCGTCGAGTGAGGGGATGAGGACGGAGATGGAAAAAGACTTGAAAGGCGTCGCCGACGGCCCCTCCCGCTCCAAGGTGATCCGTCTCTCCGAGCCAGCTCCCGCAGGGCTTTCCGGTGCGGTATGCGCGCTGGGGGTCTTCGACGGAGTCCATCTGGGCCACAGGAGGATCATCTCCGACTGCGTCGCCCGCGCCCGGGATCTCGGAGCGCCCAGCGCGGTGATCACCTTCGACAGGGATCCGGAGGAGGTTCTGGGAAGGGGATCTCCCAGGAAGCTCATCTCCAACTCGGACAGGATAGACATGCTCTCCTCTCTAGGCGCCGACGTCATCGCGGTGGTCGATTTCGACGATCGGCTCGCGCACATGCAGCCCTCCGAGTTCATCTCGCTGCTCGTCTCCGGAGGCGTTCCCGCCGAGATCATCGTCGGGAACGATTTCAGATTCGGGCATCGGGCCTCGGGAACCGTCGTGGATCTCACCAATGGGCTGGCGGTGCATGGCTGCTCGGTGAGCTCCGAGGACCTTCTCAGTGTCGGAGGCCACCCGGTCACCGCCACCCGCATCAGGAACCTCATCGAGTCCTGTTCCATAGAGGAGGCGAACGCGTTGCTCGGGAGGATGCATTTCATCCGCTCCGAGGTCCTGCGGGGCCGCCAGATGGGCAGGAAGCTGGGATTTCCCACGGCCAATCTGGAGGCCGGGGAGGGGGATGTCGGCATAGGCGGGGGAGTTTATCTCGGGTACGTGTGGGTGGACGGAAGATGGATGCGCTCCTGCATATCGGTGGGAGTCCCGAAGACCTTCGGAGACATCCCACCCACGATAGAGGCCCACATAGTCGACTTCGACGACGACATCTACGGCGAGACCGTCACTGCCTGCTTCGCGAGGTACCTGCAGCCGATGGAGAAGTTCTCCGGTCCGCAAGAGCTTTCTGCGAGGATAGAGACCTACAAGGAGCGCGCGTCAAGATTGCCGGAGGTTCCCGAAAAGCCTTTCCCAACTGCAAATATTGCAACTAAAGGCACTTCTCAATAGAATGGATATGTAGATTCGATGAATTGAGAATCGTTGGTAGCGGCAGACGCGCAGGCCGGCGAAGAGTCCACGCCTGAACGATCTGCCGCTTTCGATGTAACGGACAGGAAGGAGCGAGCGATGGCAAGCCTCGCTTGGATTGCCCCCGGTGTGGCCCTGGTTGGTATTCTCTGCGCCGCCTACTTCGGCAGATGGGTTCTCAAGCAGGATCCCGGCGACGAGAGGATGCGGAAGATCTCGGGTCAGATTCAGAAGGGCGCCAAGGCCTTTCTGTTCTCCGAGTACAAGATACTCTCCCTCTTCGTCCTCGTCGTCGCGGTGCTGATAGGCCTTTTCCTAGGCACCGATGAGTTTCCGGCCAGGGGCTGGTTCACCGGTCTCGCCTTCATAACGGGCGCGGCTCTGTCTGTGGCTGCGGGGTTCGTGGGAATGACCGTGGCGACCAGGGCCAACGCGAGGACCGCCTGGGCCGCCACCGTCTCCATCTCCCCGGCGTTGAAGATCGCCTTCCGTTCCGGGATCACGATGGGGCTCGTCGTCGCCTCCTTCGGACTCATGGGCATCTCGCTCTGGGCGATCTTCGTGCTCTTCGTGGGCGACCCCCAGCCTGAGATCATCAACGGTTTCGCGATGGGCGCCTCCTCGACCGCGCTCTTCGCCCGTGTAGGCGGCGGCATCTACACGAAGGCGGCTGATGTGGGCGCCGACCTCGTCGGCAAGGTCGAGGCCGGGATCCCCGAGGACGATCCCCGCAACCCCGCCGTCATAGCAGACAACGTCGGCGACAACGTCGGCGACGTCGCCGGCATGGGCGCCGACCTCTACGAATCATTCGTGGGTTCCAATCTCGCCCCGATGATCCTCTCGGTCTCGATGATCGGAACCGTGCTCTTCGGTCAGGACGTCTACCTCGCGATCCTCACGCCGCTTCTGATCTCGGCGCTCGGCATCATCGCCTCCCTCATCGGAATCTTCGCCGTCAACACCAATGACGAGAGCAAGTTGCACAGCGCCTTGAACCGGGGCACCTACGTGGCCGCCGTCATCGAGGTGATCGCCGTGATCGCGATCTGCTACATGTGGACATCCCTGTCCACCTCTGACATCAACGCCATGTGGCTCGCCGTCGCCGTCGTGATTGGCCTCGTCGCGGGGCTTTCCATCGGGAAGTCCACCGAGTACTTCTGCTCCGATCGCTTTGGGCCGGTTCGCAGCATCGCGGAGGCTTCCGAGACCGGGAGCGCCACCAACATCATCTCCGGCCTCGCCACCGGCATGATGTCGACCGTGATCCCGATCATCATCGTCGCGGTCGCGATAGTCGTCGCCTACAGCGTCGCGGGCCTCGCGATTCCGGCAGGCGTCGACTCCGCGACCTTCGGAGTCTACGGGATCGGCCTCGCCTCGATCGGGATGCTGTCCACCACCGCCATCACCGTGGGCGTGGACGCATACGGCCCCGTTGCCGACAACGCCGGCGGAGTGGCCGAGATGTCCGAGCTGCCGCATGAGGTGAGGGAGCGCACCGACAAGCTCGACGCGGTGGGCAACACCACCGCTGCGATCGCCAAGGGCTTCGCGATCGGTTCTGCGGGCCTCACCGCGCTATCGCTGTTCTTCTCGTTCAAGGTCACGCTCGAGTCGCTCGGCGTATCGCTGGACATCAGCCTCACCAACCCGTGGGTCGTGGCTGGCCTCTTCGTCGGTGCGATGCTCACCTTCCTCTTCGGGGCCCTCACGATGCAGGCGGTCTCCAAGGCGGCCAACTCGATGATCATCGAGGTTCGCAGGCAGTTCATGGAGATCAAGGGCCTCCTTGAGGGCGAGGCCGACCCGGATCCCGAGAGATGCGTGCAGATCTCCACCAACGCGGCTCTTCGTCAGATGATCGTACCCGGACTCATCGCTGTCATAGCGCCGGTGGCCATCGGTCTCTTCAACGAAGAGATGCTCGCCGGGCTGCTCGCCGGCGC
>CAZPAN010000155.1:0-3252 GCA_964584585.1 uncultured Coriobacteriaceae bacterium | reverse complement strand
TGCATCAGTGCGGCCTTCCCAAGGCTATGGCTCTCGAGCTCTTCAAGCCCTTCGTCATCGAGAGGCTCGTCGAGCTGGAGCACTACCCCAACGTCAAAGCCGCCAAGAAGGCGGTCGATCGTGGCAGCAGCGTGGTGTGGGACGTCCTTGAGGACGTCATCACCGAGCACCCCGTGCTTCTCAACCGCGCCCCCACGCTGCATCGCCTGGGCATCCAGGCTTTCGAGCCGGTGCTGGTCGAGGGCAAGGCGATCCGCCTGCATCCGCTGATGTGCACCGCTTTTAACGCCGACTTCGACGGCGACCAGATGGCCGTTCACGTGCCGCTCTCCGTCGAGGCCCAGGCCGAGGCGAGGGTGCTCATGCTCTCGTCCAACAACATCAAGTCGCCCGCGCATGGGCGCGCGCTGACCGTGCCCACTCAGGACATGATCATCGGCCTCTACTACCTCACCGCTGCCCGCGACGGGTTCCCGGGGGAGGGCAGGGCCTTCATGGACTTCAAGGACGCGATCAACGCATACGACTCAGGCGCCGACGTCGATCTTCAGGCGAAGATCTATGTGAGGCTCGAGCGCGACACGGTGGAGCAGACCACCTTATCCGACGGCTACGGCGGCAAGATGGGCAAGCACTGCTTCACCGAGCGCAAGGCCGGAGAGAGGCTGCACACCACGATCGGCAGGATCATCTTCAATCTGGTCCTGCCCGACGACTTCCCGTTCATCAACCATGAGATGAACAAGGAGGAGATCGGAGACCTGGTCGAGAGGTGCGCCACCCGCTACCAGCTCTCCGAGATGCCGCCGATCCTCGACGGTCTCAAGGAGATGGGCTTCAACTACGCCACCAAGGCGGGCATCACCGTCTCGGTCTACGATGCCACGATCCCGCCGAACAAGGGGGAGATACTCTCCGAAGCCGAGGCGAAGGTCACCCAGATCGACGAGGGCTACGCGATGGGCTTCATCAGCGAGGAGGATCGTCACAAGCAGACCGTCGACATCTGGAATCAAGCCAACGAGGACGTCGGGTCCGCGATGATCGAGAACTTCGACAGGTTCAATCCGATCTACATGATGGCTTTCTCGGGCGCCCGTGGGAACATGAAGCAGATCAGGCAGCTCGCCGGTATGCGAGGCCTCATGTCCGACCCGAAGGGCGAGATCATCGACCGTCCGATCAAGGCGAACTTCCGCGAGGGCCTCTCGGTGCTCGAGTACTTCATCTCCACGCATGGCGCTCGCAAGGGTCTCGCCGACACCGCGCTGAGGACGGCCGACTCCGGCTACCTCACCAGGCGTCTCGTCGACGTCGCGCAGGACGTCATCGTACGCGAGGATGATTGCGGAAACGACGAGGGCATCGCTTACCCGATTCTCGACGCACGCGGCGAGATCGACGACAACTTGGTCGGGCGCTGCCTGCAGTCCCCTATCGTCGATCCTACGACCGGTGAGATCCTGCTCGATCGCGACGATTACATCCCCTCGACGGAGGTGCTCGAGGGCTATGTGTCCGCCGGCGTCGAGACCGTCGAGATCCGCACCATCATGACCTGCAAGTCGGATCAGGGCATCTGCCAGAAGTGCTACGGTTGGGACCTCTCCACCCGCAGGCCCGTCAACATCGGAACCGCAGTGGGCATCATCGCGGCCCAGTCGATCGGCGAGCCCGGAACGCAGCTCACGATGCGCACCTTCCACACCGGAGGCGTGGCCGGCGATGATATCACCCACGGTCTTCCCCGCGTAACCGAGCTCTTCGAGGCGCGCAAGCCAAAGGGTCAGGCGGTCCTGGCCGACATCGCCGGCAAGCTCTCGATTGTCGACGACAAGACCACCAGGACCCTCACGATCACCGACGAAGGCGGTCACAGCGTCGAGTACCAGGTCCCCGCGCGATCCCAGCTCATGAGCGGGATCGTAGACGGCTGCCATGTAGACGTGGCCCAGCAGCTCACCAAGGGTTCGGTGAACCCGCATGACCTTCTCAGGCTCACCGATCCGAATACGACGCTGCGCTATATCGTCTCTCAGGTGCAGGAGGTATACGTCTCCCAGGGCGTCGACATCAACGACAAGCACATCGAGGCGATCGCCAGGCAGATGCTCCGCAAGGTCTCGGTACTGGAATCCGGCGACTCGAGCTTCCTTCCTGGGACGCAGGTGGACGCCAACGAGTTCCGAAAGGAGACCGAGCGCATCATCCTCGTGGGAGGGACCCCACCGGTAGGACAGCCGATCCTGCTCGGCATCACCAAGGCATCGCTCGCGACGGACTCGTTCCTTTCTGCCGCGTCGTTCCAGGAGACCACGAAGGTCCTTACCGACGCCGCGATCGAGGGTAAGGTCGACCAGCTGCACGGCCTCAAGGAGAACGTCATCATCGGAAAATCCGTCCCTGCAGGAACCGGTCTGAGGAAGTACAGGGAAACCAAGCTCGTCTACAGGGGCGTGCCGGTTGACGAGTCTCAAACGGACGGGGAGACCCTCCCCGATTACGCGCCCGAGGAGCTCCAGGAACTCGAGACGCTGCTGCCCAAACCGCAGGAGTGGTCGATGGATGCGGAGGACTACCTCGGCATGGGCAGCGGCTACATCGGATACATGGGATCGAGCTCAAGTGCACCGGGTCGTCAACTTCCGCCCGAGGTCGGCAACCTCTACCTCTTCGACGATCTGGGGATATCCCAGCGGTGGGCGAACAAGTTCTCGGAGGCCGGAATCGAGATGGTCAACGACCTCGTCGGTCAGACGACGGAGGACCTGAGCCGCATCGAGGGCATAGGCTCGAAGGCGATCGAGGAGCTGAGGGACGGGCTTGCGGAGTACGATCTGCTTCACATCCTCGACAGCGACACCAGCTCCAACGACTCCGAGGTCTCACAGCTGCTCGAGATGGTCTTCTCGCCCGATGATTCCTCGCTTCTGCTCGACACCGATCTTCCGAGGAGCTACAGTGCCAGCCCCGACGACATGATCGGCACCCCGATGCCCCCGATCTCCACGATCAAGGACAGCGCGGAACTCGATGAGCTGTTCAAGGACGTTGGACTCTCAGAGTACTCGATCAGCGATGACGATCTGGCTGGGATAGACGACGATTCAGACGACGTCCCCGAGGGCTGACGACGGAGATAGACGGCACATAGGCTCGCATCATCCAGCGGGAGGGAATCGATCGGTTCCCTCCCGCTTTTGGTGTGCCGAGCATGGCACGTTTTCTAATGGGTGAAAGTCCCTAGCGCGC
>CAZPAN010000154.1:1588-3443 GCA_964584585.1 uncultured Coriobacteriaceae bacterium | reverse complement strand
CCTCCTGTAGATGCCGCACCAGGTGTTCATCTCGAAGAAGAAGCACCCCTGCTCGTCTATGGGGCGCAACACCCTGTCGTAGAAGCGCCGGTCGGCATCATCGCTCGAACGACCCACGTAGTATTTGACCCTGCGAATCGAGTCGCCCTCGCCGGAGAAACGGAAGAAGTCGGATTTCACGATCTGAACATCGTTGGCCTCGGCCGCCTCGTAGAGCGTGGAGAACATCTCCGGAAGCACGAAGTCATCGGGTTCGAGAATCCCGATATAGTCGCCGCGAGCGCATCTGATCCCCATGTTCATAGACGCCCCGTAGCCGGAGTTGTCCTTATTGACCACGACGATTCGCGGATCTTGGGCCGCATGGCGCTTGGCGATGTCGAGAGAGCGGTCGGTGGCGCCATCGACGATGCAGACGATCTCGATGTTGCGCAGCTCCTGACCGCGAAGGCTCTCGAGCGCCTCATCCAGGTAGCGCTCCACGTTGTAGATGGGCACGATGATCGAGACGTCCGGAACGCAAGGCGCATGCGTGCGATTCCCACTCGAGACGCTTCCGGACATGTCGGGAGCGCTCCAGGACCTGGCCGCGAGCATCTCCACGTCGCCTGGACCGAACCAGTCGGAGAAGGTCTCGGATATCTCCCGGAACTGAGAGATCTCGTCGTGATTGGTGAAAAAGCCCTCGGGTCGCCGGGGGGCCGCGACCTGGCCGGCCAGCTCCCCGCATATCAGCCGCCCCAGGGCGCTTTTAGCCTCGCCCGCGAGAGAGTTGTAGTTCCACAATGAGAAGTGCACCTGCCAGTTGACGAACGTGCGCTCCAGCCTGCCCAGCACGCCTTCCGCATCGAGCCGCTCGCGTATCGCCCGCATCGCCGTCCATGCGCAGTCGAACGACCTCCCTCTGGTGTTTGAGACCGAGCTGGAGTTGCCGATACGGTGCGTCGCCAGAACGCGGGTGACGGCGGTGACCCTGGAGGCGAGCGCCAGCGCCACGAACACGAACAGGGCGTCGTTGGCGGAACGCTGCTCCTGGAACCTTAGCCCCGCCTCGCGCACGAAGCCCGCTCGGAACAACTTGTCCCACGGCCAGCCCACGAACATCTGGAAGAGTCCATCGGAAATGTCATCGGGGTCGATCGGGCCGTCGCCTCCGGGGATCGCCAGCGAATACGGGGTCGGGATGGTCTGCCCGCTGAGCTCGTCGTAGCGGCACGATCCGCACACGACGACGTCCGCCATGTCGCGCTGTGCCGCCCCGACCATAGTCTCTACCATCTCCGGCTCGAAGAAGTCGTCGGCGTCAAGGAAAAGCAGGTACTCCCCCGAGGCGCTGTCCATGCCGAGGTTTCGGGCGGCCCCGGCGAACCTGTTGGGCTGCGAGAGGATCTTCACGCGCGGATCGGACTCGGCATAGGAGCACAGGATGCCAGCGGATCCGTCGGTAGATCCGTCGTCCACGCAGATAACCTCGATACCTCGGTAGGTCTGAGAGAGGACACTGTCCAAGCACTGACGCAGCCATGGCTCGGCGTTGTAGACAGGAATGATTATCGAAACAAGCGGATCCATGAATCCCCTATCGAGATACCGCTGATCTGACATATGTTTACGTTGAATCCAAATGCCTTCGAGCAAAGCTGATGTTGGCAGGCATCAGCCATCGCCTGGACGTACAGGCATCCTGAAGGCGGCGTTGGCGTGTTCACTATACTCCAAATCAGGAAATGCCAGCTGACGCAGCAGGCCAGACGAACACGTTATAAACAAGGGTGCCGAGCATGCACAAGCTTCCAACGGATGGAAGTCCCCGGCGCGCGTGGTTGTGCAAGAGGGGGCGCGCCGGCCGACGGCA
>CAZPAN010000154.1:0-1578 GCA_964584585.1 uncultured Coriobacteriaceae bacterium | reverse complement strand
TCGAACGCCGGTCCACGGAACCCACCTGGGAGGCATCTCCAAGCTCAGTCTGTGCTTGGGATTCGATCGCGCCGGGTGCGCAGACAAACCCGGCGGTCTCTAGCCGGTTCGGTCTTTTCCAACGCCATACCGGCTACATGCGCTGGAGCATTCCCCTCAAATGACATCTCCACCGGGTCGGGGAAGCCCCGGTTTCGACGCGCCTGCTTCTAATTAAGCGGCGAGAGCCATCTGAGGCTCGTAAGAAGTGTTCTTGTCAATTAAATTTGACAGCACCCCTGTTTAACGTGGAGAGGAGACCACGGCTTGCTTCCTCCCTCATGGACGCCGTGTCGAAACCAGTCGCCCCCTGTTGGGACTGGCCAGTATAGCACACGAAATCCGAGAGTCCATGCGGGTAGACCACATCGCGGCGATCCGAGCGCTTACGGCACGCCAATAAGGCGCGACTCACATCGAGAGCTTGCAGAAACGCCGATCGATCCATTCCGCCCGCCTCCGGCGCGTGCCGCATCATCGTCGGCTGCGGCCGAACATGGTCACAGCTCAGTCGAACATGCTGCCTATCTTGGGGAGCGGCCCTTCAACGCGCGTTCGATCTCGCGTTGGCTGTCGCGCTTGGCGATCACCTGGCGTTTGTCGTAGGTCTTCCGCCCGCGCGCTAGGGCGATCTCCACCTTCACGCGGCCGTTGTCGTCGAAGTACATCTTGATCGGGACGATCGACATGCCCTTCTCGCGGGTCTTCTGAAACAGGTAGGCGATCTGCTTGCGGTGCAGCAGGAGCTTGCGATTTCGGTCGGGGTCGGGGTTGTTGTAGCTCCCGTTGACGTACGGGGAGATGTGGACGCCTATCAGCCAAGCCTCGTCACGGCGTATCACGACGAAGCAATCCACCAGCTGGCATGAGCTTTCCCTCAGCGAGCGCACCTCGGTGCCGGTCAGCACTATGCCGGCCTCGAAGGTCTCGATCACCTCGTAGTCATGCAGGGCCTTGCGGTTGCGGGCGATCGTGCGGTCGTCGCGCTTCGCCCCGTCCCCCCTCTTCTTCGCCATCGCCAAGCTCCAGATCGTCATCGTTTATAACACGAGTGGTGGATTACAGCAGGATCGCTCCCCTGTCGGCGCTCGACACCATGCGCGCGTACCTGCCCAGCCAACCTGTGGAGATCTTGGGTTCGGGCCGCGCCAGCTCGGACCGCCTTCTCCCAAGCTCATCCTCGTCCACGCCGAGCGTTATCGTGGCGGCCGGTATGTCTATCGTGATCGAATCTCCCTCACGCACCAGCGCGATCGGACCACCGGAGGCCGCCTCGGGGGAGACGTGCCCTATCGAGGCTCCCCTTGAGGCTCCCGAGAAGCGCCCGTCGGTGATGAGGGCCACCGACCTGTCGAGTCCCATGCCGGCCAGCGCAGAGGTGGGATTCAGCATCTCGCGCATTCCCGGCCCGCCCTTCGGACCCTCGTAGCGGATGACGACGACGTCCCCGGGGTCTATGCCGCCGTCGTAGATCGTCGATATCGCCTCATCCTCGGAGTCGAACACCTGCGCCGGTCCGGTGTGGACCTGCATCTCGGG
>CAZPAN010000153.1:0-3485 GCA_964584585.1 uncultured Coriobacteriaceae bacterium | reverse complement strand
GCAAGTCCGAGTCGCTTTCCGTAGATATCATGTGCTTGACCGATTGGATGGCAACATCGCATCAGGCAGACTCCCTGCAATGAGACAGTATTCCAACAGATGCGCCGCCGTTCGCATTCCATTCGCGGATCCCCCGTACGGGATGTAGGCGCGATGAGATGAAACCGACGAGAGGAGATCCCGAGCTAGATGATCGTTGCCCTGAGCCTCGTGCTTGTCGTCCTGTTCCTTATGATGAACGCCTTCTTCGTCGTCGCCGAGTTCGCTTTGGTGAGGGTCCGCAAGTCCCAGGTCGATCTGCTGGTAGAGGAGGGCCGAAAGGGCGCCAAGGCCGCCAAGCTCGTCGCAGACGACCTCAACGCGTACCTCTCCGCGTGCCAGCTCGGGATCACCCTCGCCTCGCTTGCTCTCGGCTGGCTCGGCGAGCCGGCCGTCCCCGAGCTCATCTACCCGCTGCTTTCGCTGATCGGCCTCCCCGACATCGTCATTCACGGCATCGCGCTTGCTCTCGGCTTCATCATCGTCACCGCATTGCATATCGTGTTCGGCGAGCTCATCCCCAAATCGCTCGCGATCTTCTCCACCGAGCGCTATGCCCTGTTCACCGCGCGCCCGCTCGTGATCTTCTATCGCATAACCTACCCGATCATGTGGGTCTTCAACGCCATCACGAACGGCGTGATGAGGATGCTCGGTCACGACATCACAAGCGAGCACGACGTCTACACCGACGAGGAGATCAAGCTGCTGATCGACGAGAGCACCGAGAGCGGCCTGATCGACCCCGACCAGAACGAGTACGTCGATAACATCTTCGACCTCGACGAGAAGGACGCCGAGGACATCATGACCCCGAGAACCGACATGATCTGCCTCGATCTCGAGGATTCCCTAGAGGAGAACCTGACGCTCGTCGAGCAGTACAAGTTCACCCGCTACCCGGTATGCGAGGGGAACAAGGATCGCATCGTGGGGTTCGTTCACGTGAAGGACCTCTACACGATGCCGCGCGACGCGACCACGGCCGACTTGAAGATACGCACGATCCAGGCGGTCCCCGAGGGGATGCCCATCGCCAAGCTGATCCAAGCCCTGCAAAGCGAACACACCAAGATCGCCCTCGTCATAGACGAGCACGGCGGTACATCGGGAATCGTCACGATGAGCGACATCATCGAGCAGATCGTCGGCCGCATCGAGGATGAGTTCTCTCACGACGAGGACGAATGCATCGTGCGCCAGTCCGACGGCTCCTACAGGGTGGAGGGCCAAACGCCGATAGACGACCTCGTGGAGCTCATCGGTTTCGAGCCGAAGGAGGCCTCCGAGTGCGAAACCGCCGCAGGTCTTTTGCTCGCCCTGTTCGACCGTATTCCCGAGGTGGGGGAGAGGGTCGCTGTGGATGGAAAGAGAGCCAGGGCCGTCTTCACCATCTCAGCGATGGATGGCCGCAGGATCGATAGCATGAGGCTCGTGCTAGAGGATCTGGAGGACGAGTCGTCCGATCCCGAGCAGTGGGACTGATCGCGCCATGCCGGGTGGGGAGCAGGCCGAGAGGCTGCTGGCGATAATCGGCGGAGCCGCCCTCGATAGGCTCTCGCGGGCCTCTGTCCTCGTGATCGGAGTCGGCGGCGTGGGGTCCAGCTGCGCCGAGGCGCTCGCACGGGGAGGCGTCGGGCGCATAGGCGTCGTCGACTCCGATGTCGTGGCGCTATCCAACATCAACAGGCAGGCGCTTGCGTTCCACTCCACCCTCGGCATGCTCAAGGTCGACGCGATGGCCGCGATGATCGCCGACATCGATCCTGACATAGAGACCGTGCGCTTCGGGAAGTTTTTGGGGCCTGGCGACGTTTCGGGGTTTCTGAGCGGGGAAGCCGCCGGCTTCGACTGGGTGGTCGACGCTATCGACACGGTGACCACCAAGGTGGAGCTGGCCGCCCTCGCCGAGGCGAGCGGGATCCGTATGGTGAGCAGCATGGGAGGGGGTTCGAAGCTCAACCCGTCGCTGCTGCGGTTCGCCGACATCTACGAGACCAGCGGCTGTCCGATGTGCCGTGCGGTTCGCAAGGCCTGCCGCAAAAGAGGAGTGCGTTCGCTGCGGGTGCTCTACTCGCCCGAGGTCCCCGAGATGCCCAAGGACGCTGTCGGAGGCGGCAGGAGGGGGTTCGGGACGATGTCGTACTTCCCGCCCATCATGGGGCAGATGCTTGCGGGGTATGTGATCCGCTCTATCGTCGGCAGGGAGTCGGAGCGATGAGCGCGGGCGCGTTTTGGGCCGGCGGGGAGGAGCCTGTGCGGTGCGACGTGTTTCCCGACGGCGCGTGCGGCGGGATGGATCCCAGCGATATGGACTTTGCGACCCCGGATGGCGCGGGAGGCCCGCGCATGCCGGCGACTCTCTTCGACATGCATTTCCATCTCGACTTCTGCGCCGATCCGGTTGCTTTCGCGCGAGACGCCGCCGGTCTCGGCATCGGCGTCTTCGCGAACACGGTGATCCCGTCCGGGTTTGCCGGCTGTTTGGATGCGCTGGAGGGGGCGGGAAACGTTCGGTTGGGTGTTGGGATGCATCCTAGGTGGATCGATCCTGAGACCATCGAGGTGGAGCTGGCCCGCTACCGGGAGCTTGCCTGTGGGAGGCGTTTCTTCGGCGAGGTCGGCCTCGACTTCGGGAAGAGGCACATAGGCACCGCAGCTGCCCAGGTGACCGTTTTCCAGGAGATCTGCCGGATGGCGGCCCGGGCGAACGACTCTGCAGATGATGCGGGCGCGGTCATCTCGATCCATGCGATCCGCTCCACCGCTCAGGTCCTCGACATCCTGGAGGAGACGGGGGCGGCCGGTTCGGCGACGTGCATCCTGCACTGGTTCTCCGGGTCGTCAGACGAGCTTTCCCGCGCTCGCTCGATGGGCTGCATGTTCTCGGTCAACCGAATGATGGCTGCATCTCGCAGGGGACGCGAGTACATTAGGCAGATCCCGTCGGACCGTCTGCTGCTCGAGACCGATGCGCCATCCGAGGAGGGCGGGCGTCTCTACTCAGCCCGCGACCTCGAATCCGATCTGCGAGAGGTTCTCGCGGCCGTGTGCGAGATCAAAGGGGAGGATCTCTCCGACAGGATCGCCTCTGCTTCAGCCGCTTTGCTCGGAATATAGGGAAACACCGATAGATTCGCCTCCGCCGCATCCGAGTCTCCGCCGCATCCCGTTTGCCTGGCGTGCGGCGTCGCGGCGGGCAGATTCGCCCAGTAGCGGTATCCGATGATGCCAATTCTCCGTTCTTGCCGGAAATTCAGCCTCGTCCAGCTGCCATCGGCTACCATATAGGTGTTTTGCCAATCGCTGAATTCCAGACTCAAGCCAGCCGGGTTCAAACGAGGGTTTTTCGATGCCGGACGATCGGAACACAATGCTAAAACGCGATAGGATCTCCGTTCTCATCCCTTGCTATAACGAGGAGCTCACGGTCGGGAAAGTGGTCC
>CAZPAN010000152.1:0-3486 GCA_964584585.1 uncultured Coriobacteriaceae bacterium | reverse complement strand
CGATAGGCTACTACCAGATACTGGGCTCTAGGGATTTCAGCGGGGCCTTCGACGGAGGCGGCTACGCGATCAACGGACTCTCGATGAGCGACGGGTCGGGTCCCGGGATCGGCCTGTTCGGGTCCACCGAAAACGCCACCATCTCGAATCTGGTAGTTCGCGGCGACATCACCATCACGACCTCCTCCTCGGTACTCTATGCGGGCGGCATCGTGGCCCGCGCAAGCGGATCGTCCGTCATATCGAACTGCGGTAACGAGGTCAACCTGAATGTGACCAACAGCTATTCCGGTGCCGGCGGAATGAACATCGGCGGGATCGCCGGATGGCTGGTCAACGCCACCATCACCGACTCTTACAACACGGGCAGTATCACGGGCAAGGCTGAGAGTGTCCTCTACATCGGTGGTATCGTCGGCTTCATCAACAGCACGTCCGGAAGCTCCTCGGTGACCAACGTCTACAACCAAGCAAACATCACGGGGGAGAGCGGCAACCTTCTCAACTCGGGCGGCATCGTGGCCAACCAGGCTGGCGTGATCTCCCATTACAACGTCTACAACTCAGGAACGATCTACGCTTCCGGCGCCACCACCTCCAATATCGGATCGCTGATCGGCTCAATGCAGGACACTACCCTGTTGGAGATAACCAACACCCACTGGCTCGAGGGCACGGCCAGTCAGGCGATAGGCTCCTACTACGCCAACATCAACGTAGAGACGACGATGCAGACCTCCGCCTACATGGCCTCCGATGAATTCGTCGAGGTCCTGGGCGACGCATATGTCGCCAACAGCAACGAGGGCGGGTACCCGATCCTGAAATGGCAGGTCGCAGTCGCCTCCATCGCGATTAAGCAGATGCCCGACAAGGTCTCCTACTACGACATGGAGGACTTCTCGGACACCGGCATGGTGCTCTCTGTCACATACGAGAGTGGAAACGTCGTCGACATATATTCGGGATGGGTCGTCATCGGCGGCCGCAGCCTTGCGCCGGGCACCACGAGCGTCGAGATCGACTACCATGGCGCACGCGTGGTGGTGCCGATCACCGTCGAGCAGATAGAGCATGAGATCACCGATGACCTTGCGCTCGACATCGCCGCTCCGGTGGTGGGGGAGTCTCCCCAGACCACGATCGACACCGGCAGCGAGCTGTACACCGCGACCATCGAATGGACCCAGGCCGGCGAGTCCGTGACGGGCCTGTTCGAGTCGGGGGCGTTCTACAGGGCCAACGTGACCCTCACCTCCTACTATGTGGACGGGGACGCCTGGTGGGTGTTCCCGGCAGATGCGCAGCCTAGCGCGGAGGGGTCTTACGAGACCCTCTACACCAAGGTTTCGGATGATCTCCGCACTATAACAGTGACGTTCACCTACGAGCCGATCGGAACGAGCCTGGGGGATCTTTCGGCCAACGCCCTGCACCTCTACTACGAGGGTGACGAATCGGCCTCCTACTACAGCGCCGCTCTCTCCCAAACCATCAAGATCAGGGTCGGAAGCGAGTCCAGGAGCTGGACCGTCGCCGAGATCGAGCAGATGATGCTCGACGGGTATCTCCTCCAAGATACCTACACCTACATTGAAGGCGGCGATCTTGTGACCAGCGAGCTGACCGGCATCAGCCTTCATGAGCTTCTGGTGGCCTCCGGCCTCTCCCAGAACGCATCCAAGTCCACGGAGGTCGCGATCGTCAGCACCACCGGGGAAGTGCATGAGACCACATGGCGCGACATCGTCAACGGCGGGTACAGATACGGAGATTCCTCCGAGTTCGTCTCGACCATTCTGGCGGTATCCGAGGATGGCGCGCCGCTTCGGACCAGATCCATCGTCCAGCCGAACGCCCACGGTCCTCTGATGGTGGCCTTCGGCCAGAACAGCGCGGACGACGACGGCTCGGTGTTCTTCGGTGCCGCCAAGGTTACCATCGCCGAGTTCTCCATCGGGCAGACCCGCAACGTCACCTTCGAGGTCACCGAGAACGGGGAGGCTCTCGCAGGGGCGACGGTGACAGTCCTCGACTCCCGTGGCAACGCGATGGCATCTCTTGATGACGATCCATATGGGTTTGAGCTGCTGGACGGCTCGCTCTATACCTACTCCGTCTCGATGAGTGGCCACACCACCTCCACAGGTTTCTTCGAGCTGCTTGGAGAGGACCTAACGGTGAAGGTTGTCCTCTATCCCGCCTGGGACGGTGTCACGCTCACCGAGCCTGAGATGGATTCCGAGGGCTACTATCTCATCGGCACCGCCGAGGAGCTGATGTGGTGGAATGCCAACATGAACAGCAGCGACAAGGTCAAGCTGACCGCCGACATCGCCATCGGCGACACGGTTAACTACGATGAGACCACCCCCGTGTGGGACGCCTCCACCACGGGCGCGAGTGAGTCCAACGCCTTCAGAGGGATCTTCGACGGCCAGGGCCACACGATCAGCGGTCTGTACATCGACCATGAGAACACGATCAGGTGGTTGGATTTCGGGGGCATGATCGAAGACAAGGTCGCCGCCATCGGCTTCTTCGGCTATACCAGCGGCGCCACAATTTCAAACCTGGGGATCGAGGGCAAGATAAAGGTCCTGGATCGCGGGACCAGCATGTACGCGGACTACACCCATGTGGGAGGCATCGTCGGGTACGCCATATCCTCGACGACGATTGAGAACTGCTACGCCAACGTCTCCATCTCTGTGGTGGTGGCCAATAGCAGCGATACCATCAACGGATATCCGGTTGATGGATGGCCCGAGGTCAACGACGTCTTCGTTGGAGGCATCGCCGGAACCCTGGGGAACAACAGCTCCATCGTCAACTGCTACAGCGTCGGAAGTCTCGGTGCCGAGGGTTCCAGGACGATCTCCATCGGAGGCATCGCCGGAGCCCTGAGGGTCTACTCCAGCGGCAGCACGACCTTGGTGGACGATTGCTACTCCACCGCCTCGCTCACCGCGTACCCGCTCGCCACATCCTCCTCCTTCCCAAGCAGCATCGGAGGCATAGTGGGCAACGGGGACTGGAGCGGATGGTCCGCCTCCAGCAACTCCAGCGCCGTCTTGGAACGCGATTGGTCGATCTTCGAGGAGTCGAGCGTCATCGTGCAGGACGAGACGCCCGAGGAGGCGTTGGCCGCAAGCATCGAGGAGGTTCGATCCGAATCTGAGGAGCAGTCGACCGAGATAGTGATCTCCATCACCGACTGTGTGGCGCTCAACCGCTACATCCTTGGGAACGGCTACGAGAACCTCTCCTCGGGCAGGGTCGTGGGAAGCAACACTCGCGCTACCGTCAGCGATAACCTTGCGCTCTCTACGATGTCCGTCGAAGGCACCGTGCATTCGACCAGCTCGGATCTCAATGGGTCCGATATAAACTACACCATCTCGAGGCTCGCCTCGACCTATAGGAACATAGGCTGGGATACCGAGATCTGGCAGCTAGACAACGAGGGCACCCCGGTCCTTTGGT
>CAZPAN010000151.1:0-3505 GCA_964584585.1 uncultured Coriobacteriaceae bacterium | reverse complement strand
CCTGCTCGGCGCGTTCGATGCGGAGCTCCATCGTGTAGCGCGTGATGTCGGAGCGGTTGATGACGCCCACGAGACGCCCGTCGTCGTCAAGCACGGGGACCTTCTTCAGTCGCGTGGCGCCCAGTACACCGCATACGTCGGTCAGCGTGGAGTGGATGTTCACCGACACCACTTTCTTCGTGGCGATCGAGGTCACAGGCAGCGCCATCAGCTCCTCTGCCTTCTCGTCGAACTCCCTCGCCTCGACCCCGTCTCCCACCATCACCGTGATCATCGAGATGGGGTCTGTGACCAACTCGCTTCTCCTCGAGAGCGCCCTGAGAATGTCGCCGTCGCTCACGAAGCCGACCGGTCTTTTAGCAGCATCCACGAGCGGGGCGGCGCTGATTCCCCTCTCTATGAGGATCTTCATCGTGTCGAGCACGGTGGCGCCGGACGGGATCGTGTAGACGTCCTCGCGCATGATGCTCTCGAGCACGGCGCGGCGCTTGTCGCCCCCGTCGGCCGCTGCCAGCTCGGAAGGCCTGTTCTTCACGAACAGGATCACGAGGATCAGCCCCACCACGCAGATGGCACCCGAGATAAGGAAGGCCACGTTGGTGCCGTGGATGTCGGCGAGTACCGGGTCGACCCCGCTGGCGATCTGACCGTTGGCCGTCATCGTGGATATCGAGACGATGACGGCCGTGCCGAGCGACCCCGCCACTTGCCTGAAGGTGTTGTTGACCGAGGTGCCGTGGTTGACCACCTTGGCATCAAGCGCGTTCATGCCCCAGGTGTTGACGGGCATGTTTACCAACGATAGCGAGACGAGGCGTAGCGCGTAGAGGAACATCAGCCACACGATGCCGGTCTCGGTTCCCAGGAAGGCGAACATGAAAGTCGTCACAGTCAGCGCCGACATGCCGACGATGCCCAGCACCCTGGGTCCATGCTTGTCGAAGAGGCTCCCGGCGATCGGATTGAGCACGCCCATCAGCAGCGAGCCGGGCATCAGCACGAGACCAGACTCGGTCGCCGACATCCCAAGGTCGTTCTGCATGTAGATGGGCAGCAGGACCGTGGCGGCTATGAGGGAGGCCTGCACCAGCATCACGATCACCGTGGCCACCAAAAACCTCCTGTTGGCGAGCACCCTCACCTGAAGCATTGGCTCGGGGATCTTGAGCTGCCTGCGGAAGAAGAGCGCCAGAATCACCGCCCCGAAGGCTATCCACGTGAAGGACTCCCAGGAGACCCCGTACGACCCGATCGAGGAGAGACCGTAGAGCAGCGAGCCGAACCCCAGACTCGAGAGAACCACCGATGGGATGTCGAGACGGGCGGAGGGGTCAGGGGCGTCGCTGCGGTCCATCAGGAAGATCGACGCGAGGATGACCATGGTCGCCAGAACGACGATCGCCCAGAACAGCACGTGCCATCCCGCAGAATCGATGACGACGCCGGAAACCGTCGGGCCGATGGCCGGAGCGAAGGCGATGACGGTGCCGAAGATGCCCATCGCCGTTCCGCGTCTCTCAACGGGAAACGTCTGAAGCAACACGATCATCACGAGAGGCTGCATGATGCCCGCACCCGCAGCCTGGATCAGACGGCCGCTAAGGAGCACCGGGAAATTCGGACCCCAGGCGCACACGGCGGTGCCGGCGGTGAACACCGTCATGGAGGCGATGAACAGCGACTTGATGGAGAACCTGTCGGTCAGAAACGCCGTGATCGGGATCATGATCGCGTTGACCAGGGTGAATCCCGTGGTCAGCCACTGGACCGTCGCGGTATCGACCCCGGTCTCCGCCATGATGGACGGTTGAGCCGGGGTCACCATCGTCTGATTCAGCACCGCCACGAAGGTCCCCACTATCATCAGGACGACCATGACCGTCTGCCTGTGCGTCAGACCCAACTTACCTTTGCTCATTCTCCCTCTTCCTCTTTCTTCCACTCCGACCGTCGAAAATCGTATGAAGACCGCGCGAATCCCCATAGAGCGGCCGGCCGACGTACGCATTGGAACTCCCGGCTGTGTACGTCAGGGTCGTCTCCACGCTCGAAAACCCGTCGACCTACGCGCATACCGGAACTTCCAGCTCGCGCGTCGGACCGTCCTATCGTCGATTCAGGTGATTTTTATACTGAATATAAAGATATACCTAGTATGTTAGGATCGCCGACCTGGATAGTGAAGCTGTTTGCGGGGAACGGCGTCTGACGGATGCGGAGATGGGATGGATGAGATGGCCGATGACGGACGGGAGGGTCTGAGGGAGCGTAAGAAGGCTCGGACCCGCGAGTCGATCGAGAAGGCGGCGCTGAGGCTCGCGCTGAAACGCGGATACGACGGCATGACCGTGGACGACATCTGCAGGATGGCGGAGATATCCCGTATGACGTTCTTCAACTATTTCCCCTCCAAGCTCTCGGCGATCATAGGCTGCTCGGTGCGCTACCCGAGCGCGGAGCAGATTCTGGAGGCGCTCGACACCGATCCGTACGACAACTACCTCGACGTGCTCGTCGGACTCTCGCAGGTGAGCGCACCATCCACAGACGAGGTGAGGGCACTGAGACGCGAGGCGTTCGAGAAGATGCCCCAGCTCTTCGCCCAAGGCAGGCGGGAGGAGGTGGAGATGAGGGGCGCCATCGACGTCGCGCTCTCCGAATATCTGCCCGAGCATCCCCGCCGCCGGCTCATGCCAGACGTGCCCGTAGAGCAGGAAGTTTTCCTGGCGATGCACGTCTGCAGGGCGATCTTGCACATCGACGCGGGGCTGCGCCTCTGCGAAGCGCCGGAGACGGACGATCCGAGGAAGGTCCGCCTGATGCTGGCGAGATACCTCGCCGGAGAGGACGCGAATATCGCGGACATTGTCGAGCGCTCCGCTGCAAACCCAGATGACCCCAAGCGCCTTCGATGATAGACTAGCTGGGTTCGAGCCTCAGGCTATGTCCGTCCGACCGGAACGGGGGATGCATGCAGAATAGGTCGCTCATGGCGAGGTTCGCCGTCCTCCTCCCGATAACCTCCAGCATCCTGTGGGGAAGCGCAGGGGTGTTCGTCAGGGAGCTGAACGAAGCTGGTTTCAACGTCACGACCATTCTGTTCGCCCGTCAGTCGATCGCCATCGTCATCCTGTTCGCCGGTATCGTGATATGCGACCGCAAGATGATTCGGGTGAGGCTGCGCGACCTATGGATATTCGTGGCCTCCGGGGTGTTCGGCGTGCTCGGGCTCAACGTCTGCTACGTCCTGGCGATGGAGAAGCTCACTTTGTCCTTGGCGGCGGTTCTGCTGAGCATGTTCCCGGTGTTCGTGATGATCATCTCGGCGTTTCTCTTCAAGGAAAAGATCACGCTCCGCAAGGTGGGATGCACGGCGCTTGCAGTGCTCGGGTGCGCTTTTGTGACCGGAGTCTTCGACGGCAACACGCAGTGGAGCGCAGGCGGGCTGACGGCAGGCATCATGGCCGCCGTGTTCTACGCGATCTACAGCGTGCTCTCCAAGCTC
>CAZPAN010000150.1:0-3518 GCA_964584585.1 uncultured Coriobacteriaceae bacterium | reverse complement strand
GTCTACGGTCTCGACCCCATCATCCTCTCCTATGGATGGAGGTCGTGCGTCAAGTCGGCCGACATCGCCAAGGCCCTTGAGGAGAACCCCGACGCCAGAGGCGTGATCGTCACCCAGTCCGAGACTTCCTCCGGAGTCCTCAACGACGTTCAAGCCGTGGGTGAGATCGTCAAGGATTACCCCGACTGCGTCTTCATCGTCGACTCGATCACCGGTATCGGAGCCGTCGAGATGAAGACCGACGAGTGGCATATCGACTGCGTGATGACCGGCTCGCAGAAGGGCCTCATGCTCCCGCCGGGGCTGTCCGCCTGCACCGTCAGTCCGAAGGCCTGGAAGGCCTACGAGCGCTCGACTCTCCCCAAGTACTACTTCGACTGGGGCAAGTGCAAGAAGAATCTCGATAAGGACACCACCCCGTTTACCCCGGCGGTCTCGCTGATGGAGGGGCTGGCCGAGTCGCTCAGGCTCATCCGCGAGGAGGGAATCGACAACGTCATCGCGCGTCACGCCAGGCTGGCCGAGGCCGCTCGCCGTGGGGTCGAGGCCCTGGGTCTGGAGCTCTTCGCTCCCGTTGAGGGCCGAGGCAACGCCGTGACCCCGGTCGTCGTCCCCGAAGGGATCGACGGCAAGGAGCTCGTCAGCATCATGAAGAACAGGTACGGCGTGACCATCGCCGGCGGTCAGGCCGAATACGCGGGCAAGATCTTCAGAATCGGCCACCTGGGATACGTCGGGGAGTTCGACATCATCACCGTTTTGGCTGCTCTCGAGATGACTCTCGCAGAGCTGGGATACGATTTCGAGAAGGGCGCTGGAATCAAGGCGGCCGAGGAAGTTTTCATGGAGGGCTGATCGCGTTGAAGATACTCGTAGCAGACAAGATAGCCGACAAGGGTGTGGAGATGCTCCGCGAGAACGGCTATGACGTGGAGGTCCGCACCGATCAGACCGAGGAGCAGATAGTCGCCGTCTCCGCCGACTACGATGCGATCATAGTCCGCAGCGCCACCAAGATCACCCGACCGATCATCGAGGCGGCGGCCAACCTCAAGATCATCGGGCGTGCGGGCGTGGGAGTCGACAACGTCGACATCGAGGCGGCCACAGAGAAGGGCGTCATCGTGTGCAACGCCCCCACCTCCAACGTGATATCGGCCGCAGAGCAGACCATGTGCCTGATGCTTGCGATCGCCCGCAAGACCGTAGCCGCAAACAACTCGATGCAGGCCGGCAACTGGGAGCGCGGCAAGTTCAAGGGCAACGAGCTTTACGAGAAGACTCTGGCGATCTTCGGCCTCGGCCGCATCGGCTGTCTGGTGGCCGAGAGGGCGAAGAGCTTCGGGATGCGCCTCATCGGCTACGATCCCTACTGTCCGCCCGGCCGTGCCGAGGAGATGGGCGTGGAGCTTTACGAGGATGTCGAGGAGATCCTGCCCCAGGCTGATTTCATCACCGTCCATCTTCCCAAGACCAAGGAGACGATCGGGATGTTCGGCGATGAGCAGATCGCCAAGATGAAGCCGACCGTCTATCTGATCAACGCCGCGCGTGGCGGCATATACGACATCGACGCCCTGGCACGCGCTGCCAAGGAGGGCCGAATCGCCGGCGCTGCGATCGACGTCTACGAGAAGGAGCCTTGCACCGAGTCGCCGATGCACGGGGTGGACAACATCATCCTCACCCCGCATCTGGGCGCTAACACCAAGGAGGCGCAAGATCGCGCCGGCGTCCAGATATCCGAGTTCATCATGGACGGCCTGGAGGGCAGGATGGTCCCGACCGCCATCAACATGACCCAGGTTCCCGACGACGTGATGGCCACCGTCGGACCCTACGTGGAGGCGAGCCAGACCGCAGGGCGCATACTCGCGCAGCTGGCAGGCGCGCCGATCACCTCGCTGCAGGTGGCTTCCCTCGGAGAGCTCTCGCGGGGCGATTACGAGATACTCGGTACCGCAGCTCTCCAGGGAATCATCTCCCAGACCACCGATGAGAGGGTCAACTTCGTCAACGCCGACCATCTCGCCGAGGAACGTGGGATCAATCTGACGATGGTCCGCGAAGAGTACTGTCCAGGATATTCGTCGATGGTGAGGCTGCGCGGCCGTGCCGACGGGCGCGACTACGAGGTGGGATGCACCGTGGCCGGACCCAACGGCGACATCCGCATCGTCGACTTTCTCGGGTACAGGTTCGACCTGGCGCCGTCCAACAACATCCTCGTGATGCAGTACATCGACGGCCCTGGGCGTCTCAGCAGGATCTGCCCGGTGCTCGGAGACGCCAACATCAACATCTCCACGATGCAGGTGAGCGACAGCGACACGGCCGACATCGCCACCGTAGTGTTCAACCTCGACGACCCGTGCTCCGAGAGCGTTCGCAAGCGCCTGGCCGCCGCCCTCGACGAATACGACCTCAAGGGCATCTGGTACATACATCTTTAGGGGGAGCGTTTTTCTCCATCTGTGGGATAGCTGGATACCGCGGGCAAGCCTATCGGGGATCGGGCCGGTATAAGAGCCGGCCCGATCCCTTACCATTGGACGATGCCGCGAGACGGCGGGCAGTATAGGCTGACGATCTTTAGAAGGAGGAATTCGTCACATGGCACGCAAGATCAAGATTTTCGACACCACCATGCGCGACGGCGAGCAGTCACCCGGCGCATCCATGAACGCAGACGAGAAACTAAGGATCACCAGCCAGCTTCTCCGCCTTAACGTGGATGTCATAGAGGCAGGTTTTCCGATCTCCAGCCCCGGGGATTTTCAGTCGGTCCGCTCGATCGCCGAGCTGGTCGGCGACAGGGCCGTTGTCTGCGCCCTCTCCCGCGCCGTGGAGAAGGACATCGACTCGGCCGCCGATGCCCTCAAGCACTGCAAGCGCCCGCGTATCCATACCGGAATCGGGGTGTCTCCCAGCCACCTGCGTGACAAGCTCCGCATCACCGAGGACGAGGCCATAGAACGCGGCGTCGCGGCGGTGAGATATGCGCGCAAGTTCACGGATGACGTGGAGTTCTATGCGGAGGACGCGGGCCGCAGCGAGTTCGAGTTCCTCGCCAGGATCATCCAGGCCGTCATCGAGGCCGGCGCCACCACCGTCAACATTCCCGACACAACCGGGTACTCGATGCCCGATCACTTCGGCAAGCGCATAGAGTATCTGATGAACAACGTCGAGGGCATCGAGGACGTCACGATCTCGGTGCACTGCCACAACGACCTCGGCATGGCCACCGCTCTCTCCCTGGCGGGAGTCGCCAACGGGGCCACGCAGATCGAGTGCGCGATCAACGGACTCGGTGAGCGTGCGGGCAACACCGCCCTTGAGGAGGTCGTCATGGCGATCAAGATGCACGGCGACGAGCTCGACGCCTACACTGATGTCGTCACCGCCGAGCTCACCCGCGCCAGCAAGCTCGTCTCCTCGATCACCGGCATTCCGGTGCAGCCCAACAAGGCCATCGTGGGCGCCAACGCCTTCGCGCACTCCTCCGGCATCCACCA
>CAZPAN010000149.1:0-3574 GCA_964584585.1 uncultured Coriobacteriaceae bacterium | reverse complement strand
CGGCATGGGCGAGCTTCATCTCGAGATCATCATCGACAGGCCCACCCGAGAGTTCAAGGTGGCCGCCAACGTGGGAAAGCCACAGGTCGCCTATCGCGAGACCGCTGGGCGCGCCGTCGAGAACGTCACCGGTCTCTTCAAGAGGCAGACCGGCGGACGTGGTCAGTTCGGGCACGTCGTCATCGACATGGCACCGAACGAGCCGGGCAAGGGTTACGAATTCAACAACTCGATCGTCGGAGGCGTCATCCCAAAGGAGTACATCCCCTCGGTCGACAAGGGCATCCAGGAAGCCCTCGAGAGCGGTGTGATGGCGGGATTTCCCACCGTCGACGTCAAGGTTACCCTCAAGGACGGCTCGTACCACGAGGTCGACTCATCCGAGGCCGCCTTCAAAATCGCCGGGTCGATGGCGATCAAGGACGCGCTCCGCAAGTCCGACCCGGTGCTGCTCGAGCCCTACATGGCCGTCGAGGTCGAGACCCCCGAGGAGTTCATGGGCGACGTCATGGGCAACCTCTCCTCCAAGAGGGGTCAAATCCAGGGCATGGAGGATCGTGGGAACGCCAAGGTCGTCATCGCCGACGTCCCGCTATCCGAGATGTTCGGATACGCGACAGATCTCAGGTCGTTCACGCAGGGCAGGGCGTCTTACACGATGCAGTTCAAGTCCTACGAGCCGGTTCCCAGGGGCATCGCCGAGGAGATCATGACCAAAAGCTCCGCCTCCAAGTAGGCGTTCCGGTCCAAGATGACAGTTCAGCCAGGGCCGAAAGGCCGCAAGGTTATCGATGGAGGTACACAAGTTGGCTAGCCAGAAGATCAGGATCCGACTGAAGGGCTACGATCACGAGATCGTGGACAAGTCGACCAAGCTCATAGTGGAGACCGCGATCAAGACGGGCGCCAAGGTCTCTGGGCCTATCCCGCTGCCCACCGAGCGCAACCTCTACACGGTCATCCGCTCGCCACACGTGAACAAGGACAGCCGCGAGCAGTTCGAGATGCGCACGCACAAGAGACTCATCGACATACTCGAGCCCACCCCTTCCACGGTCGACTCGATGATGAGACTCGACCTTCCGGCGGGAGTCGACATCGAGATCAAGCTCTAGAGAGATATAGTGAACAGGTTGCGCCTGAAACTCGCGCAATATGTATGGAGGCGTGGTCCGCTGAGGGCGGCTCGAGTGGCCGTGGGCTCATGACCACATGGAGGCAAGGACTGAGGTTATGACAAAGATGATTCTGGGTCGTAAGCTCGGGATGACGCAGGTCTGGGACGATAACGACCAGATCGTGCCGGTCACGGTGATAGAGGCCGGGCCATGCGTCGTCTCGCAGGTCAAGACCAAGGAGACGGATGGCTACGAGGCCATCCAGATCGGCTTCGGCGACATTCGCGAGAAGCTGGTCAACAGGCCCATGAAGGGGCATTTCGACAAGGCTGGCATCAAGCCTATGCGCTATCTCCGGGAGGTGAGGGTCGATGACGCCTCCGCCCATGAGCCGGGCGAGGTGATCTCCGTCGACATCCTCTCCGAGACTGAGAAGGTAAACGTCACCGGCACTTCCAAGGGCAAGGGATTCGCCGGTGTCATCAAGAGGCATGGCTTCGGCGGGGGACCCGGCGGCCATGGATCGCATTTCCACCGCGCTCCCGGCTCCATAGGACAGTGCGCATCCCCATCCCGCGTTTTCAAGGGAGTAAGGATGCCAGGGCGCATGGGCAACGAGCGCGTGACCGTCCGCAACCTCAAGGTCGTGCGCGTCGATGTCGAGCATAACGTAATCCTCGTCAAGGGTGCGGTCCCGGGCGCCAACAACGGGCTGGTCGAGATCCGCGAGGTCAACTAGCACCGCTGCCCGCCGAAGGAGTAACTGAGACAATGGCTAAGATCACCGTTTACAACCAGAAAGGCGAGAAGATCGATGACGTGGACTTCGATGAGTCCGTCTTCGATATCGAGCCCAACATCCATGTGATGCACCAGGTGGTTCGCTCGCAGCTCGCGGCCCGCCGCCAGGGAACGCATCAGACCAAGACCCGTGGCCAGGTAAGGGGAGGCGGCAGGAAGCCGTATCGCCAGAAAGGCACCGGCCGCGCACGTCAGGGATCGATCCGCGCTCCGCAGTGGAGGGGAGGCGGCACGGTCTTCGGCCCCCATCCGCGCAGTTACGCGTTCAAGGTGCCGAGGAAGGTCGTCAAGCTGGCGATGCGCTCTGCATTGTCGGCAAAGCTCGCAGACGACGAGCTGCGCGTCGTAGATTCCCTTGACTTCGAGAAGCCCCGCACCAAGGAGGCGATCTCCTTTCTCGAGGCCATGGAGCTAGACGGCCGCATCACGCTTGTCATCGGCGAGGACGACCGCAACACGTACCTGTCCTTCCGCAACATCCCGGGCATGAGGGTCATATCCATGAGGGAGTCCAACACCTACGACTTCATCGACAACAAGACTCTCGTGTTCACCCTTTCCGCCATCAAGTACATCGAGGAGGTGCTCGCCAAATGAACAAGGACCCCCGTGAGGTGATCATCCGTCCGGTCGTGACCGAGCGTTCGTTCGACCAGATTGAGGCGTCGAACCGCTACACCTTCGAGGTGGCGAAGACCTCCAACAAGATCGAGATCGCCAAAGCCATCCAGGAGATCTTCGACGTCAGGGTCGTGAGCGTCAACACGATCAACGTGAAGCCGAAGCCCAAGCGCCAGAGGTACGTCATGGGCAAGACCCGCTCTTGGAAGAAGGCGATCGTCAAGCTGGCCCCTGGCGACAGCATAGATCTCTATTCCAACTAGGCAAAGGCACAGCCTGGCCACCTGTCCGGTCAGGCTGTTTTCTCGCCCCCTTGCAGGGGCTAGGCAGGCAATAGCCCTATGTCTCCATAATATGGATACGCACGGGGCCGTGGAAGTCCGGAGTCTACAGGGTCCATGGCATCGCCATGACGCTCCCAGAGGCCCTGAGGCCATCGGACGGTTAAGGAGAAGAAATGGGAGTCAAGCAGTACAAGCCGACGTCGCCTGGAAGGCGTTTCCAGACGGTCTCCGACTTCTCGGATATCACGAGGTCCAAGCCGGAGAAGTCCCTGGTGACCTCGTTGCCGAAGAAGGCCGGCCGTAACAACAACGGCCGCATCACCTGCAGGCACAAGGGCGGCGGACACAAGAGGCGGTACCGCATCATCGATTTCAAGCGCAACAAGGACGGCGTTCCCGCGAAGGTCGCCACCATCGAGTACGACCCCAACAGGTCCTCTAGGATCGCGCTTCTGCACTATGCCGACGGCGCGAAAGCCTACATCTTGCATCCCAAGGGGCTGAAGGTCGGCGACGTCGTCACTTCCGGCACGGGTTCTGACATCAAGCCCGGATGTGCGTTGCAGCTCGCCGACATCCCGGTCGGTACCTTGATTCATGCGGTCGAGCTGCAGCCTGGGCGCGGCGCCGCGATGGCCCGTTCCGCAGGAACCTCGGTGCAGCTGATGGCCAAGGAGGGCAAGTACGCGATCCTTCGCCTTCCCTCCTCCGAGATGCGCCGTGTCCTGCTCACCTGCAGGGCTACGGTTG
>CAZPAN010000148.1:0-3595 GCA_964584585.1 uncultured Coriobacteriaceae bacterium | reverse complement strand
CTCGATGCGCTCGGGGTGTTCGACCAAATGCGGGCTTGTGTACAGCCCGGTCTTAAGACCGCGCGCTCCGAGCAGCGAGGCGATCATGCGCACCGTGGAGGTCTTGCCGTTGGTGCCGGCTACCTGGATCGAGGGGTAGCGCGTATGGGGTTCGCCCATCTGGGCCATGAGAGCACAGATGCCGTCGAGCGAGGGGTTGATCCCGGAGATCATGGCCTCGTCGAGTATCGCGAGGGCTTCGGAGTACTTCCTCTCGGAGATCCCCGCAGGCCCTCCGCCGGTGTCCACTTCGATCTCGGGCATCCGTTCCTCCTCCTCGGCCCGGCTCGGAAAACCCAGCCGGCGCCATCGAAACAGCATCGGCGTCTCCTCGACCCGGCTCGGCGAGCCGGACCTCGTCCTGAAGACCGCGTCCGCCTCTACCTCAGCGAAGCTCGGCCAGCTGCGCCTGAACCCTAGAGATTGCGTCTGCGACCTCGGCCGCCTCCCTGCGGGTCTTCTCCACAACCTCCGGCGCGGCCTTGGAGAGGAAACCCTCGTTGGAGAGCTTCTTCTCCAGCTTGGCCGCATCGGCCTGAAGCTTGGCGAGACTCTTCTCGAGCCTCGCCCTCTCGGCATCGAAATCGACCAGCCCCTCAAGCGCCACGAAGACCTCCAGGTCATCGGTGACGGTGGCCGAGGCCCCTTGGGGCTTGGCCGCGTCAGGCGAGATGACGAGCGATCCGGAGCCGGACATCGACTCCACAAGAGCCCTCTGCCCATCTAGGACCCCAACCGTCTCGGCCGGGGCCTTCACGACCACGTCGAGCGGCTTCCTGTTGCCGATCTTGTACCTGGCCCTGGTAGAGCGTACGGCGGTGATCGCCTGCATGGCGAGCGCGATGGCTCTCTCCGAGCCATCGTCGACGAACCTCGAGAGCGTCTCGGCATCGGGCCACTCGCTCACCATGATCGAGGGGGCGTCATGCTCTATCGGGAGCCTCTGCCAGATCTCCTCGGTGATGAAGGGCATCATCGGATGCAGCAAGCGAAGCGCCTCGTCGAGCACGAACACCAGCACGCGCTGGGTGGACAGCCTCAGATCCGCATCGCCCGAGTTGAGCTGCGCCTTCGAGAACTCCACGTACCAATCGCAGAACTCGTTCCAGAAGAAGTCGTTGAGCTTCCTGGCTATCGCGCCGAACTCGAAGCCGGACCTGCCGTAGTCGATCTCGGATGTGAGCCTCGCTAGACGGGAGAGGATCCACCTGTCAGCATCGGTGCGGGGCACGGGCTGGCCGGGGACGAATCCCTCCATGTTCATCAGCACGAAGCGTGAGGCGTTCCAGATCTTGGTGGCGAAGTTTCGGCTGGAGAGGAGCTTGTCCTCGTCGAACTTCATGTCCTGGGCACCGGTCACCTGCAGCAGAAGGCCGAAGCGCATGCCGTCGGCGCCGAACTTGTCGATGAGCTCGAGCGGGTCGACACCGTTTCCGAGAGACTTCGACATGCGGCGGCCGAGCTTGTCCAGCACCGTCGGATGGATGATGACGTCGGAGAAGGGGACGTCCCCGTCAAGGCAGTCCATCGACGACATGATCATCCTCGCCACCCACAGAAAGATGATGTCGCGAGCGGTGGAGAGCACCTGCGTGGGGTAATGAGTCTCCTTGTCCTCGGCCCACTCCCCCGGCCAGCCGAACGTCGCGAAAGGCCACAGCTGCGACGAGAACCAGGTGTCGAGCACGTCCTCGTCCTGGCGCGCCGGCTGTCCGCACTCGGGGCAGGCCCCGACGGCCTCTAGGCTCGCGCCCTCCCATCCGCAGGCATCGCAGTAGAACACCGGGATACGATGACCCCACCAGAGCTGCCTGGAGATGCACCAGTCCCTGATGTTCTCCATCCACTGGAAGTAGACGTTCTCCCAGCGCTTGGGGTGGAACCTCACTCGCCCGTCGCGGACCGCCTCGATCGCGGGACCGGCGAGCTTTCGCATGTCGACGAACCACTGGTCGGAGAGCCACGGCTCTATGATGGTGTGGCAGCGGTAGCAATGGCCCACGGCGTGCTCATGGTCTTCGACCAGGGCGAGAAGACCGGCGGCCTCGAGGTCCTCGACGACGGCCTTGCGGGCCTCGTAGCGGTCCATGCCCTCGTATCTGCCGCCGTTGGCGTTGACGCGCGCCTCCTCGGTGAAGATGTTGACGCGGTCGAGACCGTGGCGCTCCCCCATCTCGAAATCGTTGGGATCGTGCGCCGGGGTGACCTTGACGCATCCGGTCCCGAAGGAGGGATCGACGTAGGGGTCCGCGAACACAGGGATCTCCCTGCCCACGAGCGGAAGGATGACGGTCTCGCCCACGAGCGAGGCGTAACGCTCGTCGTCGGGGTGCACGGCCACGCCGGTGTCACCGAGCATCGTCTCGGGACGCGTGGTCGCCACCACCAGAAACTCCATCCCCTCACGCGGGTTGGCGAGCGGGTAGCGTATGTGCCACAGCGAGCCCTTCTCGTCCTCATGCTCCACCTCGTCGTCGGCGAGCGCCGTCGTGCAACGCGGGCACCAGTTGATGATCCTGTTGCCCCGATAGACGAGACCCCTCTCGAACCAGTCGCAGAACACGTGGAGCACCGCGTTAGCATACCCCTCGTCCATGGTGAAGCGCTCGTGATCGTAGTCGCACGAGCACCCCATGGCCTTGAGCTGCTCGATGATCGCCGAGCCGTACTCGTCGCGCCAGTCCCAGCATGCCTGCACGAAGCGCTCGCGCCCCAGGTCGAAGCGGGTGAGGCCATCTGCGGCGATCTTCTGCTCCACCTTGTTCTGGGTGGCGATGCCGGCGTGATCGGTGCCGGCGATCCATCTGGTGGGGCGGCCCTGCATTCGGGCCTTGCGGATCAGCGTGTCCTGGATCGTGTCGTTGAGGGCGTGCCCCATATGGAGCTGCCCGGTGACGTTCGGAGGCGGGATGACCACCGTGTAGGGAGGCTTGGACATGTCGGAGTGCCCGCCGGCGTCGCGGGAGAAGTAGCCGCCATCTTGCCAGAAGCCGAAGAGCCTCCCCTCGATCTCCTTGGGGTCGTAGTTCTTGGGCATCTCCGACGCGCACCGCACGCCATTCATGTCCCGGCTGTTGCTGCCGTCGTTGAGCTCACTCAATTCTGAATCCTCCTGAAATGAATAGCGCGCCGATACCGGGCCGAGGCGCTGCGGGCCTCATGAACGCGACCGTCCACTCGCCGGCGCCCCGCCGCCCCTACGCGCTCCTCTGCGGGAACTTGTGCCACAAGCCATCCTCCTCGGGCGCCTCCGGCTCGATCATGGGGATGGACCCTCCCTGCAAGGCGGGAACCTGCACTCGCGTCACGAGGGAGAGAGGCTGCTCTCCCCTCACGGCCTCGGGCGTGACGACGACCTCCACCACGTCGTCTCTGCTCGGCAGCTCGAACATCGTGTCGATCAGGATCCTCTCGCAGATCGACCTGAGTCCCCTGGCGCCGATCCCTTGCTCCATCGCCTCGCGGGCGATCTCGCGCAGCGCAGGCTCGGTGAAGGTGAGGTGGGCCCCGTCGAAATCAAACAGCCTCTCGTACTGCTTCACCAACGCGTTACGGG
>CAZPAN010000147.1:0-3647 GCA_964584585.1 uncultured Coriobacteriaceae bacterium | reverse complement strand
GCATCCACCAGGACGGCGTCATCAAGAGCCGCGATACCTACGAGATCATCAACCCGGCCGACGTCGGCGCCGGCGGCAGCTCGATCGTGCTCTCCGCCCGCTCCGGGCGCGCCGCCTTGCGAGAGCGTCTTGCGGTTTTGGGTTACGTCTACGAGGGAGACAGTCTCGACAAGATCTACGAGGCCTTCCTCAACATGGCCGACAAGAAGAAGGAGGTCTACGACGAGGATCTCGAGGCTCTGGTGGGGGAGCAGGACCGTTCCGCCGCAGCCGTCTACAGCCTCAGGGCCCTGCAGATCTCCTGCGGCGATCCGCTGATCGCCACCGCTACTTTGACTCTCGTCAACGAGTACGAGGAGGAGACCACGGAGGTCGCCTTCGGTACCGGACCGGTCGACGCTGCCTACAAGGCGGTCAACAAGATCGTCAAGGTCGAGAACGACCTGCTCGAGTTCTCCGTTCAATCGGTGACCCGGGGCATCGACGCCATCGGCGAGGTGACCGTGAGGATCAAGGCCGAGGATGGGGAGGTCTACTCCGGACGCGGCGCCGACGGCGACATCATCGTCTCGGCCACCAAGGCCTATCTGAACGCCCTTAACCACATGATCAACACCAGACGCCGCAAGGCCGGCAAGTAGGGGCGAGACGAGGCGCTGCGGTTTTGCGATAGGGCGCATGTGTTTTTCTAACTGTCATGCAGGATCCCGCTCAGGTTGGAGCGGGATCCTTGCGAGAGGAGAGATATGAACGTTCTTGTCATCAACGCGGGAAGCTCGTCGCTCAAGTACCAGCTCCTAGATGTCGACACCCGTGAGGTCTACGCGAAGGGCAACTGCGAGCGCATCGGCATCGATGGCTCTTTCGTAGGGCACGAGGAGATGGGTGGCGAAAAGCAGCGGATGGACGTTGCGCTGCCTGACCACAAAACTGCGGTCAAGCATGTTTTCGAGATTCTCGAGGCCATCGATAAGCCCATTGCCGGCATTGGCCTCCGCGTGGTGCAGGGAGGCGGGTATTTCCCCGAATCGGCGCTGGTATCCGACGAGTCCTTGGGCTGGGTTCGCGAGGTTGCGCCGTTGGCGCCGCTTCACAACTATGCCGAAGCCGACGTGATAGAGATCTGCCGCGAGCTTTTCCCCGAGATCGAAAACGTCATCGTCCCCGATACGGCCTTTCACCACAACATGCCCGAACGTGCCTGGCGCTATGCCATCCCGCGTGACGTCGCCAATGACCTGCACATCCGAAAATACGGTGCTCATGGCACCAGCCATCGCTATATCTGGAAGTCCACCAGCGAGTTCATGGGTGACAAAACCCGCAAGCTCGTGAGCTGCCATCTCGGCTCAGGCGCTTCGCTATGCGCCATCGAGGACGGCAGGTGCATGGACACCACGATGGGTCTCACTCCGCTTGACGGTCTCATCATGGGTACCCGCTGCGGCACGGTCGACCCCGCCACGGTCTTCTATCTGAGTCGTGTCGGCGGCTACTCCATTGACGAGATAGACACGATGATGAACAAGAAGTCGGGCTTGCTGGCCGTCTCGGGAGTCTCCTCCGACTTTCGTGACATTGTCGTGGGCGCCGAATCGGGCAACGCCGACTGCCAGATGGCCCTCGACATGTTCTACTACCGCACAGCCCAGCTCATCTGCGTGATGGCATCTTCGATGGAGGGCTTCGACACGATGGTCTTTACCGCCGGCATCGGCGAGAACTCGCCGGAAATGCGCCTAGGCGTGGCTGAACGCCTCTCCTGGATGGGCGTGAAGATCGATCTCGAGAAAAACGCGATCCGCTCCGATGATATACGCGTCATCTCCACCGACGACTCTTCGATCAATGTGCTCGTGGCTCCTACCAACGAGGAATACATGATCGCACTAGATGTCGCCGCAATGGTGGGCGACAAGTAGTGCTGCCTGCCAGGGGCGCGGACAAAAGCGGTGCAAGCCGTTTGCGTTCGCGCCCCTTTTCTGCTGTGATTCCCGTTTGATGTGAGAAGGGGTCGGCGGTATCTCGCGCCACCGTCTGCGCCTCTCCATCGACTCTCCATCGGCTACTGCCTTTCCGATAGGGAGATGTCCCTTGGCCGCCTCGACCAGAACATCGACAGGTCCTGGAATATACTCGTTCATTGCGTTTGCTCTGCCCGGGCACGCGTCCGACGTTATTCGTGGAGCTGATAGCAGATGATCGATCTGATAGTCGTTTTCTCCGAACCGCAGGCATGGGTCGAACTCGCTACCCTTACCTTCCTCGAGATGGTGCTGGGTATAGACAATCTGGTCTTCATAGCGATCACAACCGATAGGCTCCCGGAGAATCGCAAGTCGCTCGGTCGTAAGCTCGGCCTCTGTGGTGCCCTTGTGATGCGCGTTTTGCTTCTCTGCTGCGTCTCGTGGCTGATGTCCCTCGAGAACCCACTCGTGACGATTCCGTTCCTCTCCGGAGAGATGGGACTCGTCACCGCCAAAGAGCTGATAATGATCGCCGGAGGCATCTACCTCATCTATAAGGGCATCGGAGAGCTTGTGTCAAAGGTCAACCTCCACGACGAGGAGGCCGAGATGACGGGCGACCCATTCAAATCGAAGAGGATCGGCCTGCTTCAGGCCATCGCCCTCATCATGATGATGGACATCATCTTCTCGTTGGATTCCGTCATCACCGCCACAGGCATGGTCAACGACCTCCCGATCATGATCATCGCCGTGATGCTCGCGGTGGCGATCATGATCATCTTCGCCGATCTGATCTCCAACTTCATCAACAGGTATTCGGGCATAAAGATCCTGGCGCTCTCTTTCATCGTGATGGTGGGCGTGGTCTTGGTCTGCGAGGGTCTCTCCGTCCATCTGGACAAGGCTGCCGTCTACTTCGCGATGGGATTTGCCCTCATCGTCCAGATTGTCGAGATCAGATGGAGCTTCAGGGGAGCGTTGGTCTCGATGGGGATCCTGACCGTCATCTGCATCGCCTTGAACATCCTCATGCCCGATGCGATCTACCCTGGAATGTGGGTATCCGGCATCCTGCTCTCCGCCGTGATCCTGGTTCTGCTTAGGAAGTACGAGACGAACCTGGATAAGATGCATGAGACGCACCGCATCGCCGGCCGGGCTGATCTAGAACGAGAAACCAAGACCACCGGTGATGCCGACGCTGCGAAGGCCAGCACCGAAGAGGCAGGCGCCAAGATCGGCGCGTAAGCCGCGCTCGCCGCACGGAAGACCCGGCGATAAAGCAGCCGCCCGGCATCTCTCTCGTCAACATACGGAGGCCCCGGCGTTCCGGATGTTCGGAGCAACTCCGGAACGCCGGGGCTATCCGGCTCGGCTGCGGTTATCTGCTGCGGGCGGTCCTGCTTGCAGCCTAGCCCTGCTCCTCCTCGCTTTGCGCGACGACCAGGGTGATTGTCGCCCCCTCGTTCACCGTCTGTCCCGCCGAGGGACTCGTGGATATCACGGTGCCGTCGGACGCGCTGCCGGAGGTGTCGTATCTGATGTTGTATCTGAGGCCGGCGCTCTCGATCGAGCTGATCGCCGTGTCCACATCCTCTCCGACAACCGAGGGCACTGTCACCTGCGTGGGCTCTGGCTCTGCGGCTTCGGCCACGGTTATCGTCACGGTGGTGCCAG
>CAZPAN010000146.1:0-3773 GCA_964584585.1 uncultured Coriobacteriaceae bacterium | reverse complement strand
TGAAAGATCTTATTGATCGCGGCATCGTTGAGGCAACAGCACCACCGACGAGCAAGAATCGAAAATATCGACTTGTCTGACTGTCTCGGATGCCTGCAAATCGTATATGTGCACATTCCGCCCGGTCCGGAGCCTGGAAGACAGCGCGAAGCCCCTCCGTCTTCTCGAGATCTATCCATCGTCTCGATTCGGAGGCCGCTCGGCCCAAGCCCGCGAGAGCGTACGCCCCGCCGGGCCGGACCCCGGGAGCTCGAGGACGGCGTGCGCTGCTTGTCGCGGAGGGGTTTGTTGCCCGTTGCGCAAGCCCCTATACTCTTGAGGCCGGGCTTTCGTCTGGATGATCGGGAGACGGAGGCCCAGCATGTTCGCGCGGCCGTTCTCCGAGGCAGGGCGCGTCTCGGGGCGGGTCAGAGGCACGATACGCCAAAGGTCGGCGTTTCCAGAGTCGATCGGATGGGGGTGGCATATGGTTGAGGATGGCCGGAGGCCAGGGTCCACATCTGAAAACGCTGCTTCGGGGGATGGTAAGGGGTCCGGCTCCTCGGGTGCAGTTCGGGTTGGAACCGACCAGCAGTTCGATCGGCTGGGCACCGGAAGCATCCCCAGGCTTCTCTTGGAGTTCGGAATCCCCGCCGTGGCCAGCCTCATCATAAGCGGCACGTACAACATTCTCACTGCGGTCTTCCTCGGGCAGGGCATGGGCACCGTGGGGCTTGCGGTCTCCACGGTCGCGAACCCGATGATGATCTTCTTCTTGGCGATGGGCATGCTCGTCGGAAACGGCGGGAACGCCCTGGCCGCCATCAAGTTGGGTCAGGGCAGGAAGAACGAGGCTGAGCAGGTGCTGGGCAACACCGTCCTTCTGGGGGTGTTCGCCTGGTTCGTCGTGCTCATCGTCGCCTACGTCTTTATCGAGCCAGTCCTCGAGCTCGCTGGAGCCAGCGCGGATACCTACAGTCACTCCAAGCAGTTCGTCCAGATCCTCTCGTTGGGTTCGATCTTCCAGATACTCGGGATGGGTGTGAACAACTTCATCCGATCGGCCGGCGCTCCGAGAAGGGCCCTTTGGTCCATGCTGTCGGGCACGATCGTCTGCGTCGTGCTGAGCCTCATCTTCGTCATCTGGCTAGGATGGGGCATTCCCGGGCAGGCGGCGGCGACCATCACCGGACAGGGGGTCACGTGCGCGGTGGTCCTCTACTATTTCGCCGCCAGCCCCAAGTCGCCCTTCAAGCTTAGGCTTCGCAACATCAGACTTAACCCCGGCATCCCCGGCAGGGTCCTAGCCCTCGGATCGGCCTCGTTTCTGATGCAGGTCGCGGCTGCCGTCGTCTCCCTGATCGTCAACAGCCAGGTGACCATCTATGGCGATCTGAGTGCGATAGGCGAGACAGGTTGCTTCGCGGTGTTCGCCGTCATCCAGAGGGTCGCGTTGTTCGTGATGTTCCCTGTGTTGGGCATTGCGATCGCCGCTCAGCCGCTGCTCGGGTACAACTTCGGGGCGAGGAAGCCCAAGCGCATAAAGACCACGCTCGCGCTCGAGCTTAAGGTGTCGTTGACCATCTGCCTCGTGCTATGGGTCATCATCGAGATCTTCGCCAAGCCTGTCTGCGCCCTGTTCGGCACCGAGAGCGATATCCTCGACTTCTGCGTCTACGCTCTGAGGCTGCAGACGATGGTCATGCCAGTGATGGTCTTCCAGATAATCATCGCCAGTTACTTCCAGGCCACGGCGCGGCCTACCAGGTCGATATTCCTCTCGCTCACCAGGCAGCTGATATTCCTGATCCCGCTCTACATCGGCCTGCCCGTCCTCATCGGAGCCTACTTCCCAGGAACCGAGCAGATCATGGGTGTCATCCTCGGCCCGCCGATCGCCGATATACTCTCCTTCCTATGCGCGATCACCTTCGTCATCCTGGAGTTCAGGAAGCTCAACAGGTGGATCCGCGAGGAGGATGGACTCGGGACGGGCGGTCCCGGCGAAGATGGTATTGGGACTTCGATCCCCGGGGCCGACGGTCTCGCAACGGGGGACTTCGGTCCGCCGATCGCCGAAGCGGGCGCCCATGGAACGGACGACACGAGGACGGAGGTCGATGGCTGATGCTGATCGCGGTCGACGTCGGGAATACGCAGACGACGATAGGCGTGTTCGACGGCGAGGAGACGCTCGCTTTCTGGAGGGTGCCCAGCGAGAGCAGGTCCACTTCCGATCAGGTGATGATCCAGCTGCACTCGCTGCTGGGGCTTAAGGAGGGGCTGCTCGGGTCGATAGACGGCGCGGTGGTTTCCAGCGTGGTGCCGACGCTGACGATCGCCTGGAAGGATGCTCTGGCCGAGCTTCTCGACGGCAAGGGGAGGCTGGAGGTGGTCGACGCTTCGAGAGACTACGGCGTGCCGATAGGGCTAGCCAACCCCGCAGAGATCGGCCCCGACAGGATTGCGGATGCGGTGGGTGCGATCGCCAAGTACGGCGCCCCGGTGATAGTGGTGGATCTCGGCACCGCCACCAACATAGAGGTGATAGGCCCCGACGGGACCTTCATGGGCGGCGTCATCGTCCCGGGCATCGCGGTCTCGGCAAATGCGATGTTTACGACCGCCGCCCGTCTGGCGCAGGTGGACCTCTCGATACCCGACCGAGTTGTCGGGCGTGGGACCGTCGAGGCGATCCAGGCCGGTCTCACGTTCGGCGAGGCCTCCAGGATAGACGGGCTGGTGGAGATGATCCGCGAGGAGATAGGCTGTCCCGATGTGCCGGTCGTCGCCACCGGAGGGCTGACCTCGCTGGTGGCGCCGATCTCCTCGACGATCGACGCCTGCGATGGCTTTCTGACTCTGGACGGCCTCCGCATCATCTTCGAGAAGACCGATCCGGCGAAGTAGCCTGCGGCGTCGCCTCACCTCATCGATCGTCCGCTCGCCCGCCGTGAAGGCCTTTTCGAAGAAGTTTCTTGAAACGCGAATGCAACAAGTCCATACTCCCTAACTGTTAGCAGTCTACAGGCAAGAGTGCTAACAGTCCGGACCTCGGTTTGCTAAATCCAGAGGCGTTTCGGGCGAGATCGATTCGGCCAGAGCCGAACGATCTGACGAAAAAACAGGCGGACAAGTCGTAGGAGGTAATCGTAAATGAATCTTAAGCCGCTCGGCGACAGGGTCATCATCAAGCAGGATGAGGCCGAGACCAAGACTAAGTCGGGGATCTTAATCGCGAGCACCGCGCAGGAGAAGCCGCAGCGCGGAACGGTCGTCGCCGTGGGCGAGGGCAAGCTCGACAACAACGGCAATCTCGTCGCCCCGGGAGTCAAGGAGGGCGACTCCGTCATCTACAGCAAGTACGGCGGGACCGAGGTCACGGTGGACGAGGAGGAGTACATCATCCTCCGCGCCGAAGACATCTACGCCGTTATCCAGTAGCTATCCGGCGCACAGTTTCGCCAGCAGATATCGAATCCGCACTAGAGAGGATCTGTTAGATATGGCCAAGAACATCAAGTTCGACACCGATGCCCGCGAGTCCCTCGCCGCCGGCGTCTCCAAGCTCTCCAACGCCGTGAAGGTGACCCTCGGGCCCAAGGGCCGCTACGTCGCCTTCGAGCGCAGCTACGGTGCTCCCACCATCACCAACGACGGCGTGACCGTCGCCAAGGAGATCGAGCTCGAGGATCCCGTCGAGAACATGGGCGCCCAGCTCGTCCGCGAGGTCGCCGTCAAGACCAACGACGTCGCCGGCGACGGCACCACCACCGCCACCCTGCTCGCCGACG
>CAZPAN010000145.1:0-3799 GCA_964584585.1 uncultured Coriobacteriaceae bacterium | reverse complement strand
GTCGATGGCGATTTTGAGGGCGGCGGCGGCGGTGCGCTTGCCCACGCGGGTCTGCAGCATCCATAGCGTGCCCTGCTCGATCGTGAACTCGATATCGCACATGTCGCGGTAGTGGTTCTCGAGAATCTTGAAGACCTTCTCGAGTTCCTCGCCGGCCTCCTGCAGGCCCTCCACATGCTTGAGCTCGGAGATCGGCTCGGTGTTGCGTGTGCCGGCCACGACATCCTCGCCCTGCGCGTTTACCAGATAGTCGCCGTAGAACTCGTTGGCGCCGTTAGCGGGATTGCGGGTGAACGCGACGCCGGTAGCGGATGTGTTGCCCTTGTTGCCGAAGACCATCGTCTGAACGTTGACGGCGGTGCCGAGGTCGTCGGAGATCTTGTTCTGCTGACGATAGAGACAGGCGCGATCGATCATCCAGCTGCCGAAGACGGCGCGGATAGCGAGGTTGAGCTGGGTATCTGGGCTTTGCGGGAACTCAACCCTGCCATCGACGACGAGCTGCGGGTAGTCGTCGGCCGAGACGTTGTCGGAGAAGATCTGCTTGAACTGGCCTACCAGGCTCTCAAGGTCGGAAGCATCGAGCTCGTTGTCGCCCTTGACGCCGCGAGCGATCTTGGCGGCGCTGAGCGCGTTCTCGAACAGATCGCCGTCGACCCCCATGACCACGTTGGAGAACATCTGGATGAAGCGGCGATAGGAATCCCACGCGAAACGCGGGTTCTCGGTCTGCTTGATGAGGCCTTTGACCGACTCGTCGTTCAAGCCGAGGTTGAGGACGGTGTCCATCATGCCGGGCATCGAGAAGGGAGCGCCGGAGCGAACCGAGACGAGCAGCGGGTCGTCCGCGTCGCCGATCTTCTTCCCCATGCGCTCCTCAAGACCACGACGGTACTCGTCGATTGTGTCCCAGACTCCTTCGGGAAAATCGTTGCCGTTCCTGTAGTAATCCATGCAGGTCTGACAAGAGATGGTGAATCCCGGAGGCACTGGAAGGCCGATCTGGGCCATCTCGGCGAGGTTCGCCCCTTTGCCGCCGAGGATGTCCTTCATGTTCTTGTTGCCCTCCGTGACGTTGTTCCCCTCGGCATCCTTGCCGAAAGCGAAAACGCGCTGCTTGATCTCGGACACTTAAGTCTCCTTTGCTACTAGCCAAGCCGACAAAAGCCCGCCTGGAACACGGAAAACGCCGCGCTCGCGACTGGGCGGGCGGTCGCATGTCATGGGACGATGCCCGTCGGCCGTCAATGATAGAACAACCGCACCGTAGTGGAAGCTTTCTGCTCAGATACGGCCGCGACCAGACAGGCGAATGCGCTGCGCGACTGCGTCTCTGGACATCGAAAACGGGTTCAACACAAAAAACACATATAACTCGGAGATGGCATCTTCGGCGATTCGGAGGCGATCCCCTCGCCAAAAATGACGATCCGACATCGGCCGATACTCTGAGCTACCGGGAAACAATGATCAGCTCTGCCGGCTCTTCTGAGCGGCCAGCGCCATCTCGTAGTACATCAGGATCTCCCTGGCGGTCTCCTCGACAGCGCGGTTGTCAGTACGAACGACGATGCAGCCGATCTTGCGCATGAATGCGCGAGCTGCCTCCAGATCGCGAACGACGTACTCCTCGCTCGCGTAGTTCTCCAAGATGCGGTCGTCCACGTCACCCAACCTGCGGGACCTGATATCCGAGAGCACCCGGGGACTGCTCATCAAGCCGAAGACCCTCCAGTTGTCCACGTCGTAGATCTGCTTGGGAGGCTCCACCCCCAATGCGAGCGGGAGGTTGGCCACTTTGTATCCGCTCGATGCCAGATACATCGAAAGCGGGGTCTTCGAGGTCCTGGAAACGCCCATCAAGATGATGTCGGCATCCTTGTACTCCTCGGGAAGGCGGCCGTCATCGTGATCGACGGAGTAATCCATCGCCTCTATGCGCCTGAAATATGCCGCGTCCAGCTGTCGGTTCGTTCCGGCCTTGAGGACCGGTTGGACCCCGGTCGCCTCGGAGATGGCGTCGATGGCGGGGCCTAGCAGATCCACGGTCGGGATCCCCTCGTTCTCCAATGCCTGCGCCGACTCGTTTCGGACGTCGGGAGCTGCGATCGTAAGGAAGGCGACCCGCACGGCATTTGTTTCCCCCCGAGCCTCAAGATAATCCGAGACCTGAGCTGCGGAGCTGATCCTTGGCAGCCTCTCGATGACAACCCTCTCCTCCTCGAACTGACAGGCGGCGGCCGAAGCCATTGCCGCAGCGGTGTCTCCGAGGGAATCCGAGATGATATAGATCGTCAGGGCCCCGTCTTTCTTCACCGAATCTTCAGACATCTCTGCGCAAGCACCTCCTTGGTGCCGCTCCCAGGCGCACCGTATTTATCGTCTTCATCTTTTTCATTATAATTCGCCCTTTAAGGCCCGAATCGGACCCTGTTGGCAACAACCTCCGCGATCCGATGCCGATCGGAACGTCCCAGGGCACGGGATTTCCACCGATCGTCAGAACATTTGGCGACCGGCGAATGAAACCGACAGACAAGGTAGTTTGATGCTGGGTTTTTCGTTGCAAAGAGCCGTCATGTCGGCTGTGACGGCCACAGTGCTGCTCGTCTCATCGTGTCTCTGCATGGTGCCTGCTGCACAGGCAGACGAACTCACCGAACTCGAAGAGAAGGTGGAGAGCACGGCCCTCGCCTACGAGGAAGCCGTGGATAAGATCGAGACCCTCAACACCCGCATAGAGGAGAACCAGGCGAAGATAGAGACCCTCAGGCAGGACATCGAGGATCAGCGCGAGGCGAGCAACGAAGCCGTTAGATCGCTGTACATCTATCAGCAGTCTGCGCCGTCGCTTGTGAACATACTGCTCTCTTCCGAAAACATCACCCAGCTCTTCGAAACCATGGAGTACCTCAACAGGTACGAGCAGTACAACCGCGACATCCTGAACGAACAGAAGAAGATGAAGGACGAGCTCGAGTCCGCCACCGAGCAGCTCGAGAGCGACAGAGCCGAGGCCGAGCAGGCCGCCGTCGATGCCGAGGAGGCCCTGGCGGAGGCAAAGGAGGCGCGTCAGGAGGCCATGGATCGGGCAGTCGCCGAGGCGCAGGCGCAGGCCGAGGCCGAACAGGCGGCTCTTGAGGCTGCAGCGGCTCAAGATTCCGACACGTCGCAGCAAGCCTCGACGAGCGTCAGCTCCTCCGATGTCAACTGGAGCCTGGACTACGATGCGTTCATCTCCGAATGGACCGCGAGGATCGACGCCTATCTTGCCGGGTCGCCCCTCGCGGGGCAAGGCGTGAACTTCGCCAAGGCCGCATGGACCTACGGCGTGGACCCAAGGTGGTCGCCGGCCATCTCGAGCATAGAGAGCAGCAAAGGGGCCAACTGCTTCAGGTCCTACAACGCATGGGGATGGGGCACCTCCTCATGGAGCAGCTGGGAGGAGGCCATCGACGCCCATGTGAGCGGCCTGGCCAGGGTCTACGGATCCACTCTGACCCTCTCTGCCGCGCAGAAGTACTGCCCGTCGAACTATCAGAGCTGGTACTCCAAGGTTCTGGCGCAGATGAACATGATCTAGGGTTGATTCGTCCGGGCCTGAGAAGCGGCTTTCGCTCGCCTCCGGCACGTGGTGCAGCCCATGCGCGCGAAGGCGAGGAGGGTGCGCTGGCCCGCGCCGATGAGTCCGAGCATGCAGGGGCGCGCTCGGACTCCGGCCCGCTTAGCCAGCCAGCTTCGATGCGGTATCGCGAATGATCCCGAGAGCTTCCTCGGGGTCTTCTGTTTCCACGACCGA
>CAZPAN010000144.1:0-3819 GCA_964584585.1 uncultured Coriobacteriaceae bacterium | reverse complement strand
GGAGAGCCTCTGCGGATCGGGGTGGCGCACGGGGACGAGCTTCCCCTCCTCGAACGTGAACACGTGGTGCCTGGCGAAGATCCCGTACCCTGTGACGCTTATGCGCGACATCCTCTCGGAGTATTCCTGCGAGAAATCGAACCCGCCGGTCTTCCAGGCGGGAAGCGAGCGTATGGAGGATGCGAGCGAGGCGTAGTCGGCGACCATTTCGGCTAGGTCGGAGATCCCGATCCTCGAGAGCTTCTCCAAAAAGACGAGCTCGCGCCCCGCAGCTTCGGAGAGAGCGGGGCTTGCGTCCGCATCACCGGCTGGCGTCATATCGGCGAGGACGGCATCGTCGGTTGGCGTCCAAGCCGTCGGCTCGGCCCCGTCGCCCTCGCCGGATGTGCGTCTAGGCACCGCCATGGCTTTCGTCCCCCTGGCTTGCCTTTTGGCACAACTCCTCAAGTAGGCGTTGTCGTCTTCGAGGACTTCTCTGATCAGGAGGCCCGACCAGTCGGATCTGGATGCGAGAAGCATGTTGTCGAAGGATGCGACGGCTCCGATGACCACCATGTTCGACTCCCTCGACCCGTCGTGGGCGGCGATCGCCTTCAGGGCGCTTCGAAACGCGGAAACCTCCGGAACGGTGAGCAGCCCCCTGAAGATCACCAGGCCCTCCAAACGTTCAAGGACATCCCATGCAGCCATGACCTCTCCTTTTGGATCTCGCTTCGTCCCCGCCGATCCGGATGGCGGGAGCGAAACCGCCGTTGCTTCAGATAATGGTAATCTCGAACCGGTCCGGATGCATCCGGACCATTTGGTTTAGAGGCGAACCGGGGCGTCCCCGCTTTGCCGGCCCGCCCGGCCGCGTGGGATCGTCGTGTAGAGAGGAACGGATGACAGATGCAGCTTGATGGTTCCCAGATCTTCGTCGAGGTTCTCGCGGAGCAGGGCGTTGACACGATCTTCGGGTACCCTGGGGGTGCGGTCCTCAACCTCTACGATGAGTTGTACAAGAACTCCCACCGCATCCGCCATATCCTCACTGCGCACGAGCAGGGGGCGGCGCACGCCGCAGATGGATATGCCCGGGCGACCGGGCGCACTGGGGTGGTGCTCGCTACCAGTGGGCCGGGTGCCACGAACCTCGTCACCGGAATCGCCACCGCCTATATGGATAACGTCCCGATCGTCGCCTTCACCGGCAACGTGGGCACCGGCCTTTTGGGCAAGGACAGCTTCCAGGAGGTCTACATCGAGGGCATCGTGATGCCCATCACCAAGCATAGCTTCACGGTGAGGAGGGTGGAGGACCTTGCCGATACGATGCGAAACGCGTTTCGGATAGCCCAGAGCGGACGCAAGGGGCCAGTGCTCGTCGACATCCCAAAGGACGTGACCGCAGCCGTCTGCGAGTTCGAGCCGGCCGATCCCGAGCCGGTTCGCACCGTCACCACGTTCGACCTCGACGCGGTCGTGGAGGCCGCCGAGATGATAGCGTGCTCCGAGCGGCCTATTGCGATGATCGGCGGGGGAGTGAGGGCGGCCAATGCGAGGGATCTGGTGCGCGAGCTGGTCCATCGCGCCGACATCCCCAGCGTCCACACGCTGATGGGCGCGGGCGTGCTGCGGTACGACGATCCTCTCGATCTGGGACTCGTGGGCATGCACGGCGCCTACTCGGCCAACATGGCGCTCGCCGACGCCGATCTGGTGCTCGCGCTGGGCACCCGATTCTCGGACAGGGTGGCGCTCAGGCCCGACTCGTTCGCCCCTCGGGCCAGGCTCGTGCAGGTGGACCTCGATGCGAGCGAGGTGGGCAAGAACGTGCAAGGCGATCTGGCTATCGTCGGAGACGCCGCATACGTGCTGAGGGCTCTGCTGCCGCTGGTGTCCGAGGCCTCGCACGGGCCTTGGCGCTCCAAGATCGCCGGCTGGGCCGAGCGCGACGTCGTCTTCGAGGACGATCCCTCTCGCCTGACCCCGCACCAGATCATCGCCGATGTCTGCGACATGTGCGGTCCGGACGCCTACTACGTCACCGACGTCGGGCAGCATCAGATGTGGGCCGCCCAGCACATCAGGCACGTCGACCCGCGGCGCTTCATCACGAGCGGCGGCCTGGGCACGATGGGCTTCGGCTACGGTGCTTCCATCGGCGCGAAGGTGGCGCTCGGTTCCGATGCCCGGGTGGTCATGCTTACCGGCGACGGAAGCTTCCACATGAACATGAACGAGGCCTGCACCGCCGTCTCCTACAAGCTCCCGATAATCACCGTGATATTCGACAACACGGCGCTTGGGATGGTGAGGCAGTGGCAGACCGCCTTCTACGCCGGCAGATACTCGCAGACCTCTCCGGGCAGGGTCACCGACTACGTGAAGGTGGCGGAGGGATTTGGCGCCAGGGGATTCAGATGCGATACCCCCATGCAGTTTTGCGAGGCGTTCTCGCGGGCCCTGGAGATGGACGGGCCGGTCTGGATAGTATGCGCGATAGACCCTGACGAGAAGGTTCTCCCGATGATCCCGGCTGGAGGGGGCATAGACGACATGATCATGGAGTGGGGAGGGTCAGATGGAATCGATCGCAGGTGATCAGGTTCGACGCAGGGTTATCAGCTTGCTAGTCGACAACAGCAGCGGAGTCCTGGCGAGGGTGTCTAGCCTCTTTTGCCGGAAGGGCTTCAACATCGACAGCCTCACCGTGTCGGCTACGAACGATCTGGAGGAGAGCCGCATAACGGTGACGATCCATGCCGACGACCGAGGGGTGGCCCAGATGATCGCCCAGACCGCCCGACTGGAGGTCGTGCGACAGGCGTTCGAGCTGGATCCCGGCACCAGCCTGCAGCGGGAGCTTTTGCTGGTGAAGGTGGCTGCAGACGTCTCCAACCGCGCCGAGCTTCACCAGATAGCCTCCATCTACAACGCGAAGATCATCGATCTCTCGCCCGGAAGCATGGTCTTCGAGCTGATCGGCGCCTCCGACAAGATAGACGCCTTCATGCTGATGCTCGCCGACTACGAGGTCTTGGAGATGTGCCGTACGGGTGTCACCGCGATGGATCGCGGCGGCCTCTGCGCGAGGGCCTGCAAGCCCAGCCAGAGCATCTCGGAGATGTGATTCGGGATTGGTGCGGGGATCTGGGCCGACCTCGTGCCATGGACCGTGCGGTTTCGCATGGGAGTCGGTTTCGCCCTTCGCGTTTGACGCGGAGTTGCAGCCGGAGCGTCCCGGAGAGGCGGTTCCAGATACGGATTATTCGCAACGCTCGAACCCAAGCGGTACTATCGGATCCTCGACGCCCTTCATAATCTGGAACAGCGGCCGCAGTTCGCATGGGGTTTCCCCATTGCGGACGAGCGCATGGTCGCGTAAGTTCTATCGTTGCGCGGCGGCACCGCGCATGCGGCGGTCCTGACAAAAGCCGCGCGAGTTCCGTCCCTGCGGTCATATGACCGCGCATGCGGCGGCCGTATGACCGCCTGAGTCGTCCGTCCCTCGCGAAGGAGATCATTGAAATGGCAATCAGGAAATACTACGACAGCGACTGTAATCTCGGCTTGCTCGACGGGAAGACCGTGTCGGTCATCGGTTTCGGAAGCCAGGGCCATGCCCATGCGATGAACCTGGCCGAGAGCGGCGTCCGCGTCGCCGTCGGCCTGCGCAAAGGGTCTTCCAGCTGGCAGATGGCGGACGATTTCTCCAAGACAAACGAGAACTTCGAGGTCATGGAGGTGGAGGAGGCGGCTGCGGCCGGGGACATAGTGATGATGCTCGTCCCCGACGAGAACTGTGCCGACATATACAACAGCCAGATCGCCCCACAT
>CAZPAN010000143.1:0-3883 GCA_964584585.1 uncultured Coriobacteriaceae bacterium | reverse complement strand
TCGTCAGCGGAGCAGTAGGTCACGATGTTCTCGTTGTCAAAGACATAGTTCTCCCCAAAGTTGTAGTTCTCGATAAGAAACGCATTCGTTATGTCCGCGCCCTCCGGAAACGAGAAGCCATCGGGCAGGCTCGTCAGCGAGAGACAGTCGGCGAAAGCGCGCTCCATGTTGGTTACAGTCGAGGGAATCAGCAGAGCTTCCTCAAGCGAGATACATTCGGCGAAGGTCCAGTTCAGATTCGTGACACCTTCAGGAATCTCGGGAACCTTCACGAGCGAGACGCAGGCGTAGAAGGCACCCTCCATGTTTGTGACGGAACTCGGAATCTCGGGCGCAACCTCGAGCGAGTTGCAGTACCAGAAGGTGTAGGTCAAGTCCGTGACGGAATCGGGCAGAGCAGAAACTTCGGTTAGGTTCCAGCAGCTGTAGAACCAGTACGCCAGACTCGTCGGTTCTACGCCATCCTCAAAGATCACGGACGTGATTTTTGAGCTGTAAGAATACCAGGGCACGGAGCTGAAATCAGAATAGGTCTCTGTGTCGCCCGAAAACGTGCCATGCTCGGCACACGGAGAAAAGGCCCGCGCCCGAAAGACAGGCTGCGGACCTCGGCTGTTCGTGGAGCTGGTGACAGGATTCGAACCCGCAACCCACGGTTTACAAAACCGTTGCGCTGCCATTGCGCCACACCAGCATATACATATATTACATGGTGCTGTCGCAGGGAAGGCCGGCATGGCGGCCATGCGATGCCCAGATAGCTTACTCTCCTCTGGCCATGGCCTCCAGAATCGCCCTCGTCTCCGGATCGAGCCTGCCGGCCAGCGTCATCTTCCCGTGGTTCTCGGAGGCTTCCGCACATTCCTCCATTATGTCGGAGATCTCCTGCATGAGTCCCGTCGAGGACATCCTCGTCACGCCACCGCCGAAGGTGGCGTTTTGGACGGCCGAGTCGGAGGAGACCACGACGACCTCCCGATCCCCACGCTTGGCCTCGAAGGCGAGCTTCTCTATCGTGGCATCCGCGTCGGTTCCCGATGCGGAGAAGATCACCTTGATCCCGGCCACGGAGACCGGCTCTCCCCTAGACGACAGGTTGCCTCCCCCGTCGAAGACGATGATCGCCTCGAACTTGGAGAGCGCATAGGTGGCGATGTCGGAGATCAGCCTCTCCCGAGCCTCGTTGAGAGGATCATCGGTGAAGTCGTCGACCTCGATCGAGTCGTATGCCCCACTCGACCTGAGCATGTTGTAACCATCCACTATCAGAAGAGGTATCTGGCCGGGATCGGAACCGCGAACCATCATCTCGATCCATCCATCTGAATCATACCGGCCGAAACCGATTGCCTAAGCCATTCGTATCCGAGAGCTGCCATCGCGCAGGAGACGTTGAGAGAGCCTATGTCTCCACGCTGCGGCAGGCGCACCAAAAAGTCGCATTTGCTCCGGACGAGCCTGGAGATCCCATCGGACTCCGAGCCCATCACGAGGCCTACCCTACCGGAGAGCTGGGAGGACCAGCAGTCGGACTCCCCCTTCTCGCTAGCTCCGGCTATCCAAAACCCGTTGTCCTTCAGCTTCTCGCAGGCGGCGGAGATGTTCGAAACGCGCGAGATCGGGATGCGGGCGACCGCTCCGGCGGAGGTCTTGTAGACGGATGGAACCACCGAGACCGATCTTCTGTCGGGGATCACGACCCCGGCGGCGCCTATGACCTCGGCGCTGCGGACGATCGCCCCGAAGTTCCCGACGTCGGTTATGTGGTCGAGGAGGACGACAAGCGCAGCCTCCTGACCCTCGCAGGCGGCCATGACCGTGCCGAGCGGGGTATGCTCGAAAGGCTTGGCGATCGCGATGACCCCCTGGTGCGCAACGCCGGCGGACTCACGGTCGAGCCTCGCGCGCGAAACACGCCTGAGCTCAATGCCATCGCGCGTGGCGAGCTCGAGGATGCGATCGGGCGTTCCTGCAAGGTCCGCATCATCGGCGATGAGGATCCTCATGATCGGGACGGAGGCGTCGAGCGCCTCGAGAACGGCGTGGTGCCCGCAGATCGAGTCATGGGAGGGACGCTGCGACGACGATCCTTGTGATCGCCGTGCATGACGGCCCTGCTGCGACCCTTGAGGCTGCCGAATCCGATGGTCGCCCGTCTGCTGCTGCCGCGCCGGGTCCTTTCGCTGCTCGCGCTGTTGGGAATCCCGAGCTTGACGCCTCTGACCGCCCTCCTGCGGGCGCCGTCTCGACGGATTCCCCTGATTGCGGGACCTCTCTCCGCCCCGCGCCGATCCGCCCCTGCCCGAGGACCTCTTTCCTCCTGACCTCGACATCTCGAAGCTCTCCTCAGAAGACGAGCCTGGCACCGTCAGGGGTGTCCTCGATGGCGACGCCCAGGGCGGAGATTGAATCGCGGATCGAGTCAGCCAGAGCGAAATCCCTCTCCTTGCGGGCGAGGGCCCTGCGCTCGAGAAGCGCCTCTGCGGCCTCGACGGCCTCACAGCCTTCGTAGCCCGCCATCTCCCTGGCCAACTCCACCATCCCCTCGGGAATACCGAAGCCGTCTGCGCCGGAAACGCCGCTGACATCTATCCCGAAGCGCTCCATCATCGAGACGATCGCGTCGCGGGCACGCCCGGCCACCTCCGCCTCATCGCCAAAATGCACTCCATCGGCGATGAAGCCGTTAAGCTCGCCAGCAAGCCTGAAGGCGAACCCCAGAGCCTCGGCGGTGTTGAAGTCGTCGTCCATCGCGGCGTCGAATCCGGCGATCGCGGCCTCGACGGCCTCCCCCATCGACGAAGCCGCATCCGCATCACCCCCGGCATCGGAAGCGTGCTCGACAGCCCAGTCGGTGTTTCTGATAGAGGTGGCGATCCTCTCCAGCGAGGCGCTCGCCTCCTCCAGCCTCTCCGGAGAGTAGTCGAGCGGGCTGCGGTAGTGGGTCTGCATCATCAGCATGCGCAGCACATCCGCGCCGACGTTTGCGAGCGCATCCTTCAGCAAGATGAAATTACCCTCCGACTTGCTCATCTTCGCCTTGTTGACGTTGAGCATGCCGCCGTGCATCCAATAGTTGCAGAACCTGGAACCCGAGCTGCACTCGGCCTGCGCGATCTCGTTCTCGTGATGAGGGAAGACCAGGTCCGCTCCGCCGCCGTGGATGTCGAAGGGCTGCCCGAGGTACTTGGCGGACATCGCAGAGCACTCGATGTGCCATCCAGGTCGGCCCTGCCCCCACGGAGAATCCCAGCAAGGCTCACCCGGCTTGGCCGACTTCCAGAGCGCGAAGTCCATCGGGTCTCGTTTCCTGGGGTCGACATCGATCCTGGCACCGGCCAGCATGTCGTCGATGGAGCGGCCGGAGAGCTTGCCGTAGGAGGGGTCGGACTTCACGGAGAAATAGACGTCACCCTCCACCTCGTAGGCATGGCCGCGTTCGACGAGGCTCTCTATCGTGGAGATCATCACGTCGATCTCCTCGGTGGCACGGGGTCTGACCGTGGGGGCCATCACCCCGAGAGCATCCATCGCCTCGATGAAGGCCTCGGTGTACTCGGCGGCCACCTCGGAAGACGAACGGCCCTCCTCCTCGGCTCTCTTGATGATCTTGTCATCGACGTCGGTGAGATTGGAGACGAAGGTCACGTCGTATCCTGAGTGCATTAGGTGCCTTCGAATGACGTCAAACGATACGAACGTCCTGGCGTTTCCGATGTGGATGTGGTTGTAGACCGTCGGCCCGCAAACGTACATCATCACCTTTCCGGGGCGGATGGACTCAAATGGTTCCTTGGTGCGGGTGAGGGTGTTGTATATCTTCATGTGCTATGGCTCCGTTATCGTTCGGGCGGACACTCTTTGGCAGCTTGTCTTCGTATGA
>CAZPAN010000142.1:0-3888 GCA_964584585.1 uncultured Coriobacteriaceae bacterium | reverse complement strand
ACCGTCCCACTTGAGGATAGTGGACCCGTCTAAACGGACGACCCCAGGGAACAGCACTGCAACCTTGACGATTCCCGAACCGGATCCAACTCGGATCTGTACCGGCTCCAAATCGAGGCTGCGGATTACCAGAAACGCCGATCAATCGCGTACTCCCGGTTTTTTAGGGAAACGCTTACATGCTCGGGGCACACAAAGAAGCTGACATCATCTGAGGTGATGCAGATCATGTGGCCTTCGAAGTGTTCAGGACGAATGCGAAGCCGAGAGACTGAGAGGTTAGGCGGCACTCGCCGGGTCCTCGGCCAGGAGATGGTGGCACGGGCCGTATAATAGCCCGGTTGCAACTGCGATTCGGGAAGGCTCAGCGGGCGCTCAGACTACGTTCGGGAACCTGAAACCTGGAGCAGACGAGCAGCTCCCCGACGCCACGACGCTGTGCATGTTCCGCACACGCATAGAGGACACCTGAAAACCGTCGAGCAGCGACGCCTGAGAAGGGAATACAAATGGACAAGGCCGCGACTTACAAGTACTTGGAAGATCTCGGAATCTGGATGGAAATCACCGAGCACGAGGCCGTCATGAACATGGAGGAGGTCGCACAGCTCGACCTCCCCTATCCCGAGCTTGAAGCAAAGAACCTGTTTCTGAGAGAAGGCGGACGCGGGCACTACTGCCTAGTGACCGTAAAGGGAGACAAACGAGTTGACCTGAAGAAGTTCAGGGCAGAAAACTCCACAAAGGCGCTGCGCTTCGCCTCTCCCGAGGAACTGATGGACACGATGGCTTTGACCTCCGGCGCCGTCTCGCCACTAGGAATGCTCGCCGACGACGCACTTTGCGTGCGTTTTTTCTTTGACAAGGATTTCCTAGAAGACGAAGGTATAATCGGCGTCCACCCAAACGAGAACACCGCAACGATCTGGCTGCGCGCAAACGACCTGGTCGACGTAATCAAAAACCACGGCAACGAAGTTCACATAGTGGAGATGCCCACTCGCGACGAGTAAGTCCCTCGCACGGATGGCACACGGATGGCACACGGTGAACAGGGCATAGCGCTCATCCCTCGCTGCACTTCAGAATGCCTGTCGTCAACACTGGCCGATCGGCGCACGTGCTACTGATCGATTAGCGCAGTATCCGCGCGCGAGCGCATCCGCAGCGCGAGCAGAATCGAGACCACCAGGACAAGCGTGACCGCCAAGCCTCCCTCCAACCCGAAGGCGCCGCCGTTGATCAGATCCATACCATCCACGAACGTGCTGGAGAGTACAGAGCACGAGACCTCCGTCCCGCTCACCTGGATGCCAAAAACGTTGCCTTGCATCAGGTTCCAGGCCGAATGAAACGCCCCGACCCCCCAGATGTTTCCGGTCTTCACGAAATACACCGACGCGAACACGCCGAACATCACGAGGTTCACCAGAGCGAGGACGGAGAGTCCGCTGTTGAGCAGGTGCATCGCGGCGAATACGACCGAGTTCGCCAGCACAGCGGCCCATACGGAATGGCGCCGTGCGAACGATACGAGAAAATATCCCCGACACGCCACCTCCTCAGCCATCCCCTGTATTAAAAACCCTACGACGAAAAGGGAGAAGATCCCGATCGCGAAGGTTTCAGAGTACCCCTCCAGGCGCAAGGAGCCGGTGAGCACGCAGATGAGGACCGCACCCGCGAACATGACAAAGCCGATGCCCAGCCCCTTGAGGTATTCCTTGCCCATTCCCCTCTTCACGAACCCCAGCGTGCGCATCTTCCTTTTCTGGGACACACGGCAAAACAGCAAAACGATTCCGATCATGGCTACGGTTGAAAACAGCATGCAGATCACCATCGCGTCTGATGCCATGATGGCGCTCGCATCGACGCTGAAGGTAAAGCCGTCGACGCTTTCGCTGTAGTTGTAGATCTGGGAGGACAGCTCCGGATCGCTGAGCAGGATGACCACCAGCACAGGGACCATGATGATGACCTGAGCTGCCGAGCAGGCCAGAAAAACAAGAGCGAACACGACGATCTCCAAGAGCCAGCTCATACCTTTTTTCTCCTGAGCGGCCTCAAGAATCGCCGTCGTCTTTTCCAATGCGAAGCCCATGGGTTCTCCTTTCTGTTAAAGAGACACCAATCGATTCATCACTCACGTCTCTGACACGCGCCGAAGCATGCGATCTCATCAGGCGGCGTGTGGATGGCGGCGTGTGGATGGCGGCGTGTGGATGGCTTCGATCGAACGAAGCGACCCCTTCCATAGCTGAAAGCTCGCTCATAGGTCGCGTTTGGCGTAGAGATGCGCCGAGACGGCCGCCGATATCAGGTAGAGCACGATCCCGACGGCACACGCTATCCCGGAAATCGCGAGCAGCAAGATGCTGTCAGGCTGGCCGGACTGGCCTTCGAGCGCCGTACTGAGGCCGCCGATGTCGAAGCCTCCCACCGCCATCGGCACGATGCAGAAGACGAGGGCAAACGGCACGATGGCCGCGAGAAGCCCCTTGCGTATGCCGAGCCCGAACACGAACGGCACGACGAGCGAAGCCATCGCCAGCACGGCACCAAGCAAAATCAGCGTCTCGGAGAGGATCTCCCCCCAGGAAAAACCGCTCGCCATGATCTGTGCCGTCTTAGAGAGCGGGGCGAACTGCGGAAGCGCGTTCGCCAAGACGGCCATGGCGAGAAGCAGCGCCGACGAGATGACGAGCGCGGCCAGGACCACGGCCGCCATGCTAGCGTAGCGCCCCAAGACGACGTCTGCGCGCGAGATGGGAAGGGCCAGCCTTAGCCACTCCCATCCCCTGCGCTCGTCCGTGGAGAACAGGGCAATCGCCCCAACCGCGACCATTCCGAAGAATGGGAGCAAGAAACCCGCGAAGACGACCAGGCCGGGCGTCGAGGACGCGTCGACCGTGAGGAAGAAGAGCACTTCGAGAATCGCGAACACCACGATGGCGCTCAGATACGAGCGCATGACGACGAGGTCGGAGACGAACATGGCTCTCACAGTACCTCTCCTTTCAGGACAAGTCCCATATACGAATCGATGCTCGCACGGTCGAGGGCGATGTCGGGGAAGCGCTGCGCGAAGGCGAAGCGATCGGGCGCGAGCAGCGAGGTGCCGTACGCCCGGCGCGTGAAGCGCATCGTGCCGGGGCGAAGAAGCCGCTTTCTACCACGAGGTCGAACTCGGCCGCGCGGACCGTACTGTATTCGGGGAGCATGCACGCGTCGAGGACGACACCCGTGCGCTGCATGGCGACTGGGCTTATGGCGGGCTCGCCGAACAGGCTGATCTCACCGGCGTCGGGGTGGACAAGGTCGAGCGCGGCCTTGATCGTCGTCGTCTTGCCGGCGCCGTTTTCCCCGACGAGGCCGGCGATGCTGCCTGCGGGCACGGTGAGATCGACGTTCTCGAGCGCGAAGCCGTCGTAGCGCTTGGAAAGCCCTCGTATTTCCAAGAGATGTTCCATGGGTGCTCCTGAATCGCAGTCGGTCAGCGAGCGTTTCGGTGGCCAGGGGTGCGAGTTTGCTAGCCCTCGGCGAGCGCGTCGAGCATGTCGTGCAAATCGGCGATGCCGATGCGCGCGGTCTGCGCCTCGTCGATGGCCCGGACTAGCAGCTCCTCGATGCGGCGCAGCTTCTCCTCGCGGAGAAGCTCGGCGTTGCCCGAGGCGACGAAGCTGCCTTTGCCCTGTACCGTGGCGATGAAGCCCTGGGCCTCAAGGTCGGCGTAGGCGCGCTTCGTCGTGATGACGCTCACGTGCAGATCGTTCGCGAGCGCCCGGATCGAGGGGAGCTTCTGTCCCTCGACAAGCCTCCCGTCCGCGATGTGCGCTCGAAGCTGCGAGGCTATCTGCTCGTAGATCGGCTTGTCGCTCGCGTTCG
>CAZPAN010000141.1:0-3940 GCA_964584585.1 uncultured Coriobacteriaceae bacterium | reverse complement strand
TCGATCGAGGCGGCCCAACAGATGGTATCCGAGCGTCCATGCCTCGAACCCAGATCGGTGGATGCGACGATCGTCTTCCCCCTCGACGATGCCCCCACCGATCCGGATGTGGTCGCCGTGGTGGCGACTCCCGAGCAGATGATGTGGTTGTGCATGGCCGCCTCCTACTACACAGGCCATAGGTTCGAGTTCCATGCGAGCGGCTACAACGCTCAGTGCGTGGAGACGACCCTTCTGCCCTATACATCCGGCCAGCCCAACATCTCGTTTGGCTGCTACGGCTGCAGGGCCAGCTCCGACGTGGGAGACGAGTTCATGTTCATGGGGATACCCACCTCGGAGATGTCGACGATCATCAAGGGCCTGCGAGAGCTTTCCAAGAAGGCCATCCCTCAATCTAGGGACAAGATCTACCTGCCTCCGCTGATGAGATAGGGATAAACCATGGCCGACGAGCTTTTCACCTTGCGTCCGACCCGGACAGACGACTTCCCGTACCTGGTGCTGATGACCGAGGGCCAGGAGATAGGCATCCCGCCCAACTACGTTGATCAGGGCTGGTGTGCCGTGAATTTCGAGGATGTCCCGGTGGGCTACATCCACGTCGAGTCCACGGAGATGGGTTCGCATGTGGGTCCCGTCGTGGTATTCGAGGACTGGCAGGGTCACGACATCGGCACCGCCCTGGTCAGGAAGGCCCGAGATCTCTACGGCCCGCTGAAGCTCGTCTCCAACGGCACGTCCAACGGCTTCTACGACAAGCTGGGCTTCGAGAAGATCGACTGGGAAGAGGTGGATCCGGTGTTTCACCGCGACTGCCTGACCTGTCCCTACTACGAGGAGTGCGGCCCGGTGCCCTACATCTTGCGGTAGGGGAGCGAGCAGACAAGCTCTCCGCTGCCCTCCAGAACTCCCAGGAGCCATACGGACCCCTTCGGGCGGGTTGACCTGTACTCCAGCTTGCCTCTTTCGGAGTTTTAGGGCTAGGGGTGCTACCATCACACGAAGCGGCATCGTCCACGCGGGCGGTCCGTTCGCCTGCGTCGTCTGCCTTGCGAAATGAATCGATCATCGTTTCCTTACGGCGCACTGGCTAGCCGGGACCCTCGGTCATTGGCATGAGGGAGTCTATGAGAAGGAGGCGCATTCATTTGGGTAGGTTCGGGAAAACAGCTGCGATCTCGGCAGCATCCGCCGTACTCGTCTTCAGCCTTGCGGGCTGTGGTGGCGGGTCGGTCGCGGCGACGGTAAACGGCGAGGAGATCTCCGAGGACAGGGTCACCTCCTACATCACGTCATTGAGAAGCGCGTACAGCCTCACCGACGATACGGACTGGGCCGACTATCTCACCACCATCGGCGCGACCGCAGGAGATTTGCGGGAGGATGCCATCTACATAATCGCTGAGGAGATGCTCGTCGCCGAAGCCGCTGAGGCTGCAGGCTACATAGTGGACGAATCCGAGATAGACGCGGCGATCGAGCAGATCAAATCCCAGTACGATTCCGATACAGCATGGAATGCTGCGTTGTCGAGCCAGGGAACCAGCGAGGAGCAGCTGCGCGAGGACTACCGCAACTACATGTACCAGCAGATCGTCATGGACGATCTGCTTTCCGATTCGACGCCGAGCTATGATCAGATCCAGGAGGCGATCGACGCGAACATCGAGGCCTACGATGGTGCTAAGAGATCCTCTCACATCCTCTTCGATCTAGAGGACGTAGATATCGCCGAGACCGTTCTGGCCGAGCTGAAGGACGGCGCAGACTTTGCGGAAATGGCCCAGGAGTATTCGATCGATTCGTCCTCCTCCTCGGGCGGAGATGTCGGCTGGGACTGCGAGGCCACTTTTGTGGACGCATATCAGGAAGCCCTCGATCAGCTCTCTGTAGGCGAGATGACGCAGGAATTGGTGGAGTCGGATTACGGCTACCATATCATCCTGTGCACCGAGGAATACAGCGTGTCCGAAGAGGAGAGTCCCACGGCGGACAACATCCCTTCCAGCATCTACGAGACGATCTACGACGATCTCGTGGAGTCTCTGAAGGAAGCTGAGTACGAGACCTATGTGGAGACCCTGCTTGCCGATGCCGAAATAGTCATCAACGAGATGCCCTCGGGTCTGTCCTACGATGTCGACGGGTCGGCCGAGGCGGCAGCTTCCGACGACGCTACCACTGAGGAGACGACGGACTCATCGACGGAAACCACCGAGTAAGCGCTGCCTGCAAGCGAACTGCACAAAGCACAAGGCCCTGCGCTCAGCGCAGGGCCTTGTGCTTTGTGGTTCTTTTGCCGTCAGGCGGCCGGCCATTCCTGATATTTAGGTATCAGCGGCTCGGGTACCCTCATCTGACAAGATTGATATCCCGAGTCGAGCATCTTCTTCGACCTCTTGCAGGGATTGAAGCAGACCTCACCGCATAGGTTGCAGATCACGGGGTCGGGCATGGTCTCCTTCGTGATATCCGCACCGCAGCTCTCGCACTCGTAGAGATCCTGAAGATGCTCTAGATCGCAGGCGTTGAATCCGTCGCACTCGGGGCATTGCACCGCTCGCACCCTAGGAGGCCTGCATCCTCCGCAGATAGGATTGCACGACCAGCACATCTATATCTCCTCCCGAGGCCTACCACTGAGGGCGGCTGTTCCTGTCGAGTTCTGCAATCTCATCTAAGTGGTCGAAGCAGTATCGCTGCCCCGCGAGGGTGACGATGAGTTCGACCACGGCTTCCTCGCCCTCTCCGTACTGAGTGTAGGTGAGGTAACCGAGGTCGAGAAGCTCGGTGTACAGCTCCGACTCCATCATTTTGGTCTTGAACATCGGGCTGGGTTGCCTGCCCTGCTCGTCCTGTCTGATGGAAATCCTGTACAGGATGATCTCCTGTTGTTCGCTGAGATGGCGTTCCGACATTATTTTCTCCATTTCGCAGAAAGGTTCTGATCAACCTTTCCAATGATAGTACACCTGAAGGCGGAAGGAGTGCACTCATAGGCGCAAAGCGACAGAGGGTCTGTCGCAACGCACAGTCTTCCCGCCCAAACCTGCTGTTGAGCTGTTTGCTTCAGCTGCTGGCACTTGGGACGGCAGCCTCTTGAGGTAGGTTGCAAGACGAAAGAAGACCGGCACCCTGGTCTGCAGGATGCCGGTCTTTCGTGCCGATGAGCCGTTGGCAAGAGAGCTATCTAGGTGAGCGAGACGTGAGCGGCACCTTCGCCGGATTCAGCCTCTTCCTCGCTACGCCAGCCCTTGCCGGTGGCAGCATACTCGTTGCCGCTGCGCTTGGAGGTCTGATAGCCGCGCATGGGCTTGCCCATGAAGCCGTCGTCCTCGTCGATGAAGTAGAGGCCGATAGCGCCCATCTCGCGCTCGGTCATCCCTACCTCCGCCTCGATCTCTTCGAGGGTCTTGCCCTCCTTGACGAAGCCGTTCAGGTAATTGACCTGATCGTTAAGCTCCATGTTCTCGAACTCAGTCCTGTCCATTTTGCAACTCCTTCAAATTAGGTCCGGATGCTGCCCTGGCGCAGCATCCGGGATAGCCAAACTACAGTTTGAAGAGTACCGCAGGACGGGGCCATTCGACAAGCTTCTGGCAAAGTTCATCGATAGGACCATAGTAAAGCGAACCGGACTCCTCGACCTGGACGGCTAGCGGCTTGCCGCCGTTTCCGCCGTCAGCCCACATCTTGGAGAACAGCGATGTGGGAACGGGCAGGTAGAACAACTCCCAATCGTCTCCGTCGTTGCCCTCGCCGATCTTGAAGGGACCGATCTCTACCTCCTTGATGCCCCACTGGTCGACGGGAAGGCCCATCTCCTCCTTGCAGGCGATCTCGGCGGAGTGATTGCCGGAGAAGTATTTGTAGTCCACCATCAGACCGTATTGCTTCTTGTCAGACATGTCGTCTCTCCCTTTCTCCTACTTAGTCC
>CAZPAN010000140.1:0-4106 GCA_964584585.1 uncultured Coriobacteriaceae bacterium | reverse complement strand
GCTACGGCAACTACATCGGCCTCACCGACGAGCCGGCCGACATGTTCGGCAAGGTGATGTCGATTCCCGACGAGCTGATGGTCAAGTACTACAGGCTGGCCTCCACTTTCTCGATCGACCATGTGGAGGAGGTCGAGCGCGGGCTTTCCGATGGGACTCTGCATCCCAACGCGGTCAAACGAGAGCTGGCCTCCAACATTGTCGAGGCTTATCACGGGCATGACGCCGCCGTGAAGGCGCAGGAGGATTTCGACAGGGTTTTCAAGTCGCATGAGATGCCGGAGAACATCGAGGAGCATGAGGTGGAGCTGATCCTCAACGACGAGGGGAAGGTCTACCTTCCCCCGCTGATGGCCTCGGTCGGTCTGGTTTCGAGTGCGTCGGAGGGACGCCGGCTCATCGATGGCGGTGGAGTCAGGGTCGATGGTGAGGTGCTCGAAGCCAGATGCTACAATCTCGAACCGGCCAGGCTGACGGACGCGGTCGTTCAGGTGGGCAAGCGCAAGTACGCGAGGATCAAGCCGATTTGACAACAGGCTTGAGCTTTGAAGCTATCTGCTGCGGCCTGATGCGATCGGCCGTGCGTTTTCCAAGGCGATCGTCGCGGTGCCCTTCGACGTGAATCCGAGCGATCGCTTTCCCGAACGCCCATGCGATCACCCGCCCGCGATGCCGATACGCTTGCCGGAAGCGATCCTGACCTCTTTTGACGGTCGATAACCGCGCTGATAGGATTGTCGTTTGTGTTTGGCTGACTATTCCAAGGGGTAACTACTATGTATGCTGTGATTCGTACCGGCGGCAAGCAGTACAAGGTCTCCGAGGGCGATGTCATCGATATCGAGAAGCTCGACGGAGACGTCGGCGACAAGGTGGAGTTCGAGGTCCTTTTCGTCTGTGACGGATCCAAGATCATGATCGAGCCTGAGGCGGTGGCCGAGGCCAAGGTGACCGGCGAGATCGTCGAGCACTTCAAAGGTGCCAAGCAGATCATCTTCAAGTTCAAGAAGCGCAAGAACTACAAGAGGACGAAGGGACATCGACAGAACCTTACCAAGGTGCGTATCTCTTCCATCCAAGCCTTCGGCCGCTCTGAGAAGAAGGCCGAGTCCGAGGTGGAGGAACCGGCGGCCGAGACAGCCGCAGAGGTATCGGAGCCAGCGTCTGAGGAGACGGCGGCCGAGTGACGATCGGGGCCTGATGGGCCTGGGCCAGCGCCGGCATTGCCGGCTGGAAATTCGAGCGAGGTAGAGAGAAATGGCACATAAGAAAGGGCTTGGATCCTCGCGCAACGGGCGAGATTCACATTCCAAGCGACTGGGCGTCAAACGTTTCGCCGGTCAAACCGTCAACGCCGGCACGATCCTGGTGCGTCAGCGCGGTACGCGCTTCCATCCCGGCGAGAACGTCGGGCGTGGTAGGGACGACACTTTGTTCGCCCTCAAGACCGGCGTCGTCGACTTCACCCGAGGCGACAAGCGCAGGGTCCACATCCGACCGATCGAGGACTAGCCAGCCATAAGGCGAGAAGACACGATCGATCGCGTCAAGCGGTTGTTCAGGGAAACGCCGGTTAGCTTGTTCCACTCGTATCCGCGCTTTCCCTTGCGAGGAGTCCCATCCCAATGGCCAAGTGCACATGGGTGGGGCTCCTCTTGCATATAATCAGCGTTTCCCTAGGCCGGGTGGCATGTCGGAGATGACAGGAGGCCGCAGTTGTTCGTAGACCAGTCGCATATATTCGTGAAGGCGGGCGACGGCGGCGCGGGCTGCATGTCGTTTCGGCGCGAGGCGCATGTTCCCAAGGGAGGTCCCGACGGCGGCGACGGCGGGCGTGGCGGAGATGTGATTCTGGAGGCCGACAAGTCCGTCTCCTCGCTGATCGACTACAGGTTCAAGCATCATTTCAAGGCGCCTAGGGGAACCCACGGCAAGGGTTCCAGGCGAAATGGCGCCGAGGGCGAGGACCTTGTCCTGAAGGTGCCGCTCGGCACGATCGTCCGCGAGTACGATGATCAGGCCAAGGAGGCTGGCGAGCTCATCGCCGACCTCACGATGCATGGCGAGCGGATCATCGTGGCCAAGGGAGGCCAAGGCGGCCTCGGTAACACCCACTTCGTGACCCCTACCAGACGGGCGCCGGCCTTCGCCGAGCTGGGAGAGCCTGGCGAGGAGGGGTGGATCGAGCTGGAGATGAAGCTGATGGCCGACGCGGCCCTCGTGGGCATGCCCAGCGCCGGCAAATCGTCGATCATCGCCCGCATGAGCGCCGCGCGCCCCAAGATCGCCGACTATCCGTTCACGACGCTCGTCCCCAACTTGGGGATGGTGCGGTCTGACGATCACAGCTTCGTCGTCGCCGACGTCCCGGGTCTGATCGAGGGCGCGGCCTCCGGCAAGGGGCTAGGCCACGAGTTCCTCCGCCACATCGAGCGAACCGCGCTAATCATCCACGTGGTCGACATTACCGGCTCCTACGAGCAGCGCGACCCGGTGCAGGACTACGAGATCATCAATCGCGAGCTGGCTCTTTATGCCGCCGAGCTGGCGGACCGACCGCAGATCGTGGTGGCGAACAAGATCGATGTCCCTGGTCACGACGATGCCCTCAGACGTCTGAGGGAGAGAGTGCGGGAGGAGGCCATCGAGGCCGCATGCGGTGACGAGTTCGCCGACAGCGTCCAGAAAGCGAAGGTCTTCGAGGTCTCTGCGCTCACAGGCGAGGGAATGTCCAGTCTGATCTCCGCCGTGGCGCAGAAGGTGCATGAGCTGAGATCGGCCGTTCCCGATGCCGGAGAAGTGCGGTACGGGCAGGTCTGGGAGCACAGGCGACGGGAGCGAGACGAGCGCTTCGAGGTCCGCGACCTCGGCGGCGGCGTGTTCGAGGTCACCGGCAGGCAGGCCGAGCGCATAGTGATACAGACGGAATGGGATAACGACGAAGCCGTTGCCTACATGGAAAGACGGCTCCGCAGCCTCGGGGTGGTGAAGGCCCTGGAGGAGGCGGGCGCGAGGACCGGGGACGAGATAAGGATCCTCGGGAGATCGTTCGCATACCAGAGCTCTTCGTGGGATGATGAGGACGAGTATCTGGAATCGGAGGTGGGGCAGACATGAGCGGAGAAGGTACGGCGAGAGGCCGGCCCGATGGGGCTGCGGGCTACGACACGGCTGCGATCGGTGGAACTGAGGCCGGCAGCAGAGCTGCGGCCGGCGGTGCGATCGGCGGTGTTGCGGGCAACGATGCGGCTGCTGGAAGCGATGGAGCCGTCAATCCCAACGACGCCGGCGCGCATCAGGGGCTGCCGCGCAGGGTCGTAGTCAAAGTCGGCACCTCCACCCTCATCGATGTCGACGGACGCCTTCGCATCGCGTTCCTCTACGACCTCGCGCGGCAGGCGAGCGAGCTGCGCAAGCTCGGCGTCGACGTGATCGTGGTCTCCTCCGGCGCCATCGGCGTGGGGCTTCGCCGCCTGCGCATCGCGGAGCGTCCCGACGACATACCGACGCTTCAGGCGGCTGCGGCGATAGGTCAGGTGGAGCTGTCGAGTCGGTACGATGAGGCCTTCTGCCACTATGGGATTCAACTCGCACAGGTGCTTCTCACCAGGCATGAGACCCGCGAGCGCGAATCCTATCTGCATGCCCGCGACACCCTTGAGCGCCTGATAGAGCTGGGCATCGTGGTGCTGGTCAACGAGAACGACACGGTCTCGGTCGACGAGATCCGCTTCGGAGACAACGACACCCTCGCGACGCTCGTGGCGACGATGATCGAGGCCGATCTGGTGATCCTCCTTTCCGACATCGAGGGACTCTACACGGCAGATCCGCGCATCAGCGAGGACGCCAGTCTCATCGAGCATGTAGGCGCCGTCACCGATGAGCTCTACGACATCGCTGGTGGATCTGGCAGCACCTATGGGTCGGGCGGTATGGTCACTAAGCTGAAGGCCGCGCGTGTGCTGATGGCCGCCGGGGTCCCTATGGTCATATGCCAGGGGTCTCGTCCCAACGTCGTCTACGACGTCGCGACTGGCGAGCAGGTGGGCACGCTCTTCGAGATGTCCGAGAAGTCGCACCACGCTAACGCCCGGAAGCTCTGG
>CAZPAN010000139.1:0-4119 GCA_964584585.1 uncultured Coriobacteriaceae bacterium | reverse complement strand
ACCCAGCGCGAGAAGGGGTTCTCCGAGATCTACGACCTGATCGCGCTGCGCATAATAGTCGACGATGTCAGGGACTGCTACTCGAGTCTCGGCACAGTGCACACGATGTGGCACCCGATGCCAGGCCGCTTCAAGGACTACATCGCGATGCCCAAGTTCAACATGTATCAGTCGCTCCACACCACGGTGATAGGCCCGGCGGGGCGTCCGCTTGAGGTGCAGATCCGCACCAGGGAGATGCACCGCATAAGCGAGTACGGCGTGGCGGCGCATTGGAGGTACAAGGAGAAGAACGCCGGCCACAAGACCGGTGAGGACAGCCTCGACAGCCAGCTGGCCTGGCTGCGCCGCATGCTGGAGTGGCAGGATGACGCCCAGGACCCCAAGGAGTTCATGGAGGCTCTGAAGGTGGACCTGTTCGACAGCGAGGTCTTCGTCTTCACTCCGAAGGGCGAGGTGATCAGCCTGCGCGCCGGCTCGACCCCGCTCGATTTCGCCTACGCGATCCACACTCAGGTGGGGCATCATTGCGTGGGCGCGAAGGTCAACGGCGCGATCGTGCCGCTTGGATATGGGCTGCAAACCGGAGACCGCGTGGAGATCCTCACCCAGCAGAACTCCAGCCCGTCGAGGGACTGGCTCAACATAGTGAAGACCTCCTCGGCGCGCTCGAAGATCCGATCCTACCTGAACAAGACCTCCAAGGGCGACGACGTGATGCACGGCAGGGACATCCTCGCCAAGGAGATGCGCAAGAGCGGTCTTGGGATCTCGTCTTCGAGGTCGGTGGCGGCGCTCAAGGAGATTGCCTCCGAGCTGAACTTCAGCCAGCCCGACGACGTGTTCGCGCAGATCGGCGCGGGGAAGCTCTCGGGCAAGCAGGTGGCGAACCTCATGCTCAAGGCGATGCAGCGCAACGCCGAGGCGCACGATGCGAGGGGCCAGGCCAGGCTGAACGAGCTTGCGGGCATGAACCTAGACGCCAAGCACATCAAGTCCCAGAGGCACGTCGAGCCTGCCAAGAGCCGTCGCAAGAACAACACCGGCGTGGCGGTGAAGGGCGTCGACGACGTGCTGATACATCTCTCGCATTGCTGCAACCCGGTGCCGGGCGACGACATTATCGGCTTCGTGACCAGGGGGCGCGGCATCACCGTCCACCGCAAGGACTGCCCCAACATCCACGACCGCAGGAAAGAGGACCCCGAGCGCTTCATAGAGGTGGAGTGGGACGCGATCAAGGACGTCACCTATCAGGTGGAGGTCTACATCGGGGCGGTCGACCGTACCAGGCTGCTGCAGGACGTGGCGATCAAGCTGAGCGATCTCGGCGTGAACATCACTTCGGCCAACACCTCGTCTAAGAGGGACGGCTTCGTGGAGATGAGGTTCATAATCCAGACCGGGAGCGCAGAGCACATAGACTCGGTGCTGCGTGGGATCCGCACGATCGAGGGGGTGTTCGAGGCTCGCAGGATGTTGCCCGGAGACGATCATCACAGCAAGAAGCGGAGATGACGTGTCGGCACCGGACGCCCGTTCGATCATAGGACCGGAGATTATCGTCCGTCGCCGAGGCTGGTTTCGGGAAAGCGGACAGCCGCTCGGCTCCGAAGACGGCGCGGCAGACGGAGATCCGCCCGGTGCCGAGGCCCGCGCTGGGAGGACGGAGGCTCGCCCGTCGCCGGCGCCGATTAGGATGGAAACTCGCCCGGTTCGATGCCGGTGCGGAGCGATCTAGCGGAAGGCGGTCTTCTATGCAAATCGATAGCTGCAGGGTCGGGCCGGTTATGACGAACTGCTATGTGGGTCGAGCAGACGGATGCTGCGTGCTCGTCGACCCGGGAGACGAACCTCAGACGGTGCTCGACATGTTGGGCGGCGTGGTGCCGGACATGATCTTCGTCACGCATCCGCACTTCGACCACATCGGCGCCCTCGCAGACGTCGCAAAGGCCACCGGGGCACCGATCGCGGCCTCGAAGTCGGCGGTTGGGGAACTGCTCCACCCGAAGGCTCCGACCATGATGACCGGCCTTCGCACCAAACCAGTGGAGAAGGTGGATCTCGAACTCGTCGACGGCCAGGTCGTGAAGATCGGATCCGTCAAGCTCCAGATACTCCATACCCCGGGGCACCATCCCGGCTCGATCTGCATCTACGATGAGGACGATGGGGTGCTCTTTTCCGGCGATACCCTCTTCAAGGGAACCTGCGGGAGGACCGACTTCCCCGGAGGCAGCTACGTGCAGATAGCCGAGTCGCTGAAAAGGCTGGCGGAACTCCCTTCCGAGACCCGTGTCTATCCCGGGCACGAGGGGTTCACGACCATCGGGAACGAGCGCAACTGGATAGCGAGGGTTTGAGATGCATATTCTTGCGATGCAGCTTGATTCGGTTCTTGGCTCGATGCGGGAAAACGCCGAAAAGGCGCTCGAGCTTATCGAGCTTTCCATGGATTCGCCCAATCCGCCCGATCTGGTGGTGCTCCCGCCCCACTACCTCTCAGGCCACCCTTTGAAGGGTCTGGCGCTCTCCGACACCTTCAGGGCCGAGCTGACGCAGGTGCTAGGGGCCTTCGCAGAGGCGGCGCCGGTTCCCGTTCTCACCATCGCCTATGTGGAGGTGGACGACCCGGAGATCGAAGGGCTGGTCGAGCTGGAGCCGGTGGTCTGCCTGCTGGGTCGCGGCAGCTTCGGGTTCCTGGGCTGGATGGACGATGGTTTCTGCAACGTGATCTCCACCGAGATCGACGGAGTCCCGATCGACGTCGTCTGGGGGGAGATCGCCGAGGTCAACGGGGGAGAGCTCTCGGGCCAGGCGATCATCAACCTGGTGGAGGACTCCTACGACGTCCTGCGTTCGGATCTAGTCACCGGAGAGCAGCTCTTGCAGTGCATGGCCGTGGCCCGCGACGCCGGGGCGTGGGTGGTGCGCGTGGGTTGCGTTGGCTCTCAGGACTCGATGGTCTTCCCCGGCGCGAGCGTCGCGGTCGCTTCCGACGGTGTTCTAGCCGGCGACGCGGTGCTCTTCGACGAGGCGCTGATCTCGGTGGAGTTCGATGCCGAGGGCGGTACGGAGGCTGGATGGGAGACGTCTCTCGAGGAGATCGACGAACGCGATTTCGGCTTTTCGGTGCGCATGGACGAAAGCGGCATCGACGATGAGGCGGCCGATTGGAGCGCGATTGCGTGTTCCGTGGCCGCCTACATACGCAAGAACGGTTTCTCCGACGTGGTCGTGGGCCTCTCCGGCGGGATCGACTCCTCGATCGTGGCGGCCGTGGCCGTCGACGCGCTCGGCCCGGAGCACGTTCACGGGGTGCTTATGCCCTCGATGTACTCATCCGACGGGAGCGTCGACGACGCGCTCGATCTGGCTGATCGCCTGGGGATCGATACCTTCAAGATCCCGATCAACGGCCCCTTCGAGGCCTTCGAGGCCGCCCTTGCCGAGCCTTGCGGCGGCGAGCTGGAGGGAATCGCTCGCGAGAACCTGCAGGCCCGCATCCGCACTGTCTACCTGATGGCCCTTTCCAATCGATATGGTTGGGCGCTGCTGAACACCGGCAACAAGTCGGAGGCTGCGATGGGCTACTCCACCCTCTACGGCGACACCGCCGGCGCCTACGCCCCGCTAGGAAACATCTACAAGACGAGGCTCTACGAGCTGGCCGAATGGCGAAACGAGCAGAGCGAGGTCATTCCTGTCAGCGTGATCGAGAAGGCACCTTCCGCCGAGCTGCGCCCCGGCCAGACCGACCAGGACTCGCTGCCTCCCTACGAGATACTCGATGGGATCTGCGCACTCTATCTGGAATACGGCTACGACCCCGACGAGATCGTGGGGGAGGGCTTCGAGCCAGAGGTGGTCGACAAGGTGCTCGGGCTGATAGTGATTAACGAGTACAAGCGGGCGAGCGAGCCGATGGCTCCGGTCATCGACGGCATATCGCTCGCTGATGATCGCGACTGGCCCGTGACGAACGCCTTCAGGGACCGCACGACGGCTAACAGGCGCGACCTGTAAAGTGCCCGGAAATGAAAGCAGGTCAGAGGAATAACCCTCTGACCTGCTGATTTAGCTGGTCGGGTTGACAGGATTTGAACCTGCGACCCC
>CAZPAN010000138.1:0-4186 GCA_964584585.1 uncultured Coriobacteriaceae bacterium | reverse complement strand
CGCGGGCAACCGCAAGGTCAACCTTCGCCAGATGGTTGACAGCAGGCTCAAGGCCTCGGGCGTCGAGGTCCGTGAGATCCGAAGCCGCGAGGTCGGGACGAAGAGGGTCCTGCCCGGCGCGGATGCGATGAAGATGTCGGAGATACGCTACGAGACCTCCACGGGAACCGAACATTTCCTCCAGTGGACTTTCCAACAGGAGGAGGGCGGACCCGAGATGATCGCGAGCTTCTGCCGGCTCTCCATCCCCTCCGCAGATGCGCTCTCGTCCAGCCTCGGAATCCCGATATCGTCCGGCGAGGCGATGATACGGGAGCTCCACGTTTACGGTCGCGTCTCCGGGATATCCGATGGCCCCGGCGAGGGGATCCAGCATCGGGGTCTCGGCAGGTCTCTCGTGGAAAGGGCATGCGAGATCGCGAGGGACTCCGGCTGCACCGCCGTCAACGTCATAAGCGCCGTAGGGACGAGGGGCTACTATCGTGCGCTCGGCTTCTTAGATGCGGGCCTCTATCAGAGAAAGGCGCTAATATGAACGACGTGCCCGAATAGGGGCAGGGCGGCTCTGGGATTCGGCCCGCAGGCGTCGCCTTGCACGGGGTCTGCCGAGTCGATCCACAGGAGCTGCCTGCGTCAGGACCCGCCATTCGGCCCGCAGGCGGAGTTCCGCCGGGGGACGCGCGCAGTGATGGACTTCGACCCATGAGGAGAATGCTGGGGAGATGATCAACGAATACATGCATGGCCTGGGGGCTCAGCCCTCGGCGATCAGGGAGCTCTTCGCGTATGGGCTGGAGCGCAAGGCGCAGATCGGCGCGGACAACGTTTTCGACTTCAGCTTGGGCAACCCGTCGATTCCCGCGCCGGAATCGGTGAAGCGGGCGATCTTGGAGCTGGTCGCCGATCCGGCCGTCGATCTCCACGGGTACACCCCCGCGCAGGGCTTGTGGAGCTGCCGCAAGGCGATAGCCGACAACCTCAACGCCCGCTTCGGCACCGAATACACCCCCGAAGACCTCTACATGACGATGGGCGCCGCCGCCTCGCTTGCGTGTTCGATAAAGGCTTTGGTGGACCCGGGCGACGAGATCATCGTGATAAGCCCCTACTTCCCCGAGTACAGGATGTGGATAGAGGCCGCCGGCGCGCGTTGCGTGGAGGTTCCTGCCAGAGAACCTGACTTCCAGATCGACGCCGCCGCCGTGGCCGGGGCCATCGGCCCCAGGACCCGCGCGGTCATCGTGAACAGCCCGAACAACCCGGTCGGAACCATCTATTCGAGGGACAACCTCCTCGAGCTCGTCGAGGTTCTGCGCGAGGCGTCGTCGGTCAACGGGGAACCCGTCTACATCATCTCAGACGAGCCCTACCGCGAGATCTGCTACTCCGACGAGCCGCCGACATGGATCCCCTCCATCTATCCCGATACGCTGGTCTGCTACTCGTGGTCCAAGTCGCTCAGCATGCCCGGTGAGCGCATCGGGTACATCCTCGTTCCCGGCTGCGCCTCCGACTCCAGACGGCTGTACACCGCGGTCTGCGGCGCGGGCAGGGCGCTCGGGTACGTCTGCGCCCCGGCCCTCTTCCAGATGGTTATCGAGCGCTGCGTCGACGAGCCGGCCGACGTGGATGCCTATGCCCGCAACAGGGAGCTGCTGACGGGCATCCTCGACGAGTTTGGATTCGAGTACGTCGATCCGCAGGGGGCCTTCTACCTCTGGGTCAAGGCGATCGGAGGTGACGCGCAGGGTTTCGCCGACAAGGCCGCCAAGCACGAGCTTTTGCTGGTCCCCTCCGATTCGTTCGGCTGCGACGGATGGGTTCGGATAGGGTACTGCGTCTCCGAGGACGTGATCGTTCGTTCGAGGAAGGCCTTCTCGTCGCTCATGGGAGATTGCTCTTCTTTGTGATCTGCAAGTTGGAGCAGGGTTTCGGGTCCGGACTACGCTTGCGACATGCGTGGTCCGGACCCTGATGTGTTGGGTGGACCGTCCTCGTCCGACGTGAGCTAGCTCATCAGCTTCGAGACATCCTGCGCGTAGGCCACAGGGTCATCTATCGGCAGACCCTCCACCAGAAGCGCCTGGTTGTAGAGGATCTTGGAGTAGAGCGCGACCTTATCCGAGTCTCCGGCCTCTTGGGCGGCCTTGAGCGTGCCGAAGACGCTGCTGTCGGGGTTGATCTCGAGGATCCTCGACGCCTTGGCGCCGTCGCCGTCGGGCATCGTGGCGAGCACCCTCTCCATCTCGAAGGAGAGCGGACCCTCTGCTACGAGGCACACCGGCGCATCGTCGTCGGAGAGCCTTGTGGAGACCGTCACCTTCGAGATCGAGTCCCCGAGCGCCTCTTTCATAGCCTGGAACAGCTCGGAGTTCTCCTCGGCGACCGTCTCGGCCTGCTCCTTCTCCTCATCCGTCGTGATGTCCAGGTCACCGCCGGCGACGTTTTGGAAATCCCTCTCGGAGCGCTGTTTGAGCATCGTCAGGCAGAACTCATCGACGTCCTCGGTGCACAGCAGCACGTCGTAGCCGCGTTTCATTACCGACTTCACTATCGGCATCTTGGAGAGAAGGTCGACCGAGTCGCCGGCCGCGTAGTACACGGTCTTTTGCCCCTCGGGCATCGCGGACGCGTATTCGTCGAGGGTCACCATCTTCTGCTCGGAGGCGGAGTGGAAGAGCAGCAGGTCCTCGAGGAGATCGGCTTCCTGCCCGAAGCTGGAGTAGATCGCATACTTGATCGTGCGGCCGAAGGCCTCGAAGATCTTCTCGTAGGTCTCCCTGTCGTTATCGCGCATGTCGGCGAGCTCCGATTTGATCTTCTTCTCGATCCGGCGCTCGATCGCGCGCAGCTGCCTGTCCTGCTGCAGGATCTCCCTAGAGATGTTGAGCGAAAGATCCGGGGAGTCGACGACTCCGCGCACGAAGCCGAAGCAGTCGGGCAGCAGGTCCTCGCAGTGCTCCATGATCATCACTCCCGACGAGTAGAGCGCCGGCCCCTTCTTGTAGTCGCGGGTGTATAGGTCAAACGGCCTCTGAGAGGGGATGAACAGGAGCGCGTCGTAGCTGATGGTGCCCTCGGCGCGAAGCGTGATCGTGCGAGCCGGGTCGGCGAAGTCGTGGAAGGTCTGCTTGTAGAACTCGTTGTGCTCCTCTGGGGTGACCTCGCCTTTGGCCTTCTTCCATATGGGGATCATCGAGTTCAGCGTCTCGATCTCGACGTAGTCCTCGTACTGGGTCTTGTAGTCGTCATCGGCATCGTCGGGCTTGGGCAGGGCCCGCTGCATCGTGGTCTCCATCTGGATGGGGTAGCGCACGTAGTTAGAGTACTTGCGGACCAAATGCTTGATCTCGTCTTGGTCGCAGAAGCGGCTGTAGCTCTCCTGGTCGTCGTCTGTCTTCATCGTGAGGATGACGTCGGTGCCATGGGTCTCCTTCTGAGCCTCCTCGATCGTATAGCCCTCGACGCCGGTGCTAACCCATTTCCATGCCTTGTCGTCACCGTATCTGCGGGTCAGGACCTCGACTCGCTCGGCAACCATGAACGCGGAGTAGAAGCCGACCCCGAACTGTCCGATGATGTCGATCTCAGGGCTGTCCGCGTCGGCGTTCTCCGCCTTGAAGTCGAGGCTGCCGGAGTGGGCGATGGTGCTGAGGTTCTTCTCGAGGTCGTCCTTGTCCATGCCGATGCCGGTGTCGGAGATCACGAGCCTGCGCTCCTCCTGATCGGCGTCGATGACTATGCGGAGGTCGTCTTTGGAGAGCTGGATCGAGCTGTCGGTGAGGCTCTTGAAGTAGAGCTTGTCCACGGCGTCGGAGGCGTTGGATATGAGCTCGCGGAGGAAGATTTCCTTGTTGGTGTAGATCGCGGTGATCATCATATCAATAAGAAGAAGGCTCTCGGCCTTGAACTTGCGCATCGATGTACCATCCCTTTCGATTGTGGTTGCGCACGATAGTGCGCAAGCTGCGCGTTTCCTTAGCACTCTTGTCCTGTGACTGCTAAAGGAGATTGTAGGCAGCTACGAGAGAGATTCAAGTGCTGGGAATCATAGCTCCGGGAGCCGGACGATGCGGTTCAGCAACGTCATCGGCCAAGCGCAGCCTCGGCCGCCTCGAAGACGGACTGGGAGACGGTCGCCGGGCCTCCGAGGACCACGACGCGATCCACGTCGCCCTCGTAGACG
>CAZPAN010000137.1:0-4269 GCA_964584585.1 uncultured Coriobacteriaceae bacterium | reverse complement strand
CTTGAAACATTTCTTTAGCAGATTTGTAACCATGTCCCCCAGCTGCGATGATCTCGTCCGCTTGGCGAATCGATTCAAGCGACTCTTCATTCGGCTCGGGATCAGATAGGTTAAGAGGGATTCGGTTTTCCCGAATCATCTGTTTGTAAAATGCCCTGGTAACTGAGGAAAGGTCAAACCCGAAATACTCAGCGATGCGTGCCGCCTCTTCCTTTGTTTCGCTATCGACGCGGATGGTCACAGACGATGCTGCCATGAGTACCCCCGTTCATTGTGTACTTACATCGTAAGAATAACGTCTTGCGTAGTGAGATTCAAGCACACACAGCCAAATAATCATTTGTATCGTTAGAGTTCTCTGAGCGGAATTCCGTTGTGAGCGGACTGGCGCGCCACGCATCCGGGCGTCTTCCTGCTCCCGATGCTTCTCGTAGGCAGTCGTGCCTTGCGTTGTGAGCGGACTGGCGCGTCACGCGCTGGATGCGGACGAAATGTCAGAAGACGTCCATGAGCCTCATGTGCTTGCCGCGTGTGTGGTAGATGGAGCGCGCTAGGGAGAGCGCGTCGTAGTGCTCGGGGCAGTGTGCATCGCTTGCTATGTAGCTGTACAGGCCCTCCTTGAAGAGGCGTTTGGCGAGCTTGAGCTCCGCACCCAGACGGCCGCCGTTGATGAAGTCGGCCGAGGCCTGCAGAAAGCAGCCGTTTCTGACTAGATCGTGCGCCAGATTTATGTTGCGCTTGATGGCCCGGTAGCGTTCCGGATGGGCGATTATCACCTTGAGGCCCCGCCCCTGTATCGCGAATATGGTGCGCTGGTACTCGGCGAACATCGACTCCGGAGCCTGCACGTCCAGTTCGAGCAGGAATTCTTTGCCGTTGTCGAACGCGAGGCGGTCTATCCACTCTAGCCCCAGCTCGAGCAGCTTGGAGTGGGCGACTTCGAAACCCAGCGAGGCCTCGATGCCGCGTTCTTGCGCCTGCGGGGCGAACCATGCGTAGGCGTTCAGGATGGCATCGTAGTCGAACCTGGAGCTGCGGCAATGCGGGGTGCAGACCATCGAGGTCACCCCCACCGATCTGGCCGCATCGAGCATTCGCAGCGACTCCTCGTGGTCGCGCGCCCCGTCGTCCACCCCGGGCAGAATATGGCAGTGGAGATCGCGCATTATCTAAACCTTCGCCTCCTGCTTCTGGACGGATCGGCGTGCTTGGGACTCTCAGCAGACCTGAGACCTCTAGTGGCCCTGGGACCCCTAGTGGATCTGGAAGCCTCGGTGGTGCCCGGGTCCTCGGTGTCCCCAGGGTCCTCGGCATCTCTGGAAGTCTCGGCGTCCCTTTGGTCACCGGCGTCCCCGAGACCCTCGGCGGCCCTGAAACCCTCGGCGGTCTCGTCGGGGAGGCCGCCGCCATCTCCGTCGTCCCTGACACCATCCCCGACGTCGTCCCCGTCACCGCCCTCGCGCGCGGCGTTATCGGTTCCGTCTGGCTCGATGCCTGGGAAGACGTTCGGCTCTCGCTGCTCCTTCTCGTCGTCGTAGTAATAGTAGTACTCCGAGTTCGTCGATTCGGCGAAGGTGCAGCAGATGCCTATGAGGTTGGCGTTGGCGTTTTTCAGCTGCTCGTGCGCGTGCATCAGGTCGTCGCGTTTGACGAGATCGGGCCGGACGACGAGTATCGTGGCATCCACGAGCGTGGAGAGAATCGAGGCGTCGACGAACACGGTCGTCGGCGGGGTGTCGTAGATCACGTAGTCGAACTCGTTTCTCAGGGCCTCCGTCATGCTTCTGAAGTGCCGCGAGGTCAGCACGTCGGCGGGGTTGGGGATGCCGGGCTCCACGTCCAGGAAGTAGAGCTTGTCCACCTTGGTCTTCACGATGGCGTCTTGCAGACGGGTCTTCTTCGACAGGACCGAATGGTAGCCATACGGGGCGGTGGTGCCGAGCATGGTCGCGACGGATCTCCGCCTCATGTCGGCTTCCACCAAAATGACGGTCTTGTCCGAAGTGGCGATCGCCTGCGCGAGCAGAAACGACGTGGTCGTCTTGCCCTCGTTGGGGACGGAGCTGGTGACGACGATGGACTTGATCGGATCGTCCACCGACACGAACCTTATGTTCGAAAGCAGCGTCTTGGCGGCGTTTTGCGCCTCGGAGACGTTAGATCCGGGAGCTTTTCTAGCTATCGTGCTTAGCTTCTCCAGCACGGCTACCTCCTTATCGCTGGGATCCTGCCGATGACGGGCAGGCCGACGAGCTCGGCCGCCTCCTCCTCGGTCCTGACCCTTGTGTTGACCATGTCGAGGACCACCACGAGGGCTATCGCGAACGCCAGGCCGACCAGAAGGGAGATGGCTGTGTAAAAGACCCTGGGCGGACCGGAGGGCGCGGTGGGCGTGGTGGCCTCGTCGATGACATTGACGCTCTCCACGTCCATGACTTCCCTGGCCACCTCGTCCGTCGTGAATGCCAATTGGTTGGCCACTGCCGCGACGTATTCCTGCGACGTCCCTGTGACGGAAAGCGTTATCACGCGTGTGCTGGTGGAGCTGTCGACGTTCACGTTGTAGTCGTCCAGCGATTGCATTCCGAGGGCGGTCGCGGAGTCGCTGAGCACCCTGCTGCTCACCACGAGCGTGGCGATGTCGTTGGTGATCATCTGGCTGGCGTTCAGATCGCTGTAGGAGATCCCATCGCTGGATTCGGACGATGTCGAGCTTGTCGTGAGCACGTAAAGCGATGTAGTGGCGGTGTATTGATTCGGCAGGACGATCCAGCAGACGGCCGCTGCGACCACCGTGAAGACGACTGGGATGATGACGATCGTCTTCAGGTATTTCTTCATGAGTTTCAGCAGATCAAGCAGTGTCAAGGTGTCGCCTTTCAGTCGGTCATCGGCAATCGTCCCGCTCATCGCACCAGCGGATCATTCAGAAGCGGTGCCGTTCGGCGATGAAAATAATCGCTCAGTGGATGCGTCCGGGACCGCCGGAATGCCCCCGAAGTCCCGTTTTGGAACGATCGATATACAATCGAGGGGGGGGGTCGCTTTTCAAGGCCTTTTGAAAACTCGATGAAAGCTCCCATGCAAGCGCATTCGAACTAACGAGATATTCGTTAACCTAAAATAAATCATGATGAGTTGCAGATAGGTGACAATTCTTTAATCATATTTTCCCCTAAAGCCTGCCAGGCCCGAATCGACGAGGTCGCCGCGCCGATAACTGACGCCTTCTTCGAACTCAATGTTGCGACTAATGTTATATGCAGCATCGCTTGAATAATGTCAACCAGATTCTAAGCGATCTGGCCCTGCTTTCGTGCGTTATAGTGCTTGCGGTTCTATGTACGATAATCATTGGAGATGCTGTCTGCTGTGGGGTACGATCGAACCGAATATGAGGGCGAGCGTTGTCCGGAAGCTTTCGCTGGCGACGGGGACGCTCTCCGCAGTTTCCGCTCAGATGCCGATGTCGTCGAGTTTCTTGAGACGGCGAACTCCGGCCTGCGCCCTGATCTATCGCGGCGTGGGTACCGCTTCGTCAAGCGCACCTTCGACATCGTCGCGTCCGGGGCTGCGATCGTCGTGCTCTTCATCCCGTCTCTGGTGTTGTGCGCCGTCATCTGCGTTAAGAGTCCGGGAGCGGGTCCGCTGTACTCGCAGCTGCGGGTGGGACGTCTGCGTAAGGACGGCACCTACCGGCTCTTCCGCATGTGGAAGTTCCGCTCGATGGTGCCCAATGCAGATGATATGCTCGAAGGCCTGCGGGACGCCAACGAGGCAGATGGACCCTTGTTCAAGATCAAGGACGACCCGCGTGTCGTCCCCGGTATCGGGGCGTTCATCCGCCGTCATTCGATCGACGAGCTGGGACAGCTGCTCAACGTCTTGAAGGGGGACATGTCTCTCATCGGGCCGAGACCCGGCCTGCCGGTCGAGGTCGCCCGGTACGACGAACGAGCGAAGCGCCGGCTCGTTGTCAAGCCCGGCTGCGGCGGGGCGTGGCAGGTAGGACCCAGGAGTGATTCGGCCTTCGAGGAGATGGTCGATCTTGACCTCGACTATATAAGGCGCAGCTCGGTTACCCATGATCTGGGACTGATCTTGAGCACTGTCCGTACGATGATTCGGGGGAGGGGAGCCTATTAGAAGCCTCTCCCTTCCTTGCGCTGCGGGGTGTTAGCCGTGGCGTATAAGGTGGGCGGCTTTGGACTGCGCAGGATATGCAAAAGGGCCTTCGACATAGTCTTCAGTATTTGTGTGATCGTACTT
>CAZPAN010000136.1:0-4327 GCA_964584585.1 uncultured Coriobacteriaceae bacterium | reverse complement strand
CCGTGTCTCCTCTCCAAGCTGAGGGGCACCTATCGGTGGCACATCCTCGTGAAGTCCCCTCCCGATTCCGATCTGCCGGGGGCGATCTCCCCCTTGCTCGCGTCTCGCAGGGCTGGAGGCGGCGTGAGCGTGACCGTAGACATCGATCCGGTCGACCTGTTCTGAGGGGACGCGCGGTCGTCTGCTCGCTGCGTCGCCCATGCGCCGTCTGCGCTCAGCGCGATGGCTCTCGCTCGGCTTTGCGCCATCGGGGCCGCCTCGCGACGGGCGCGCGGCAGTCTGGCTCCTGTCCCGGGAGGGCTGATCCCACCGTGCCGGGGAGTTGTAGAATGGTTTCCGATAACCAACGACAGGAGGGCGAAGATGGAGATCCACACCGTGCCCGACCCGATCCTTCGCAGGGAATGCGAGGACGTCGATATATCATCCGAGCCGGGCCTGCGCAAGATCGTCAAGGGCATGGCCAAGATAATGTACGACACCAACGGATGCGGTCTGGCCGCCCCGCAGGTCGGCATCACCAAGAAGATCATCGTCGTGGACGTCGATTACGATGATACGGGGATCAAAAACCCGATGTGCCTGATAAACCCTGTGGTCGAGAGCACGAGAGGAGAGATGGTGGTCGAGCCGGAGGGCTGCCTCTCGGTGCCGGGCGTGCAGGTTCCGGTGGCCAGGCGCGAGGATGTCACGGTTACGGCCATCGATCTTAGCGGCAACGAGGTCCGGATCGAGGCCCAGGGCTTTCTGGCAAGATGCCTCCAGCACGAGATAGACCATCTGCATGGGATGACGATGCTCGAGCATCTTCCGATAGTCGAGAGGCTCGAGAAGCTGGAGGAGTACAAGGCCGCTCTCGAAGCCGGCGCGGTCCCCGGCCAGACCGAGGTCCGATAGGGCATCCCAGGTTTTACAGGTGCCGGCGCGCCTCGAGACCCTCACGCCCGCTCGTATTGCCCGCACATCTGGAAGGATTTCGCCATATGACGAGAACGGTCTTCATGGGCACTCCGGATTTCGCGGTGCCCACGTTACGTGCGCTTGAGGAGGCGCCTGGAATCGAGGTGGTCGGCGTCTTCACGCGCCCCGATTCGGTTTCGAGGAGGGGTGGTGCGGCGGTGCCCTCGCCCGTCGCCGAACATGCGTCCGAGGCGGGGCTGCCGGTCTTCAAGCCTGCCGGCTTCTCAGATCCTGATGCGGTCGGGCGGCTTCGCGATCTTTCGCCCGACGTGGTGGTGGTCGCCTCCTACGGCGTGATCCTTCCACGAGAGGTGCTGGATATTCCGCCGCTGGGATGCCTTAACGTGCATGCCTCGCTTCTTCCCAGATGGAGGGGCGCCGCCCCGATAGAGCGGGCGATACTCTCTGCAGATCCCGAGATGGGCGTGAGCATCATGAAGATGAGCGAGGGGCTGGACACCGGTCCCTGGTGCCTGCAGGCCTCGATCGATCCCGACGGGATGGGCCGTGACGAGATCGTCGCGAGGCTGGCTGAGCTCGGGGCCGAATGCATGGTCCGGACCCTGGGCCTGGTCGTCTCCGGGGATGCTGAGTGGATCGAGCAGGACGACGCGGCTGCCACCTATGCTCCGAAGATCTCAAAGGCCGAGCTGGCGCTCTCTCCCGATCTGACTGCTGCGGAAAACGTGGCGAGGGTGCGGGCGTCCAGCTCTCATGCGGCGGCGAGAGCCAGCGTCTGCGGGAGGAAGGCCGCCGTGACGCTGGCCGCCCTGCCGGAGGGACTCGATGGCGCGAGAGGACTCGTCGATGTTGTCGTCCCCGGCCAAGCAGCGCTCGTCTCCAAGAGGCTCCTGCTCGGCGCGGCCGACGGTCCTTTCGAAGTTATCCGCATAAAGCCGGACGGAAAGAGGGAGATGGACGCTGCGGGCTTTGCGGCGGGGGTCCATGGCCTCCTCGCATCAGGGGATGCCGGATGGGAAGCGGTCTCATGAGCAGGTTGAGTCCGGGACGGAAGCTGGCGCTTAAGGTCACCTCTCAGGTACGGGAGCGGCAGTCGTTCGTCCAAAACGCCATCGAGAGCATAGTTCGCGGCGCGAAAGGCATCTCCGGCTCGGACAAGGCGTTCGCCGAGCTGCTCGGCACAGGCGTGGTCTCCACGTCGGGGACGCTCGACGAGATCATCGACAGGAGCCTTGATCCCGCCAACCTGCTCGAGCCCAATGTCCGCGACGCGATGAGGATCACCGCCTACGAGCTGGCGTTTCTGGGGAAGCAGGAGCACGTTGCGGTCGACCAGGGGGTCGAGCTGGTGCGGTCGGTCGTGCCTCGGGCGGCGGGGTTCGGCAACATGATGCTTCGCCGCATAGCGCGCGACGTGAAGGGATTTCCCTGGGGCGACCCCGCCACCGACGATGAGGCCCTGGCCCGCAAGATGGGTTTCCCCTACTGGATGGCCGACATGCTGATCGATTCGCTGGGCCGCGAGGAGGCGGCGATCTTCATGGACGCCTCCAACAGGCCGGCTCCGCTGTTTTTGGCGGCCAACTCCATCAAGTCGACTCCCGACGAGGTGCTCTTTGAACTCGACAGGATTGGCGCGGATGCGACGTTCGTCGGTCCTAAGGACCGAGGCTGCATCCTGGTCGGCAAGCCCTCCATCGCGGTGAGGTCGAAGCTGCTCGCCGACGGAAGGGCGATCGTCTCCGACGCGTCTGCCCAGCTCGCAGCCCTGGTGGCCATTCCCGAGAAGGGCGGGAGCTTTTTGGAGGTGGGAAGCGGAAGGGGCACCAAGACGGTCCTTTTGCAGAGCAACTCGATCAAGTTCAACGGCGAGCAATCGCGGATATGGTGCGTGGATCTCCATGCTTTCAAGAACAGGGTGCTCGAGCGCAGGCTCGCTCAGTGCGGCGTCGAGAGGACGACGATCATGGAGGGCGACGCCACCGATCTCGACTCCATCGCGGAACTGCCGGGCGGTTTCCGCAAGGCGCTGATAGACGCTCCGTGCTCGGGGATCGGCACGTTGCGGAGGCACCCGGAGATCAGGTGGAGATCTACCGCCTCCGACATCGACGCGATGGCGCAGGTGGGTCTGGCCATGCTGAAGTCCGCCTCACGCAGGATCGCGCCCGGAGGGTCGATGGTCTTCTCCACATGCACTGTGACCAAGGAGGAGAATTCCGACGTGGTCGATGCGTTCCTTGCGAGCGAGGAGGGGAGGGGCTGGCGGCTGCACGCCGATTCGGGCAGACCCGTCATCCAGAACTCCCTGCGGCCCGGAGGTCCTGACGTTCATTTCATCGCGCAGTTGTGCAATTCGGGGACGTGAGGCGATACCCGCGCAGACTTATTCCTGCCTGAAAGAGCCGACGTTCCCTCCCGTTGATCAGACAGCGGGCGTGCGTCTGATCGATGGGCCGCCTGCCCGTTCTGGTAGAATTCTCAGTCAGTTCAAACCAGCCGCGCTGCTTTCCTTGGGCGGCTCAAACCAGCCGCTCTGCTTTCGGCGGCTGTCAATCCCAGCATGTGATTGGAGTCTAAATGCAGGAGTCTTACATCATGGATGTCCTCCGCGTGGCGGAGAAGGCGGCTATTGCAGCTGCCGAGTGGAACGGCAGGGGCGACAAGGTTTCGGCGGATCAGGCGGCCACCACCGCGATGCGCGAGGCGTTCAACGAGATGGACTTCTCCGGGCGCATAGTCATCGGGGAAGGCGAGCGCGACGAGGCGCCTATGCTCTACATCGGGGAGGAGCTCGGACGCGGCGGCGAGGAGATCGACATCGCCGTCGATCCGCTGGAGGGGACCAACCTCTGCGCCTTCAACAGGCCCAACGCCCTCACCACGATTGCGATCGCACCGAAAGGAGCGCTGCTCTTCGCCCCCGATACCTACATGGACAAGATCGCGGCCGGCCCCGCATGCAAAGGCAAGGTCCACATCGACAACACCCCGGCCGAAAACGTCCGCATCGTCGCCGAGTGCCTCGGCAAGGAGGTCCGCGACGTCAACGTCTGCATCCTGCTTCGCGACCGACATGCCGATCTCATAAAGGCCGTCTATCAGACCGGTGCCCGCGTGAGGCTCATCGACGACGGAGATGTCTTCGGGGCGATCGCGACCGCAGTCGATCATACCGGGATCGATCTCTACATGGGTGCCGGCGGATCGCCCGAGGGCGTGCTCGCCTGTGCCGGGCTGAAGGCCGTGGGCGGCGAGTTCATGGGAAGGTTCCAGTGGAGGAGCGAGGACGAGCGTCAGAGAGCCCTGAAGACCGCCGAGATCGATGTCGACGGACTGCTCACGATGGATGATCTGGTTCGCGTCGACGATGTCTCCTTCATCGCTTGCGGCGTCACCGATGGCG
>CAZPAN010000135.1:0-4422 GCA_964584585.1 uncultured Coriobacteriaceae bacterium | reverse complement strand
ACATCCGATGACTCGATGCCGATCGACGGAAGATCCACGGAGCTTCGGTCCATAAGGCTCTGGACGAACGAGGAGAACTCCGCTTGGGAGGAGAACTGCGTCTGGGTCACCGGGTCGTTGGCCTCGCAGTTTAGAACCGAGATGCTGTTGAGACGGTAGTTGGCCGTAGGCGTCAGCAGGAACACGGTGCGTTTCTGCAACAGCTCGTCCTGATTCTTCAGAGCCGAGTTGCCTATCCATGCGAACATCGAGCCGTTGGCCATGTTGTGGGCCTGGATGATGTTGTTGAGATCGCTGAAGTCAGCGGCGTTCTGGGCTAGCAGGAAGGGCGTCCCGTATGTGGCCTCCACGCCCGTGGCCCGCTCGCCGTTGAAATTGATATAGAGGTATTCGTTGTTGTCGGAGCTGTGAACCACCGGATAGTTGATCACGGTGCCGGGGATGTAGATCCAGCCCACGGTGTCGGGGTTCACAGCCAGCAACGCGTCCCAGTCGACCACCAGCGAGGAGAGATCGACGTCGTCGCCCAGGTAGGGATCGTACGGATCGGAGTCCTCCTCATACAGAGCGCCCAGCAGTTCGTCCAGGGAGATGTCGAAGGCAACCTCCCTGACCTGATCGTAGGTTGCGTCTCCGCGCTGGTAGGAGAGCAGGACCCAAACGATCACGCCGGCGCAGACGACCATCGCGATTATGGCTACGACGATGACTGCTTGCATCGCCCTCCTGGCACCTGCACCCATCTGGCTCCATCCTCTCCGTTGCTTGCTGGTTACCCGCACAATGCTCGCGCGGAGCAACGCAAGACTATTCTCTCAGTGGAGACGCGCCGCAGAGGCGCGAGCAGTTCGGATGGTCACAGCGCCGTGGCGACGGCCACGGCTTCGGACTCGTCTACGTGCGGAACTGCGATACCGCCCAGGACCGACTCGACCACGTCGTCGGGGGTACGGCCCTTGACCTTGGCCTCGTGGGAGAGAGCCACACGATGACGCAGAACGCAGGGGCAAAGCGCCTTGACGTCGTCTGGCATGACGTACCCGCGACCCTTCGAGATCGCACGGGCGCGGGACAGAGCCAGCAGCGCTATGCCGCCTCTGGGCGAGGATCCTATGGTCACCTCGGTGTTGTTGCGGGTGGCGCTGACGATCTGGACGATGTAGCGCAGCACTATGTCAGCGGCATGGACGGAGCTGATCGTCGAACGGGTCCGGATGACCTCCTCGCCAGTCGTCACGGGCTTTACAGCGGCCTTGGCCTCGTCTCCGAGCCTCAGAACGTTGACCTCTTGGTCGAAATCGGGATATCCCATCGAGAGCTTTGCCATGAAACGGTCGAGCTGAGCCTCGGGCAGCGGGTAGGTCCCGAACTGCTCGATGGGGTTTTGGGTGGCCAGCACCATGAACGGCTCCTCCAGCCTGCGCGTAACGCCGTCGACTGTGACCTGCCGCTCCTCCATCGCCTCTAGCAGCGCCGACTGGGTCTTGGCCGAGGCGCGGTTGATCTCGTCGGCGAGCACCAGGTTGCTCACCACCCCTCCGGGGCGGTAGTCGAACTCCTGGGTCTTCTGGTTGTAGATGGAGAAGCCCGAGACATCCGAGGGCATGACGTCGGGAGTGAACTGGATCCTGGAGAAATCGCAGTCGATCGATTTGGCTAACGTGGAGACCAACGTCGTCTTGCCGGTACCGGGCAGATCCTCTAGAAGCACGTGTCCGCGGGCCATCAGCGCGAGCACCACCAGCTCGACGATCTCGTGCTTGCCCTGGATGACGGCGTCGACGCTTTCCACCACTTTGTCGATGACAACCTTGGCCTCGTCCACCTTGTTCTGATCGAGCATGCCTAAAACTCCTTCCTACGCTTCGAGCCGCCCGCGCCAGCGGACTTTGCGGCTCGCCCGGCAGTCTTCACGGCTCTTTCGCCGTCACCGTCCTCAGCGGTGCTTGCAGAGCCGTCGCTCGAAGCGCCGTCCTCGCCGCCTCCGCCCGCTTCGCCCTCTTGTTCGGAAGCGTTCTTCTCGATGGGATCATCGAACACAGGCGCGCACATGCGCACCACGTGCCCGCTTCGGGTGATGAACTCCTTGGTCTCGACCTCCACGCCGTAGGCATCGCGCATGTTGCGCTCGGTGATCACATCGACTGCACGGCCGAACTGCATGGGATTGTTGGTCTGTAGCAACACGACGTTGGAGTCGAGCATGAAGGCGTGGTCGGGACTGTGAGTAGTCATGAGCACCCCGTAGCCCTGGCGGGCGAGCTGGCGGATCTTGCCTATCACGCGCATGGCGTTCCCGTAATCCAAGGCGGCGGTCGGCTCGTCGAGCACCAGTATCTGCGGGCGCTGCGAGAGGGCGCGCGCTATCATCACAAGCTGAAGCTCCCCTCCCGATATGTCGGTGTATTCCCGGTCGGCCAAGTCGATCACGCCCATGTCGGTGAGAGCCCTGTTGACTATCTGCACGTCGCGTGCCGACGGCTGAGCCATGCCGACGTTGTTAGTGCGTCCGAGCATCACCACGTCGCGGACCTTGTAGGCAAATGGAGGGGTATGCCCTTGGGCCACATATGCGATCGCACGGGCGCGCTCCTTGGGCGCCATCGAGCGCACGCTCTTTCCATCGAGCATCGCGCGCCCGCCCATGCGGGGGATGAGGCCCATCATGGTCTTCAGGACCGTGGACTTGCCGCAGCCGTTGGGGCCCAGGATGCAGCAGACCTCTCCGCTTTCCACGGAGAAATTGACGAAGCGCTGAACGGGCTTTCCCTTCTCCCATCCACACGACAGATCCTTTGCCTCAAGTTTCATCTAACAGCTCTCCTGACTGGTCCGATCAAAGCCTGAACGACTTGAAGAAGTACCTGATGTTGCCCAGCTGGGTCCGCGCCGCCTTCCAGAAACCAAGGTAGTAGGCCACCAAGGGAACTATCTCCTCCTCGTCGGGCTCGTACTCACCGTATGTGCAGGCTGTGTAGGTTTCCGTTATCTCGTCGAAGGGCACGCGGGTCTCCTCGGTCAGCATCTCCATGTTGCGCCTTGAGGTCTCAGCGTACTCCGTGAGCGTCATGCCCACCGGCACCGTGAAGCCTATCCGGCGCAGCCGCTCTAGGATGAACCGATAGATCTCCTGAACCTGCCTGTTCGGGGGAAGGGCGAGCATACGCTCGAGACGCCTCCTTCGCCTCCCGCGTCGCCAGATGAACAGGTAGACCACGCCCGCGATGACCAGCACGGCCGCTATTATCTGCAGGATGATCCATGGGAACCGGTAGGTGTACGACTGGGCATCGAGCTCCTCTTCTTGGGAGGTCATGTCGAGCGTGTCGGTCGTGCCACCGCCGGACTGCTCGCCCACGTCGCCGGAGCTGCCGGAGATCTCCTGTTCCCACTGCTGTGCAAAAAGCGACATCGCGTCAATGATCTTGGAGGAGGTCGGGTCCTCGACGAGGTCGTCGGTGGTGTATTGCCTCCCCTCGACCAGATTCTGCGTGGTGAGGTCGTAATTGAACACCGACCGTTCCTCGGCAACGCCCTTGTATTCGTCTATTGGGAAAGCGCGGTACTCGGTTATCAGCTTTATATCGAGCACTCCCGGGTTGAGCGGCGCTATGATGCCGAACCACACCGCGAGCGCCACGGAGAAGACCGCCGCCACCGGAACGACCGCCGATGTCAAGCCGCCCCTCTGGGCGCTACCGGAGGCCTGGTCGGCCTTCTCCAGCCCCAGCTTGAAGTTGCGGTAGACGATGAGCGCGAGCGCGGCAAAGGAGGCGACCACGCTCAGGGCTAGCTCCTCGTTCTGGTAGAGCGCCTGCACGGCCGAGCAGATGAAGGCAGCGACAACGAACCAGATCGTGCCGCCGACCAGGGTCCTTGTGAGCGCGAACGCGAGGGCGGACACGCCTATCAGCACCAGGGCCATGTAGAGGTAGTTGCCCTCGACATCCTCGTATATGCTCTCCCCGCTCGAAAACCCCATCGCTATGGCCACCATCATGGCGGCGATAGCGATGAAGAAGAGGATCCCCACCAGAAGGTGGCTGCGCCTGAAGGAGCCAGCGTACAGCACCAGCACCAGCACAGCGCTCGCAGCCAGACAAAGGACAGCCCTCCCCCACCAGCCGATCGCCGCCACGACGCTGTCGAGGAAAAAAGCGTTCATCGAGACGGTGGAGACCGCCCACGCGGAGATCACGACGAGCAAGAACTCGCCGAAGTTGCGCCTGAAGTAGGACCCGAAGCTCACAGTCCCACCACCTCCGTCATGACCTCGTTGGACTCGATGGCCCACCACGAGCCTCCGACGGAGGAAAGCCTTCTCATCGGGGCGACGCGTTTCTCGCGGTCCTTCTCCGAGAGATCACGGGGGATGGCCAGAAACGCCATCGCGTTGCGACGGGCCATCGCGATCTCCGTTAG
>CAZPAN010000134.1:2655-4447 GCA_964584585.1 uncultured Coriobacteriaceae bacterium | reverse complement strand
GCCAAGAAGGCCGAGAAGGCGGCCGAGTACGCCAAGAAGGCCGAGGCCGAGGCCGCCCGTGCCGCCGCAGCCGAGGCAGCCGCCGCAGAGCAGGAGGCCGCCGCTGCCGCCGCAGGGAAGGACGAGGGACAGGAGGCGCCCGCCGAGGACGCCCCCAAGGAGAGCGCGGAGTAATCCGAGTAGCTTTTCCGAACATATCTGCAAGCAAGCTGGAGGCGGTCGGATTTAGCGCCTTGAGGAAACTCTGATCAATTGTTTCGTCCGGATCCGGCGCGTGGCGCGTCGGAGGCAGACGGAATGAATCAATCATCGTTTCCTCAGGTGCTGGTTCGGCCGCCTTCCTCTGCATTTGAAGGGACGAGCTCCGATGAACGTGACGCTTCTCTATCACACTTCGGATCCCCAGAGGTCCGTAGCCACGGCCGCGAGGATCTGTTATGCGTCCATGGGCGCAGACGAGCTCATGGAGACGATGGCCGACGAGCAGGTCGAAGGTCTTCTGCGCACCGTTATCGCATCCGGCCACCACTCCACCCTAGAGCACGCCTCCTACACGTTCGCCATCGACGGCGTCTCCAGGGCGATGACCCATCAGCTCGTGCGCCACAGGCTTGCGAGCTTCAACCAGCAGTCGCAGAGATATGTGAGGTTCGACGAGGAGCCTAACGTCGTGGTCCCCGACTCCATCTCGTCCGACCCGGAGCGCCTTAAGGTGTTCAGACGGGCGATCGACGCCACCTGGGACGCATACGCGGAGCTGACCCGATCCGGGGTTCCCGCCGAGGACGCCAGGTACGTGCTCCCCAACGCATGCGAGACCAAGATAGTGGTGACGATGAACATCAGGGAGCTGCTGCATTTCTTTTCGGTGCGATGCTGCCGCAGGGCGCAGTGGGAGATAAGGGAGCTGGCCGACAGGATGCTCGAGCTCGCCCGTCCCACCGCCCCGCTCATATTCGTCGACGCCGGTGCCCCATGCAGGCGCGGAACATGCCCCGAGGGCAGCATGTCATGCGGGAAACCGTTCCAGAGGGCCAAGAGGGATTAGATGTCCAGGAACAGCGAGATTAGCAGGGCCCAGGATACCGAGGGGGTGCTCTGCCAGACCCATGTGGGCGGGCAGGCGCTGCTAGAGGGTGTCATGATGCGCGGCAAGCACAGCTGGGCCGTGGCGGTGAGGACCCCGGACGGGGGCATCCACACCGAGGAGCACGACCTTCCCGCAAAGTCCCGCAAGCACGGCTGGCTTAACCGGCCGATTGCAAGGGGCTGCCGGGCGCTGGTCGAATCGTTGCTGCTGGGATTCAAGGCGCTCGACATCGCCTCCGAGTACGCCTTTGACGACGAGGAGGAAGAGGAGCGCGTTGCGCCTGAAGGCGAGAGCGATCCCGTCGTGTCCGAAGACGGGGACGAGTGCAAGCTGCCTAGGAACAGGGACATCATCACGGTCTCCGGTTTCGAAGCGGCCTTCGGTTTCGAGGATGCCTCCGGCACCGACGCGGCCCTTGACGAGAGCGCTCCCGAAGGCGAGGACATGTCTGCCGATCACGCCTCCGAATCCAAGGGGTCCTCCATCGCCAGCGCCTCCTCCAAGGACGGGGGAGGTGGCAACGGTGCGGTACTGGCCCTCGGGACCGTGCTCGGCGTGGTGCTCGCCATCGCGCTCTTCGTGATGCTCCCGGCAGCGGCCTCCAACCTCATCGTGGGCGATTACGATTCAAGCCCCTTGCTCTGGAACGTCGTCGACGGGGTCCTGCGCGTGACCATCTTCGTCTGCTACATCTGGCTGATA
>CAZPAN010000134.1:2149-2645 GCA_964584585.1 uncultured Coriobacteriaceae bacterium | reverse complement strand
CTACCACGGTGCCGAGCACAAGACCATCCACTGCTACGAGCATGGCCTGCCGCTGACTCCCGAGAACGCTTCCAGGTTTCCGACCCTGCACATCAGGTGCGGCACGGCCTTCCTGATAATGACGATGATCATCGCCATCGTCGTGTTCTCCCTGGTGCCGATAGGGCGGATATGCGATGTCCTCGGCATCTACGGAGGTCTCGGCAAGTTCGCGGTCCTCGTGCTCTCCCGTATCGTCCTCATACCGCTGATCGCCGGGATCGGCTACGAGATCACCGTGAAATGGGCTGGATCGAGACCGGACAACCCTCTCGTCAGGGTGATCCTGTGGCCGGGGCTGCAGATGCAGAGGCTCACCACCGGCGAGCCGGACGACTCGATGCTCGAGTGCGCGATAGCCGCGATGGAGCTGGTGCTGCGGCGCGAGGCGAAGGAGGAGGGACGCGAGTACTTACCGAGCGATCCGCTGCACCCGAAGCCCGCCTGCCCGAAGCCC
>CAZPAN010000134.1:0-2124 GCA_964584585.1 uncultured Coriobacteriaceae bacterium | reverse complement strand
GGAAAGGATCGAGACGATGTTCGGACCCGCGATGCAACATGCGAAGGCCACGCAGGCCAGAAGGCAGGAGCGGGAGATAGCCGGTTCGAGTCTGGTCATGTCTGAGGGTCTGGCCCGGATCATCGAGACCACATCGACGATCATGGGAATGCAGAGCAGCAGGAACGCGAGCCTCCAGGCCGACATCCCCGACATCAGCGTGAACGCGGCCATCCAGACCGTTCCGAGCACCGAGAGCGCTGCGCAGACGGCCCGCGCGACCTCGGCTCCGGCTGCGATCGCCAGCGTGCGGCGGTCCGACCGCGAGTCGTCGGGCATCGCCGCCAGGTCAGAGGCATCGTCGAGCGAGGTCGCGAGCGCGGCCAGTCCAAGGGCCGCGAACACCGTCACCGGGATGAGGGTCCCCGTCATCATGTAGATCGCGCCGATCAGCCCGAGCGCGGTGGAGGCGTAGGATACCAGCAGCCCGTAGGGACGGCACCTGTATCTCCAGCGTCCCACGTAGGCGAGGATCTCCAGGGCGACGAGCGCGATGATCGCGGCCAGCCCGTACCAGGTCTCGGTCTGCGAGGCGGCATCGAGGGTGCTTGTAGCGCACATCAGGAACGACCAGCCCATCGCGATCGAAAGCGCGCAGAAAACGGCGATCGACCCCGTTAGCGGGTGGGCGCGCCTGTCGCCTGCAGTGGCCGTCATCGGGTCGATCCTCCTGTCATTTGCCGCGAACCTCCCGAACTTGCTCTCGTAGTATTCGTTGCGTTCCCGCTGCGCGTCGATGATCGACCCCAAGGCGCCCGATGACATCGAGACCCCCCGCAGGCAGATCGCGAGGAGGATCAGCGTGGCCGCCTCGGCCGCCGAGGCCTGCGCGTAGCCAACCGCGATCCCGCACGCTCCGAGCGAGATCGCGAGAGGACGGGCGAGCGCGACGGCCCAGCGTCCGGCGCCATCTCCTCCTAAGACGGTCTCGAGCACGCTTCTCCCCGAACCGGCAGATCCCGACGACAAGGCGATACCTCCTGCAACGATGCCTGGCGCGGCACGTGGCGGCCGTTACTCCGGCAGACCTTCCGCTTTTCGGCAATGATAGCCGACTCTCCCGCCGAGCAGCCATCCGAACCCTCGGGCCGCCATGCTATCATCGGTGCGTTTGCGCGAGATGAGGGGGAATACTCGGACATGCGGGATAAGCTGGAGAAGATAATCGAGGCGTATGGGGAGCTCGAGGCGAAGCTTGGAGACCCCGAGATCGTCTCCAACCAGAAGGAGTACACCAGGCTCGCGAAGGAGCACGCGTCGCAGGCGATGCTCGTGCAGAAGGCGCAGGAGTACGTGCACGCGATGGACGAGCTGGAATACGCCAAGGAGCTTCTCAGGACCGAGAGCGATCCCGAGATGAAGGAGCTGGCCCAGGAGGAGATCGGGATCGAGGAGGCCAAGATCGCCGGACTCGAGGACGACATCAAGATCATGCTCCTTCCGGGCGACCCCAACGACGACAAGAACATCATCGTCGAGATCCGCGCCGGCGCGGGCGGCGACGAGGCCGCGATCTTCGCAGGCGATCTCTTCAAGATGTACTCGCGCTTCGCCGACTCCCAAGGCTGGAACCTGGAGGTCATTGGCTCGTCCGATTCGGAAGCCGGCGGGTTCAAGGAGATCTCCTTCAAGATCTCGGGCGACAAGGTCTACTCCCTGATGAAGTACGAGAGCGGCGTGCATCGCGTTCAGCGCGTGCCGAGGACCGAGTCGCAGGGGAGGATCCACACCTCCACCGCCACCGTTGCGGTGCTGCCCGAGGCCGACGAGGTCGAGGTGGAGATCAATCCCGGCGATCTGCGCATCGACGTCTACCGTGCAAGCGGCCCGGGCGGCCAGTGCGTCAATACCACCGACTCCGCCGTGAGGATCACGCATCTGCCGACGGGGCTGGTCGTGCAATCGCAGGATCAGAAGTCGCAGCTCCAGAACCGAGAGGCCGCGATGCAGGTCCTCCGCGCGAGGCTCTACGACAAGATGCTCGCCGAGCAGCAGGACGAGCTGGGTGCCCAGAGGCGCAGCCAGATCGGATCGGGCGACCGCGCCGAGAAGATCCGCACCTACAACGGCCCGCAGGACCGCGTG
>CAZPAN010000133.1:0-4461 GCA_964584585.1 uncultured Coriobacteriaceae bacterium | reverse complement strand
AGAAGCAGTCCGAGATCTCCGGGATGTACATCACATGGTCGGCGAGCCGGGAGATCTTCTCGTCGCCCTCGGTTGCCACGGCGACGATCTTGGCACCCCTAGAGCGGACCTCCTCGATGTTGCTCAGCACCTTCTCGTAAGTGGTGCTCCTGGTCGCGATCGCCACGACCGGGACATTCTCGTCGATCAGCGCGATGGGTCCATGCTTGATCTCCCCCGCTGCATACGCCTCGGCGTGCACGTAGCTGATCTCCTTGAGCTTAAGCGCGCCCTCCTTGCAGGCGACCTCGCCCATCCCTCTGCCTATGTACATGATGGAATGCACCGAGGCGCAAGCCTTAGCACATTGGTTGATGTCGCTCTCCTGATGGAGAATCCACTCGATCTGAGAGGGGATGACCTTCATCTCCTCGTAGAGGCCGATGACCTTGTCGGCTGGGAGCATCCCTCGTTCCTGGGCAAGGTAGAGGGCGAGCACCGCGAGAAGGACGTTCTGTGCCAGGAAAGACTTGGTGGCGGCGACCGATACCTCTAGGTTCGCCTTGATGTAGAGCACCGTGTCGGCGATGCGGGTGATCGAGGAACCCACCACGTTGGTAACCGCGATGGTGGTGGCTCCGTTGGCCTTCGACTGCTTGACCGCCTCGCGGGTGTCGGCAGTCTCGCCCGACTGGGTGATCGCCACAACGAGGGTGCGGTCGGTGATGATGGGGTCGCGGTAGCGGAATTCGGAGGCAATCTCCACGCTCACCGGGATGCGGGTCCAGCGTTCTATGAGCTGGCGGGCGATGAGTCCTGCGTGATAGCTGGTGCCGCAGCCCACGATGGTGATGGAGTCGATCCTGTCGATGACGTCGGCGATGTCATCGAGTTCGGGGAACGTCAGCCTGCCGCCGACGTCGCGGTCGGCCAGAGTGTCGCGCACGACCCTTGGCTGCTCGTAGATCTCCTTGATCATGAAGTCGGGGAAGCCGGCGCGTCCGGCTGTCTCGGCATCCCAGTCGATATGAACGGGCTGAGGATGGACCGGATTGCCGTCGGCGTCCAGGAAATCGATGCGACCGTAGGGGTGGAGAACCGCGATCTGGTCGTCATCGAGGTATACGACGTCGCGGGTGTGGTCGATAACCGCCACGGTGTCGGACGCGACGAACGCGCCCTTGATGGAGCTGGCGACGACGATCGGCGAGTCCTTGCGGGTGACGACGATGACGCCGGGATGATCCGCATGGATGGCGGCAACCCCGTAAGCGCCTTCGAGCCTAGCGATGGTCTTGCGCATGGCCTCGATGAGGTCGCCCTCGTAGTACTCCTCCACGAGATGGGGGATCACCTCGGTATCGGTATCAGAGGTGAACACATGACCTTTCTCGATCAGCTCCTCACGAAGAGTCGCGTGATTCTCGATGATCCCGTTGTGAACGACCGCGATCTTGCCATCGCAGTCGACGTGTGGATGTGCGTTGGCCTCGCTGGGAGCGCCGTGGGTGGCCCATCTCGTATGGCCTATGCCACAGTTGCCGGAGAGATCGGATTCCTTGACCGCACGAGCCAGCTCGGCAACCTTCCCCGCTCGGCAGATTACCCCGATGTCCTTCTCGCTCGACACCGCTATGCCTGCGGAGTCGTACCCCCGATACTCGAGATGGAACAGCCCGTCGAGCAGAAACCCCTTGGAATCATCGCTACCGGTAAAGCCAACGATGCCGCACATACGCGATCCCCGTTCTCCCGATCCAGTGCTGTCGAGCGCTCATCGGACTTCAAACGCGCCGCCCGCGAGACGCTGCCTTTCTGCTGATCCATTAGTATAGACGAGCTGTTTGCACGCACGGAGAAGACCCGCTTACCCCAGCCAATCGACCGTCTTATGCCATATTCACATCAGGTGAGCGGGGAAAGGAGCGGCAATGAGGCTTTTCATAGCTTTGGAGCTTCCGCCTTCCATGCAAGTGGCTCTCGAGGAGGAGCTATCCATTCTGAAGAGGACCCTGAAGGGTCGGTTCGTCGACCCGTCCACATTGCATGTGACGCTGGCGTTCATGGGCGAGCAGGATCCCGAAAGCGTTGGTGCCTGCGCGACGGCGCTCGACAGAGCGATCTCTAGATGGCACGAGGCCGACCCATGGCCGAAGGGACCGATAGACTCCGAACTCGGAGGGGTAGGGTTTTTCGGGAAACCCAGGAGCGCCACGCTTTGGCGCGGGTTCGAGGATCCCGAGCCTTTCCACGAGCTAGGGGGGTTCGTTCGCGACTCGCTTGCGGAAGAGGGGATCTGGTTCGACCCGAAGCCGATGCAGGCCCATGTAACGCTTGCCCGAAGGGTCGATCTCAGGGATGTGGACCAGAGGGTGCTAGGGCGCGGGGCCGTCCCCGCCAGCGGAGCCATCTGCACCGCGACGCTGTTCAGGTCGGAGACCCTTTCCGGTCGCGTGGTCTACACCCCGCTAGAGAGCTTCGGCCTGGAGTAAGGGCGCGACGCGCGCGAAAACGGGACGATCGCAAACAGAAAAACGACGATCCATTCATTCCGCCCGCCTACGGGATGAGTCCGCAGATCCTCAGCGAGAGCGCGACCAGCAGCACCTCGTCGGGATCATCCAGATCTATCCCCGTCGTCTCCTCTATCCTATGGAGCCTTCGCGCCAGCGTGGTCCTGTGCATATGCAGCTCCTCGGAGGCGCGGGTCGTGTTGAGATGGTTCTTCAGATACACGGCCAGGGTGCGCGAGTAGTCGGTGCCGCATCGCCTGTCCTCCTCCACCAGCCAGGACACACCAGGATGGCACACCAGCTCGGACTCGAGGTCTCCGCACATGCTCTGCAGCATATACGCCAGACGGTAGTCGGAGAAGCTGTGGTGGGTCAGATGGGGGTCGATCCTCATGCCCATCTCGATGGCGACCTCAGCCTGCCTGCGCATCATGCCGAGCTTCTCCAGACCCACGAACACGTCGCCGATCCCCGCCCTGCATGCATAATCCTGAAAGAGCCTCACCAGCGTCGTCCGCATTGCGTCCTCATCCATCAGGTGACGAGCGGGGTCATGTCCCCTGCTGTTGAGGATCCACACGACGGAGTCGTCCATGGGCACCGCGCACGACTCCGGCCAGCGCCTCTCGAGGACCCGGCAGAGATACGGCGATGTGACATCCCAGACGGTGCCCTCGAAGAAGTCGAGTTTCAGCAGAAGCAGAGGGTCGTCCTCCTTCCAGCCCCACGACGCCAACGCCTCGGAGCACAGAGAACGCGCTGCAGAGCTGCCGGAGATCAGCGACTCGCACACCATGTGCATCAGATCGTCTGGTCTGTGCTCGACGATCGCGATCTGCTCGAAGGATGCGAACAGATGATCCGCGAACACCATGATCAGCCGCTCTAGGCCGGCAGGGAACCTCGTCTCGTCATCTAGGAGCCTCACGATCAGCCGGGCGACGTACTCGCCGTCGCGGTAGTGGTTGACTCCGATGCAGAGCTTGCGATCTTCGGAGAGCGGGTAGTAGAAAAGCTCCTCGATGTACGAAGCGGCATGGTAGTCGGGGTCGTCCACCAGCCTGGCCGCCTCGGAGGGGACGACCACATAATCGCCCTCATCGTTGACCTTGAAGAGCTCCGGCATGCCGAACGCGCCGACATCCTCCACCTCGCTGGCCCTCTCGGCCCACCTGAGGTAGCTGGCGGTCCAGGCCAGGACCTTGAGGGAGGTGTCGAAGAGACTCATCGGCCTGTCTATGAAACGCTCGCCCTCATGCATCAGCTGCTGGGGACCGGCCTGCGAAGCGACCAACGAGGCCAGCTTGGCCTCCCATCGGGACAGCTCTGCGATCTCCCGGAAAGCGAGTCCTAACAACCATGCACCCTCAGCCACCGACGAATTGGGATGAACGTTAGCATCGTGCATGGGACGAACGACGGGGTGGTTCGGGGAGAGGCCCGACGGAAGCTTCGAACCCGGACAGGCTATCAGGAGCGATCCGGCATCGGAAGTTCCAGAGAACGCCCTGGTCTTAGGTATGCCGGCGTCGTCGGAACACACCAGGCCATCGCCCACCGATCCGTCTGGCATCACGAGAAGCACCGAGTCAACTTCGCTTGCGCCGTCGCCTGCGAGCTCAAGCTGGACAGGATAGTTCCTCCCGATGGCCCAGAGGAGCATGTCGGCCGTGATGATCATGTTCGTCTCCTGGCGGTGCATGCGGGCATCTCAAAAGCGAGGTCGGCACGTAACAGATGCGGCCAGCGAGAGCTTGCAAGAGAATCGGTCCCAGGCGCGAAGGCGCCGTCGCGTTGGCCTTCGCATGGCAAGCTCGGAAGCGGAAACCCCGCCCCGCGCGACAGGACATCATCCCTTCCAGCCCATGCATCACATTGCTGCATGCGATCTTCGAACTCGCTGCATATCCTGCGTTAACGTGGTGCGCTCAAATGCGAATAATACTAGATCGAGGCCATGTTGGAACAC
>CAZPAN010000132.1:0-4477 GCA_964584585.1 uncultured Coriobacteriaceae bacterium | reverse complement strand
CGTGACCGACCATCGCATCGGATACAACGGGACGTATAACGGGGTCCTGCTGGGACAGGGCGCATCTGGTCTGGGAGAGCTGATAACGGCCCTGGTCACCGCCGATCGTGCCAAGAGGCTGGAGGAGGCCGTCTGATGACGGTTTCGGGAGGAGTCCCGGCGGCCGAGGGAGGCCCGGACGCGACGGGTCCGATGGCCGCAGGCGCGGGCAGCCCATCTCCGAGCGCGGTATCCCCACTCCTGGTCGCAGGAGACCCGGGCACGGCATCCCCGCCCCCGGGCGTGTCAGCCCCACTCCCCACGGGATATCGAAACGTTCGCGAGGCGCTCAAGGGCGCCTCGTCTTTCCTGGGGGAGCGTGGCGACGCCCAGCCGGAGATCTCGGCCAGGTGGATCGTCGGCGCAGTCGCGGGGTGCGATCCGGGCCAGCTGGCTCTGGTGTCAGACGAACCCTTCCCGACCGACTCGACGGGCAGGCTTCGCGAGATGCTGGTGAGACGCGCCGCAGGCGAACCCCTTCAGTACATATGCGGTCACGCGCCGTTTAGAAGGCTCAACCTCCTCTCACGTCCCGGCGTGTTCATACCCCGCGCCGAGACGGAGGTGCTGGTGCAGGTGGTTCTCGACCATCTGTCCGCCCCCGCAGCCCCATCCGCCCCCGAAGTGCTCGATCTTTGCTGCGGCAGCGGGGCGGTGTGCGTCTCGGTGGCGAGCGAGGCCCCTGCTGCCAGGGTGACTGCTACGGACGTCTCGAAGGAGGCCTGCGAACTGACGAGGGAGAACGCCAGGATGGTCGGGGTCAGATCCAGAGTCGAGGTCTTCCAGGGCGATCTGATGGGACCGATCCTGGGTCTGGGCCGAAGGTTCGATGTGCTCGTATCGAACCCGCCTTACATCCCGACTTACAGGCTGGAGTCGATGCCGGCGGAGGTCGTGGATTGGGAGCCGTTGGCCGCGCTCGACGGGGGAGATGACGGCCTCGATGTGCTTCGCAGGATCCTGGCCGATGCCTCCCGGGTGCTTCGCCCAGGTGCCTTTTTGGCCTTCGAGCTTTTCGAGGACGCGCTGGAGGCGGCTGCGGATCTCGCGCGCTCCGCAAGCTGGATAGAGTCCGAGAGCGTAAGTATCGCGAGGGATCTGGCCGGAAGGGACAGGATACTCGTCGCGAACCGGATTGGATAGGGGCGGGATGCACGAGGGCGATGTGAGGATGGTGGACGTCGACCCGATCCACCCGCAGGCAGAGGCGATCGCGGCTGCGGCCGAGGTTCTCGTCGCAGGGAGGCCCGTTGTCTTCCCGACCGACACGGTGTACGGCATCGGCATGGTCGTGCTGTCCGGGGGAGACGCCGGCGAGATCTTCGAGATCAAGAGGCGCGATCGCGCCCAGACCCTGCCGTGGCTCGTGGCCTCCGTAGACGCGCTGGTGCTCTATGGGGTCGAGCTCCCGAAAGGTTGCCTGGCGCTAGCCGCCGACCATTGGCCGGGGGCGCTGACGATAGTCGTGAGAGCTTCGGAAAAGGTGCCCGCAGCCTACCGGGCCGCAGACGGCACGATCGCGCTGCGCATGCCCGACAGTCCCGTCGCCCTCTCGCTCGTCGAGGCTGTCGGAGCTCCCATCGCGACCACGAGCGCGAACCTCCACGGATGTCCGGCGGCGGTCTCTGTCGCCGAGCTCGATCCGGAGCTGCTGGCAAGGACACCGCTGGTGCTGGACGGTGGCATCATTCCGTCGGGAGTCCCCTCGACGGTGGTCTCGTACGCCGACGGTGCCCCGAAGATGATCCGCGAGGGGGAGATCTCCGAGAAGACCATCCTGGCCTATGGCCGATAGTGCCGATCGAGCCGAGCCGGATGAAGCCTATGGTCCAGGGGCTTTTTCGCGTACGTCTCCCGATGACGGATCGGATGCGCCCCGCGATCTCGGTGCTCTTGGTCGGCACCCGGCACCCGGCCTGAACGTCGGACGAAACATAGCGGCTTCCAGCTGCAAAACGCCCGCCGCTTGTCGTAACATCTTGAGCTGTCGTTTCAGATGCGCGTCCAGACGCTGCCCGGGGAAGGCGGAAAGATGAGAATTGCCATCGGCTGCGACCATGCCGGCTTCGAGCAGAAAGACGCGATAGCGGATTTCGCTCGTTCGCTCGGGCACGAGGTAGACGATTTCGGATGCGATGGTCCCGACAGGGTCGACTATCCCGATTACGCCCTCAAGGTCTCGCGTGCCGTCGTAGAGGGGGACGACGACATGGGGATCCTCATCTGCGGCACCGGGATGGGGATGTCCATCGCCGCGAACAAGGTGGAAGGGATCAGGGCTGCTAACGTCACGAGGGCCGACATGGCTCCGCTCGCACGCCAGCACAACGACGCGAACGTGCTGACCCTCTCCTCCAGGTTCGTGGACGAGAGATCCAACGAGAAGATAGTGGAGGCGTTCCTGGCCGCGTCCTTCGAGGGAGGCAGGCACGCCGATCGCGTGGAGAAGATAGGGAGCATCGAGACGGCCGGCCCCTGTCGGGTTCAGGATCAGATGTAGAAAGGCAAGCCCAGATGGACTACAGCAATCTGAAGACGCAGGATCCCGAGATCGCGTCGATAATATACGGCGAGCTCGCCAGACAGCGAGACTGCATCGAGCTCATCGCCTCGGAGAACCTCACCTCTCTGGCCGTCATGGAGGCGGTGGGCAGCCTTCTCACTAACAAGTACGCAGAAGGCTATCCCGGCAAGCGCTACTACGGCGGCTGTCAGGAGGTCGACAAGGCCGAGGACATCGCCCGCAACAGGGTCTGCGAGCTCTTCGGGAGCAGGTTCGCCAACGTCCAGCCGCATTGTGGATCCTCCGCCAACATGGCCGCCTACATGTCGTTGATGGAACCGGGGGACAAGATCATGGGCATGGACCTCTCCAACGGGGGCCATCTCACCCATGGCGCCAAGGTCAGCTTCTCCGGAAAGGTGTACCGGTCGGTCTCCTACGGCGTCGATTCCAAGACCGAGTGCATCGACATGCAGGCCGTCGCCGACATGGCCGAGCGCGAGAAGCCGCAGGTCATCGTCGCCGGTGCCTCCGCGTACCCCAGGACGATAGACTTCGCCGCCTTCGCGGAGATCGCCCGTCAGGTGGGTGCGAGGCTCGTCGTCGACATGGCTCACATCGCCGGCCTCATCGCCGCCGGACTGCATCCCTCGCCGGTGTCTCATGCCGACATCGTCACATCCACCTCGCACAAGACCCTGCGGGGACCCCGTGGCGGATTCATCCTCACCGACGACGAGGAGCTTGCCGCCATGATCGACAAGGTGATCTTCCCCGGAATGCAGGGCGGACCCCTGATGCACGTGGTGGCCGCCAAGGCGGTCGCTTTCGGAGAGGCGCTGCAGCCGGACTTCCGCACCTATATGGAGAATGTGGCGGAAAACGCCCAGCAGCTCGCCAAGGGCATGACCGATGGCGGACTACGGCTGGTCTCCGGAGGCACCGACAACCACCTGTGCCTCGTGGATCTCACCCCCTCCGGCACGACCGGCAAGGAGGCCGAGGAGCTTCTGGGGCGGGTCGGGATCACCTGCAACAAGAACACCATCCCCAACGATAGGCAGAAAGCCTCGATCGCCAGCGGAGTGCGCGTCGGATCGCCTGCGATGACCACCAGGGGGTTTACCGCAGAAGAAGCCTACAGGGTCGGCGAGCTCATCGCCTGTGCCCTGTTCAACAGGGACGATCAGTCGATGCAGGATTCCATCGCCGCCGAGGTAACCGAAATGCTCGCGAGGCATCCGATCTACGAGGGAATGTGATCCCATGACAGGCGACGGGCTGGATGCCGCATCCGGGGGCGGAGGGAACACGGTATCTAGCCGTCCCAGCTGGGATGAGTACTTCCAGACGATAACGAGGGATGTTTCCGAGCGTTCCACCTGCATGCGCAGGCACGTCGGTGCGATCATCGTCAAGGACAAGCGGATCCTCGCCACGGGGTACAACGGCGCTCCGACGGGGCTTGAGCACTGCCTGTCAACCGGATGCCTGCGAGAGCAGCTGGGAATTCCCTCCGGGCAGCAGCACGAGCTGTGTCGCGGCACCCATGCCGAGCAAAACGCCGTGATCCAGGCCGCTCGCCACGGGGTTCCCATCGACGGGGCGACGGTGTACTGCACCAATCAACCCTGCATCGTATGCGCGAAGATCCTCATCAACGCCGGCATCAGGGAGATCGTCTACGAGAATCCCTATCCGGACGCTCTCTCCGAGCAGAGGCGCGCTGAAGCCGAGATCCCGCTGCGGCACCTGCCGTGCCCCTAATACGCCATGAAGATCGATCGCGAACTTGCAGTTTTTAGGTCTACTTCCAACCTATGCGGTCCTCTTTCGGCGTTTATGGGAGCAAAATCGAGCCAATCGAGCCAATCGAGCGAACCAAATCGAGACCAAATCGAGCAAAATCGAGCAAAATCGACCTAGGATTCCGGA
>CAZPAN010000131.1:0-4488 GCA_964584585.1 uncultured Coriobacteriaceae bacterium | reverse complement strand
GAGGATCTCGAGGTGTCCAACATCATCATCGTGGGAGGCACGTCTTCGGTCTCCACCTCGGTCGCCACCTCGCTCGGTTCCTACGGTACGGTCGACAGGCTTTCGGGCGCTGACAGGTTCGCGACCCAGATCGCCATCTATCAGTACGGTGCCGAGAGGGACATGTGGAACAGTGGTTACGCGATCGTGGCCAACGGCTACTCGTTCGCAGACACCCTCTCTTCGGCACCGCTTTCCTACAGCTTGGCCGCTCCGATCTTCATCACCGATTCCAACGGCGATCTCTCCGAGGAGACCCTGTCGACGATGGTCAACGATGGGAGCCTCGGAAGCATCGTCGCGATGGGTGGAACCAACTCGATTTCGACACAAGCCTTCGGAGCGCTTCAGGCCGTGGCGCTCTCTGCCGGCGGCGGTTTCTCGGATGTGGTGAGGCTCGGCGGAGAGGATCGCTACGCGACCTCGGCCGTGTTCGCCACATGGGCGGTGGAAAACGGACTCCTTCAGTGGAACGGTGCGGGGTACACCACCGGCGCGAGTCCGTGGGACGCCCTCGGCGCAAGCGCAGTGCAGGGTGTGACAGGATCGGTTCTGCTACTCGCGACCGAAACGAAACTCGACTGCGTCTACCAGATTCCACAGACCGGAATCGACACCGTCAGGTTTTTCGGCGGCCTGAACACCATCAGCCAGGATCTGAGGGACATGGTCACGAACAGGGTCGGACTCACAACGAAGATCGATTCCAACACCAGTGTTATCTACAAGATCTTCGCTATCTCCATCTCCAAGATGGCCGATCTCGAGGTTGAGAACAACTCCAACTATGACCGCGACGAGATCCTCCGGCTGCTCGACGCGGCGCAGATCTCATCGAGTGATTCGGAGTTCTACCAGTTCGCGGTGCTCAACGACGGCTACAGCGGCATGACGGCCGAGCAGATCAACCAGTTCATCTCCTACATGTGCACTTCTAGCGAGGCCTCGTACGGGGTCTCGAGCAAGATGCGCGGAACTGGGGCCTATTTCGTGGCCGCCGCGAGGACATACAACATCAACGAGGTCTACCTGGTCTGCCATGCCGCTCTGGAGAGCGCCTGGGGATGCTCCACGCTCTCGCAGGGATATGTCTACGACGGGAGCACTCCCGACTCGGATGGCAACTATTACAGCGCAGGCACCTATTACAACTTCTTCGGGATCGGCGCCTACGATTCCTCGCCTCTTTCTGGAGGGCGCCTGCTCGCGATGCGGAACGGATGGAACAGCGTACAGGCAGCGATCATGGGTGGCGCCCAGTGGATCAGCAGCAACTACATCAACAGCTCCACCTACGATCAGAACACTCTCTATAAGATGAAGTGGAACGTCGCCCAGGCTGTCTCCTCCGGCACCGTCTGGCATCAGTACGCGACCAGCACCACCTGGGCCACCGGAATCGCAAACATCATGGACAGGTTCTACAGTTTCGTGGGGATCGGCCGTGAAGGAACCGGCCTGACGTTCGAGATTCCCCAGTACAGCTAGCCAGGCTGCCGGCAGCGCTCGCCTGGTATCTGAAAGCCGACGGCCATAACGCCCAGATAGGACCCGCCGCCTCATGGCGGGTCCTATCTGGGCGGTGCGTCGATCATGCACACGTTTCCCTAGGTTAAATTGGTTGGAAAATGTGCTCGCACTCGGGTTAAACCGGGCGTTCGCCGGGAAAATTGAAAATGTGTCGTTTGAGTGCAGGTTTGCTACTGCATATGCGCTTGTGCTAGCATGTCCAGCGTTTGTATAACGTTCGAGCACCCCTTCGAGGGACCTGAAAACCTGAATGTCAAGAAGCTTTTGCGTTATCGTTTCGGTTCCAAGGCTTCAGGTCGGGACGGAGAATACGGATGGTTCATAGTACCGACGGATCAATGACGATGAAGCTGCTTCGGATCGCAGCATCGATCGTGCTGGCCGCAGCATGCTGCCTGCTGACGATGCCCTTGCAGTCGCTGGCCGACGACATCGACGACTTGCAGGCGCAGGCGGCTGCCGCGAGGGAGAAGCTCGCGGATATGGGCGATCGGCTCAACCAGGCCTCCGACGACTACTACACCGCGCTTGAGGAACACGAAGCCGCTGTCGCCAAGATGGAGGAGCAGCAGCAGATAATCGACGAGCTCAGCGTCCTGATCGAGGAATCCCAGGAGGAACTTTCGGATCGGGCAGTCTCCATGTATCGGAGCGATCAGGCTTCCCTGCTCGACGTGCTGCTCGGCTCGGCCTCGTTTACTGATTTTGCGACCACATGGAACTTCCTGGTCTCCTGGAACGAGGACACCTCTGAGATCATCGCGGAGAACAAATCTCTCAAGGAGCAGTCCGAAGCGGCGCTCGTTGAATATCAGGAGCAGGAGCAGATTGCGGCCGACAAGCTGGCCGAGGCCGAGGCGGTGAAAGCCGAGGCGGAGGCGCTCGTGGATCAGTATCAGGCCGAGGTCGACAGCCTGGATGCGGAGGTCGCGGAACTCATCGCCCAGCAGGAGGCCGAGGAGGAGGCCGCTGCTCAGGCGGCATGGCAGGAGAGCCAGTCTTCTTCCAGCAGCTCCTCATCTTCGAGCAGCTCTTCCTCTTCCAGCAGTTCTTCATCTTCTTCATCCTCCTCCTCTTCCAGCAGTTCCTCCTCCGGCGGATACTCATCTGTCGTCGACGCTGCGTACTCTAGGCTCGGATACCCGTACGTATGGGGCGCAACCGGTCCTTACTCGTTCGACTGCTCCGGCCTCACCCAGTGGTGCTACGCGCAGGCCGGCATCAGCATACCCAGGACCTCGAGCGCCCAGTACTCCGCCGGCACCAAGATCTCCCTGTCCGAGGCTCAGCCCGGTGACATTCTCTGGATGTCCGGGCATGTGGGGATCTACATCGGGAACGGCGCGTACATCCATGCGCCCTCGACCGGCGATGTGGTCAAGATCTCCTACAACATGAGCATGTGGACCTGCGCTCTCAGGTTCTAGTGGATAGGCGCACGGTGCCGAACTGAGTTCGGAAGACGATTTGCGAAGATGATATGAGTGCCCGCCATGCTCCCAAAATGGGTGACATGGCGGGCACTCGTCTGTTTTTGCAGGCAAGAGCAGCGTTTCCTTGGAAAATCGAATAGTGATACGTGCGCGATGCGATCTTGGCCGCTGTATAGAAAGTGCAGATCCTTGTGATAGACTCGAACAAATTCACTGATCGCGAGATTTCTCGAGAAAGCAAGGTTGGATCATCTTGACTTGCATCGCATCTGCACTGAGAAGACTCGAAGCCGTAACGCTCTGCGCAATCCTCGTCCTCAGTGTTTCGCTCCTTTTTCCCAATTCAGTTCGAGCCGTCACCCAATCGGAAGTCGACGAAGCCCTCGCGCAGCTCAATTCGGCCAAAGCCGAGGCCGAGGCGGCGGCGGAGAGCTACTATGCGGCCCTCGACGCTCATGATGAGGCGGTTGCCGCCATGGAGGAGGCGCAGGCCACGATCGACGAGACCACGGAGCGAATCTCCGAGAACCAGGGCAAGCTGGCCAGTCGTGCCGTTGCGATGTACCGTTCCGGATCCCTCACGCTGATAGACGTGTTCTTCGGCAGCTCCTCATTCACCGAATTCGCGACCCTCTGGAATCTGCTCGTCGATCTCAACGAGAGTGATGCCGAGCTCATCTCCCAGACCAAGGAGCTTCGAGCGGAGCAGCAGGCTGCCTATGAGGAATATGCCGAGCAGGAGCAGGTTGCGGCCGAACAGCTCGAAGCCTCAGAGGCGGCTTGGGAGGAGACCCAGGCGACCGCCGCGACCGTTCAGGCCGAATTCGACAGCCTGAGCGAAGAGCTGCAGGCTCAGGTGCTTGCTCAGGAGGAAAGCGACTCCGGGACCTCTAGCGAAACCGAGTCGTCTTCCGCCACCAGCAGCGGATCCGGCTCCTCGTCCAGCTCGTCATCTAGTTCGTCATCCAGCTCTTCCGGCGGCTACATCTCGAATGGCAGCAGCAGCGGACCTTGCTGCAACGTGAGCCTTGCTCTCTCGCTTGTCGGAAGTGAGTACGAATATGGCGCGACGGGTCCTGACAAGTTCGACTGCTCCGGATTCGTCTACTACTGCGGCGCGCCGTACAGGTCGAGTTCGGCTCTCTATGCGAACGCCGTCGAGAGGCTTCCCGTCAGCCAGGCCCAGGCAGGTGACGTGCTCTGGAGATCCGGACATGTGGGGATCTCCCTCGGAGGCGATTCTTACGTGCATGCCTCCGACTATGGAATCGGCGTGGTGGTAAGCTACAACGCGAGCAGCGCCTTCTCCTATGTGCTGAGGTTCTAGGGAAGCACTGTCAATCATTCCACGTGCCTCTGGCCCGTGCCGGGTGCCTATGTGCTTGCTGGATATCGAATGGATGAGGGGTCGACGAAACGCCGACCCCTTTTCGTGTGCCGAGCATGGCACGTTTTCTAATGGGTGAAAGTCCCTAGCGCGCCCGGC
>CAZPAN010000130.1:0-4529 GCA_964584585.1 uncultured Coriobacteriaceae bacterium | reverse complement strand
GCCCACGATGCGCCATGACCTCGCACATTGCCGTGAGCGTGGCTCTATCCTCGGGCATCGCACCCGTGAAACCGCAGATACCGCACATGATTGCTCGCTTCTCGTTTTCGATCGGTGGTGGGGCCGCATACCTGACCTGCGTCCCTGCGGTCTATGATAGACAAGAACCGGCGCAATCACCGCGCCGTCCAGGAAGTTTCCGGATATTCCTTTTGCGGCTTATCAGCAAAACCGCGTCGGCAATCGCGCCCGTCGCTCAGGCTTCCGACGGAGCATCTATTTCAAAACGAAAGAGAGCATTCCCTTATGATCTGCGGATTCGTTGATTCGTCGCAAAAATAGACGCTTGAGAGCGCCTGTTTGCGCGCGCACCGTTGAGAAAGGGCGGCGATGCTGCATCGCCGCCCTTCCGTCATCAATGCAAAGGTCTGTCTACAAGGGCATCGGGGGTCTTAAGCCTCTGTCGCAGCTATTCATAGGGCTTTACAGCTGCCCGCTTTCCTCCTGTGCCAGACCGTCAGTAGAATCACCTCTGCAGCACACGCCAACAGGCTCAGCATCACGCCCATGAGGATGTTGGTATCCCCGGTACTCGGCAGCATTCCGGACTTTGATGTGAGGACGTTGGTGTCCTCAGTACTCGGCAGTATTCCGAACTCGGGCGTGATCGAGGTGACCGGGGTATCAACGACCACGATCGTGAGCCCTCCATCTTCGATGTAGCTCGTATCCGTCTCGCTTAGGATGGTAGCGGTCCCGTTCGTGTTGATAGAAAAGACCACATCGTCGTCGGATATCAGGTACCCGTCCGGAGCCGTGATCTCCTCGATCGTGTACTGTCTGGCGACCACCAGGTTGCCTATGTTCGCGCGCCCGTCCTCGCCGCTGGTGACCGCCAGCGTGCTGCTGCCGTCCGCGAAGTCCCCGCTGATCTTGTAGACGGCTCCGGCAAGGGCGTTCCCGTCCGGATCGACCTTCAGGAGCTCGAGCGAGACCGTCTCGGGCTCGTTGGCGACGGTCAGCACGGCGATCCCGCTCCCGTCCTCGGAGACGCTCCACGCGGCAGACTGCTCGCCGTCGGCCCGCTCGCCGTCCGACTCCTCCGCGGAGCCGTCCGTGCCGGCGCCGACGGGAGCAAGCTCAAGCGTTCCGTCCTCGAGCACCGTGAAGCTGACGCCCTCCGCAGCGACATACCCCTCCGGGGCGCTGACCTCGGTCACGGTGTACGTCATGCCGGCGACGAGGTGCGCGTCGGGGATGCGCGCGTAGCCGTCGGCGCCGCTTGCGACCTCGATGGCGTCGGTGGAGCCGTCTGCGAACGCGCTTCCGCTGTCGAGGTCGGGCGCGATGGTGAACACGGCGCCGGAGAGCGGGTCGCCGTCGGTGGAGACCTTGTAGAGCGCCGCCTCGATCGGATTGTTCTCTATGACTATCGAGATCGCATCGCTGCCGATCTTAAAGCCGTCTGGCACGGCGTCCGATGAGACGGCGGAGATTGTCCCGTCCGAATTGACGATGAACGAGAGCCCGCCCTCGATGAGCTCGTACCCGTCCGGAGCCGTGATCTCCTCGATCGTGTACTGTCTGGCGACCACCAGGTTGCCTATGTTCGCGCGCCCGTCCTCGCCGCTGGTGACCGCCAGCGTGCTGCTGCCGTCCGCGAAGTCCCCGCTGATCTTGTAGACGGCTCCGGCAAGGGCGTTCCCGTCCGGATCGACCTTCAGGAGCTCGAGCGAGACCGTCTCGGGCTCGTTGGCGACGGTCAGCACGGCGATCCCGCTCCCGTCCTCGGAGACGCTCCACGCGGCAGACTGCTCGCCGTCGGCCCGCTCGCCGTCCGACTCCTCCGCGGAGCCGTCCGTGCCGGCGCCGACGGGAGCAAGCTCAAGCGTTCCGTCCTCGAGCACCGTGAAGCTGACGCCCTCCGCAGCGACATACCCCTCCGGGGCGCTGACCTCGGTCACGGTGTACGTCATGCCGGCGACGAGGTGCGCGTCGGGGATGCGCGCGTAGCCGTCGGCGCCGCTTGCGACCTCGATGGCGTCGGTGGAGCCGTCTGCGAACGCGCTTCCGCTGTCGAGGTCGGGCGCGATGGTGAACACGGCGCCGGAGAGCGGGTCGCCGTCGGTGGAGACCTTGTAGAGCGCCGCCTCGATCGGATCGTCCTCGAGGAGTATCGAGATCGCATCGGCACCGATCGAGAAGCCCTCTGGCACGGCGTTCGACGGGTCGACGTAGATGGTCCCGTTCGAATTGACGGTGAACGAGAGCTCGCCCTCGATGAGCTCGTACCCGAGAGGTGCGGAGACCTCTTTGAGGGTGTAGGTTTCACCGGCGATGAGATCGCTGATGGTCACGGTATTGTCGCCGATCTCGATCGTGCGGCTCGTGTCGCCGTTGGAGAAGCTGCCCTCGATGGTGACCCTTGCCCCCGTAAGCACAGTCCCGTCGGAGGAAGAAACCTTCTTAAGCAGCGCGATTTCAATCTTGCCATCCACGGCAGCGAAGCTGTATCCGGTCGTGCCAATTTTGGAGTATGCCTCGGGTGCCTCGCCGACGATGATAATGTCCCCGTCCTCCTTCACGTATATGGTCAGAGACCCTTCGATCAGTTCGTATCCGCTTGGCGCTTTGGTCTCGGTCACGATGTAGGTGTTGCCTACAACCAGCGTCGCGGGATCCAGCGAGGCGATGCCGTTTTCTCCCGTGGTGATGGTGATGGAGTCGGTGGACTCATCTGCAAACGTGCTTCCGGAGTCGGGCGTGACGGTGAATTCGGCGCCAGAGAGCGGGTCGCCGTCGGAATTGAGTTTAATGATCTCGAACTGAGTACCATAGTTGAGAACCGAGTCGGCGCCCGTGAGGGTCACCTGCATGTTAGACCTATCGATGGTGAACACATCAGTAGCTACGGGCGATTCGTCCTCAACTCCGATGTACCCGTCGGCAGGAGAGGTCTCGACCAAGCGATAGGTTCCCCAGGGAAGCCCGCTAATCACGAGCACTCCCTCATCTCCCTCTCCTTTATGTTCCATCTCCTCGGCGGAGTAGGTGTTGTTGGCGTTGTAGACGTTTCCCGTTGTGAGGTTTTCGCCCATCGTGTACCAAACGCTCTCGTTGGAGGAAGTCCCAGCCGTATTGGATAGGAATGCAGTCTCACCATCGTTGGTCATGAGCACCTGCAGCTCGAACTCGACCCCACTGAGCAGAGTAGAGCTGGTTCCCGAGCTGCCAGTCTTAGACAGGAGCACCGTACCGGTCTCCCTGACGTTGAGGATTCCCCTGCCGTCGTAAATGTAATCTTCGTAGAGCTCGGACCCGAAGGCGAAATCGATCGCGGTTCGATCAGAAGGCTCCGCCAGGTCAAAGATCCCTTCGTAGTCTTCCTCACCGATCGTGAAGGTACACGAGAACTCAACATCCATGTATCCAGGATTGTCGATCTCGGTAAGACGATAGTCGCCCTTGTATAGTCCGGACAGGCGGAGAACCCCGTTGGAATCGGTTTCAATGTAGTCGAGGATTTCATAGTCGCTGTCGGTGGCAGATTTGTACTCGAGCTGGAATACCGCGCCCTCAATCGGGTCAGAGCTGGACCAATCAAGCTTAATGGCAGTCACGGTTGCAGTGAATTCCTCGTTCTCCACGCCAATGGAGATCGTCTTGGTGTGATCGTTCTCCTGCGAGATTGCAAAGTACGTCTTGGCAGCATTTCCCTGCGGAAGCGACGCATTGTACGGTGCCGCAGTCTCTAACAGGTAATAGGTACCGGGTTGTAGGCCGTCGCCGAGCACGGTGCGATAGCCGTCGGTGGTCCCGTCAATAAACTTGATGTCGGAGCCCTCAGAGGTCCAGTAGCCGTCCTCATCGGTCTCGATGCCGGTAGCTATGCGCACTTCGTCCCCGTTATCGTAGACCCTGTAGAGATCGAACTTCGCACCGGCCAGCGCGGATGACCCGCTGTCATCGGCGGCGTTCAGGGTCTTGGTCAGCTCGATGTGCGCGTAGAATACCGGGTCTACCATCGTGATCGTGTAGCCGCCCTCGAGGCTACCGGACAGAGCTTCTGCGGTGGAGGAGATGGTTCCGTTCGCCGCTATCGTGATGGGGATGTCTGCGGCTCTCGCATGGCTTTCGGGTATGGTCCCGGTCTCGCGGATGATGTAGCTGCCCGCGGCGAGGCCTATGATCCATCCAGCGTTGTTCCCGGTCATCTCGATTCCGCCGCCCAAGGTGACGTCATCTGTCCCCTCAGGCCATACGGTGGAGGGCGCCTTTCCGTCCTCACCGCGCTCACACACGGCGTAGGTGGTGGTGCCATCGGTGGACAAGATGGTGAGCTCGATACCGTTCAGGGATCCGACCGAATTCGCCTCGCTAACCTTCTCGAGCTTGAAGCGGGTCGCGACGTTAGTGATGGTGGTTCCCGTCTGCACGTCCCCGCCAACGTTGGTGGTTCCTTCGGCCCCGGACGTGCCGTACACGGGATAGAACCCATCCACGCTTCCGGCGACCTCTTCGGCCCAGTA
>CAZPAN010000129.1:0-4706 GCA_964584585.1 uncultured Coriobacteriaceae bacterium | reverse complement strand
ACTCGCAGTCGGCCAGGGGCGCCTCTAGGTTCGCGACGACGAGGTCGGCCCCGCAAAGGCAGGTCCTGGCATCGAGCGAATCTCCGGCGAAAAAGACGTTGGCCTCCATACCCAGCAACTCGACCCTCTTGCGGCATCTGCCAAGCGCGCTGCCCGAGCCGAGCACGACCATATGGATCGACCTCGGCATGTAGAAGGCCGAGTCTATGATGAACCCATGGGCGTGCGCCTGATCGATCGGTCCGCCGACCACGACGCAGAAGGCACCGTCCGGACACTGCATCTTCTCCCTTGCGGCCAGCCTCTCCGCCTCGGCGGGCACCTGCCATCTCGGCAACGAGGCCGCCTCCAAGGGAGCGAGCACAGCCCTCTCTCCGGAGACCCATCTGGAAACGGCCCTCAGATCCTCGGAGTTCGAGACTGCCAGCGCATCGTATCTCCTGACCATCGATTTCGCCGCGTTCGACAGGAAGAAGCGGACGACCGGGTTGCCGGAGTCTCCAAGGTACAAGCCCTGGTCTATCGCCACGGTGCGGGCCGGCTTGGTCCGAGAGGTTCGGATAGCGTTCAGCGTGAATTTCTGCGTGGGGTTTCCGCTGGAGACCACCACGTCGAAACCGCGCGAGGCGATCACACCCGAAAGCTCCCTCAATCCGTTGGTGACGGCGGCTTTTCCCAGACCCTCGTGAACCGAGAACGATTCGGAGGCCCACTCCGGCTCGACAACGAGGCCCGATCCGACCGCCACGTGGATCTCATGCCCGTCCCCATGCAGCCTCTCCAGTATCGGAGCATGCGACGACGCAGCCTGCTGAGCGCTGGGAACCGTGTAGAGTATCTTCATCTGCTGGGGATCCTCCCTAGATGCCCGCACCGCGACCGACGCGAACGGGCGGCCGCGCTATATCCGTCACCCCATACCATACCCGACATGAGCGGGCAGCCGCGCCGGCGGACCCCACCGTCCCGCACCGTGTTAACATCATCAGGCAAGACGAGATCGACTGGGACCGGCACGAGGAACTCGACCCGATCGGAAGAAGCACCCGATCGTACTCGACGCGGAAGAGGTGCGAGATAAACATCCTGAAAAGGGCCGTCGCCATCATCATGACCCTTCTCTTCCTGGTTTCCGCAGCCATTCCCGAAAAGGCGATGGCCCAGGACACGGACCAGGGCGGCGGTGCCAGGCGCATCTTCTTGATAGACGCGCCCTTCGTCACATGGGACGACATAGGAGCCGCCTCCACACCCAACCTGAACTCGACTCTAGAATCTGCCGGCATCGCCAACCTGGTCGCCAGGTCAAACGTCCGCAACGAAGACGAGACCGCGACTCCCAACGAAACCGCCGCCAGTCTCGCGAGCGGCTGGTGGATGCAGGAGCCATCGGATGTGGTGACCCTTCCAATATCGGAGAGCACGGCAGCGATGGCTGCGAACGCGCAGGACGAGGATGGAGACGACGAAGAGGCATCCGCGAGCGATGCCGAAGCCGCCTCCGATTCCACGAGCGCCCCCGTCGCGGCCGATCTCGCGATCCTCCCGCAGATCGTCGAGTACGCCGGAGGAAGGACCCTTCCCGGAAGGCTCGCGCAGGCCCTCTCCGACGCGGGGATGCAAACCGCTGCCGTGGGTGCCAGCGATTACTGGGAGAACACCGTCAGGCCGGCGGCGATCGCGGCGGCCGACCAGGATGGACTGGTGGACTTCTGCGCGAGCGACCCCAACTCCATCCTGATCTCCGATGATTCTGCTCCCGGAGGATGGAGAACCGACTACGCCGTGCTGCTCGACTCCATCGATTACACGGCGGCGCAGCTCGCGGAGACCGGCGGTCTCATCGCCATCGACACCGGAGACCTCTACCGCGCGGGTCACCACAGGCTGCTCTTGGACGACCCGGACTCGCAGGGCATCCAGGAAGCGTGGGCCGAGGCCCTCTCCTCGTTCGACGAGGTGGTGGGACATGTGCTGGACCTCATGGATGACGACGACGTGCTGATCGTATACTCCACGCTGGCCGAGGCGACGCTGGCGGACCACTCAGACGAGTCCTACTCCCCTCTCGTCATCATCGGAGGCGGGATGGACGGGCTGCTCCACTCCCCCATCACAGGACGCGACGGGATCGTGACCGTTCTAGACCTCTCCGACACGATCGCCGAACTGGCGGGCTGCTCCGAGATAGCCGACAACGGCGGGATGCTGATACCTGTCGATGGCTCTGCGGACTCCGACGTCTCCACGATCGTCTACGAGCTGGACATCGCGGCCTCTTACGGAAGGGCGATCGACCAGTCGATCGACTCGGTGCTGTATGCCTTCGTCGCCCTTCTGGGGATCTCGTTTGGCTTATCGCTCTTGATGCTCTCCAGATCGGTGAGACTTCCGGCGAAGGTGCTGGGGATCCTCATATCCGCCACCAGGCTCTTTTGGATAGTGACGATGTCCTTCCCGCTGGCGACGTACCTGATGAGGCCGCTCGCCGCAGATGGCATAACCCCGGACGATGCGATCGCCCTGTGCTGCGCGATCACGCTCGTCCTGTCGATGATCGCCATGTTCTTCGGAAAACTCACCAAATGGCTCTATTCGATGCTCTTCCTGATGGGCGCGACGACGATCGTGCTGATCGTCGATCAGCTTTTCGGCGGGATCCTTGCCCAGGCGGGGTACCTGTCGTACAGGCCGATCGACGGCATCCGGTTCTCGGGCATAGGAAACGAGGGGGCGGCTGTGCTCTTCGGATCTTGGCTGCTGCTCTCCGGACTCCTGTTGAACCGCTATCCCGACAAGCGAACAAGCACGATCTTCGGAAAATGGATCTTCCCGATGGTCTCTGCGGCCATCATCGCCGTGATAGTCGCACCGTGGTGGGGGGCCAACTTCGGAGTGCTTGTCTGGGGAGTCGTCGGGACCGGCGCCGCCTGGTGGATGTTCATAGGGCGCAGGCTCAACTGGAGGGCCGTGATTTTCATGGTCTGCTTCTGCGGGGTGCTCACGCTGCTGCTGATACTGGCTGACGGCATGCTCGGAGGAGGGCAGTCGCATCTCGGCGCCACGGCCACGAACCTGACGAAGATGGGACTGGCATACGTTCCGGTGATCCTCGAGAACATGGTCACCCTCAGCCTCGCGACGCTCTTCTATGATCCGATCCTATCGATCGCCCTCGTGTTCATCTGGATCTACCTCGCGTGGCTGCGAGTCAGCAAGCCCGGTCCGTACACGGTCTTCTGGGATCGCAACCCGTTCTTCAAGGCGTCGTTCACCTCGGCCATGGTCGTGGCCGTCGTGATGATACTGATCGAGGACTCGGGAATACTCCTGCCCGCCCTGATGCTGCTCTACGCGACGGCGGGGCTGACCTGGCTGATCTGCGACCTGCACAGATGGGAACTCAGGGCGATTAAGAGCGACAGAGGCACCACCAACGAGCTGGTCGATGCCCCCGTGGGCTGCTTCAACAAGGTCGGATAGCCAGACTCCGCCTCTCAACAACGACTTCGTGCCAACACGACAATCCGGACCCTAGCGATGCCCCCTCCGCGCCCATGCGCGGAAGGAGCCGGATCCGGACGAAAAAAAATCAATCATCGCTTCCCTAGCGATGCCGTCTTCTCAACCTGTTGACGCATGCGCAGATCTCGGCCGTCCTGGGGAGTGCCAGGCCGCACTCGGCGCGTCCGTGCTGGAAGACCGCCTCCCACCCCGAATCTTTCAGCAAGCGCATGGCGGCGCTGACCGCATGCAAAACGCTCTCATCTTCGAGCATCCCCTTCTGCAGGAGCACCCTGATCATCTGGGCGAGAAAGCGCGCCTGCTCCGGATCCACCAGCTGCTCCACGAGACGCAGATCGCACGACCAGTCCCCAACATCGAAGCCATCCAGCCCCTGGACCCTCACCTTCAGCCTGCCGGATGGGGCCTCGCGAATCGATATGCGCCTCCGGCCGTCCCCGCGCACGCCGAAGCCGCCTCCTGGCGGTCCTTCGAGGCCTCGCTCGGCGCAGATCGTGCGGACCCTCTCGGTGATGTCCCTCGCCATGTAGCGATCCATCTGCACGACGGTGTCGGCCACCGGGAAGAACGATCCGGAGCTGCCGACGACGATGATCGAGCTCACGTCATCCTTCTCCCAAAGATCGCGCACTCTCTCGACCAAGGGGGTTATCGGCTCCTGGTCCGAGGAGACCACCGCCTCCATCAGAGAGTCCCTGACCATGAAGTTGGTGGCGGAGGTGTCCTCATCCATGAGAAGGACGCGGCTGCCAGCTTCGAGGGCCTCCATCACGCCTGCGGCCTGAGAGGTGCTGCCGCTGGCGTCGGCTGTGGAGAAGCTCGTGGTGTCCCTGCCGTCAGGAAGGTCGCGGATGAAAGGGGAGATATCGACCGAGCGCACTAGACGCCCGTCCTCGGCTCTCAGCTTGACAGCGCTCGAGTCCGTATGCACGAGCTCTCGTCCGTCTCCGATCACATGGTCGTAAACGCATTCCTGGAGAGCCTTCAGCAGGGTGGACTTGCCGTGATAGCCTCCGCCTACTATCAGCGTGACCCCCCGGCCGATCCCCATCCCGAAGATCTTGCCGCGATGCGGCAGGACGATCTCGACGCGCATGCTTTCTGGGGACGAGAACGCAACGGCGTCCTTCAACGGCCTGGATGAGACCCCGCTCTCCCTCGGCAGGATAGATCCGTCCGCC
>CAZPAN010000128.1:0-4799 GCA_964584585.1 uncultured Coriobacteriaceae bacterium | reverse complement strand
CAAGCTTCAGATCGAGGGCGGCAACGCGAATCCCGCTCCTCCTGTCGGCCCCGCGCTTGGCGCGCAGGGCGTAAACATCATGCAGTTCTGTCAGGCCTTCAACGCCGAGACCAAGGACAAGCAGGGGACGATCATCCCTGTTGAGATCACCGTCTACGAAGACAAGACCTTCAGCTTCGTTCTGAAGACCCCTCCGGCGGCGTTCCTCATCAAGCAGGCTCTCGGCCTTGAGAGCGCCTCTGGAGAACCTCATATCAACAAGGTGGGCGAGCTCACCCGCGCCCAGCTGCGCGAGATCGCTGAGATCAAGTTCCCCGACCTCAACGCCAACACCATCGAGGCGGCCGAGAAGATCATAATGGGGACCGCGCGTTCGATGGGGATCAGGGTCGAGGGTGTGCCGGACACAGGCACATACGTCACCCGTAGGGGCAACAAGGCTATCACGATCCAGACAAACTACGAGACCAAGACTCCGGTTGCCGAGGAGAGCGCTGAATAGCCTTTCGACCGGAGTTTAGCGTCAGCTTCACGCGCAGACACCGCGTGAGCCCAGTGGAAGGGCCGGCATGGCCCGCGATCTACCACGAAGGAGCACAACATGCCAAAGAGAGCGAAGAACTACCGTAACGCGCTGGCGAAGGTCGAGGACAAGCTCTACGCGCCGTTCGATGCGCTCAAGCTGGTCAAGGAGATCAAGTACGCCAAATTCGACGAGACCGTCGAGATCCACATGCGGCTCGGAATCGACACCCGTCAGGCTGACCAGCAGATCCGAGGATCGATATCGCTCCCACACGGAACCGGCAACGAGGTTCGAGTGGCCGTCTTCGCTGAGGGCGACAAGGCACGCGAGGCCGAAGCTGCCGGAGCCGACATCGTCGGCAGCGACGATCTGGTCGCCGACATCCAGGGAGGTATGCTCGATTTCGATGCTGCGGTCGCGACCCCCGACATGATGTCCAAGGTTGGCCGTCTCGGCAAGATACTGGGCCCCAGGGGTCTCATGCCCAACCCCAAGCTCGGCACCGTCACCAACGATGTGGAAAAGATCGTCAAGGAGCTCAAGGCCGGACGCGTCGAGTACAGGGCCGATCGTTTCGGCAATATCCATGTGCCCATCGGCAAGGTGTCCTTTGACGACAAAGCCCTTCTCGAGAACTATTCGACGATCGTCACCGAGATCATCAGGGTCAAGCCGTCTGCCGCCAAGGGACGCTACGTCAAGTCGATTACCGTGACCTCCACGATGGGTCCCGGCATCCACGTTGACCCCTCGGCTAGCATCACCGCCGATTAGCCCATTACGACTCTCGCGTACAGAAATCAGATCTGGCGGGCGCATGATAGTCATGCGCCCGTTTCGATCTCGAGAGGTCTCGGCGTCTCCCGACACGCGCAGGGCTGCGAGAAGGCTCTCATCCACCATGTTGGCATGCGAGGGGGCGGCTCGACGGGACGAGGACGCCAGGTGTTCACCGGTAGATATGCTGCCAGGCGGGTTATCGCAGCCGCTGCGCATTCCGCCTGCGGGGGCGTGCTTGACCGCTTGGTTTTGTGATGGGAGACTCTTCTAGAACCCCTTAGAGGGTTACGGACAGATCTAATCACTGCCCTAGACAGCCGGTGTCGTTGAGACTTAAATCCCATCGGAGCCTGCCGAGGTGGTCGATAGCAATAGGCGCTTCGCGCTCGTCGGCCCCCGCTGGACAGTGGAGGCCGTTTTCTTTGTTTCAAGGCGGCTCTCGCGGCTTTCCCCGGATCTGTTCGGAAGCAGATCATGAGACAAGCCGAGAGGAGGTGCTAAACAGGAATGCCGAGCATCGCAAAGGAGGAGAAGGTTCGCTCGATCGTCGAGGAGGTCAGTGGCGCCACGGCCATCTGGGTAGTCGATTACAAGGGCCTCTCCGTCAAGGAGTCCGAGGTACTGCGCAACGCGATCAGGGAGACTGGGGCAACAGTCAAGGTTCTCAAGAACACCCTGACCAAGCTGGCTCTCGCGGAGGCGGGCTTGCCCGCTCTCGACGACATCCTCAATGGACCTTCCATGTTCGTTTTCGCCAAGGGAGATCCCGTCCCCTCCATGAAGGCGCTCAAGGAATTCGGCAAGGAGAACGATAAGCTCTCCTTCAAGGGCGGAATCATGGACGGAGCGGCGGTCGACGCCGAGCAGATGTCTGCCATCGCCGACCTCCCATCGCGCGAGGAGCTCATCGCCATGCTTCTGCGCACCATGCAGGGTCCGGCGACGGGTCTGGTCAGGGTTCTCAACGGTCCGGCGGAGTCGCTCGTGAGGGTGATCGACGCCATCAAGGACACGAAGGCCGCCTAGCGGCGGCCTGAGGCGGACGGAGTGCTTCCCGTCCACGATTCGGGTGGGCTTCGTTACGCCTATAGCCCGGCGCGTATGGCTGGGCTAAAAGCTGATAGCCAAGGCGCTAGGGAAACGATGATCAGTTGTTTTCGTCCGGATACGGACGGAGTAAATACTTCGGCGTTTCACTAGAATACGCCGCGAATGGATACAGGAGGAAAGACAATGGCCGTCACCAAGGATGAGATTATCGAGGCCCTTAAGGCCATGCCCGCTCTCGAGCTCTCCGAGCTCGTCAAGGAACTCGAGGAGGTCTTCGGCGTCTCCGCCGCAGCCCCCGTTGCCTTCGCCGCCGCTCCCGCCGCTGGTGGGGAGAATGCCGCTGAGGAGGAGAAGACCAGCTTCGATGTCATGCTGGAGGGCTTCGGCGATGCCAAGCTGGCCGTCATCAAGGTCGTTCGCGAGATCACGGGCCTGGGTCTGAAGGAGGCCAAGGCTCTGGTCGAGGAGGCCCCGAAGGCCGTCCTCGAGGGCGTCGACAAGGACAAGGCCGAGGAGGTCAAGGCCAAGCTAGAGGAGGCCGGCGCGGCCGTTACTCTTCAGTAACCACAGGATGGATAGCCGGCGTCCAGCGGTTTGGCGCCGGCATTTGACCCGGGGCCGGTCTGCGCGTCGAGCGCGGCCGGCCTTTCAGGGCCAGGTAGAGTTCATAGACCGCCCGCAGATTCCAATCGACATGCCTCGTTGATCGGGATAAACCCACTGTATATACTGAAAATTTGCGCGATTACGCACGATGCACGCCTGTGTTCATCATCCATCTAGGAGGCATTAGTGGTGAGCGAAAAGACTTCCTCTCAAACCACACACCATCGCACTCGCAAGAGTTTTGCAAAGATACCGGAAGTCATGGATGTACCCAATCTGATGGCCATCCAGGCGGAGTCCTACGAACGGTTCAAGACGGTGGGGATCCAGGAGGCATTCCAGGATATCTCGCCTATCGACAACGCCCAGAAGAAGCTCTCGCTCGAATTTCTCGGACATGAGCTCGGGGATCCCAAGTACTCGGTCCTCGAGTGCAAGGAGAAGGACATCTCCTATCAGGTGCCGCTGTTCGTGATGGTCAGGCTGGTGGACAAGCGCACCGGCGAGATCAAGCAGCAGGAAGACATCTTCATGGGAGACTTCCCGCTGATGACCGAGCAGGGCACCTTCATCATTAACGGAACCGAGCGCGTCGTGGTCAGCCAGCTCGTCAGGTCCCCTGGAGTCTACTTCGACTCAGAACCCGACAAGACCTCCGACGCCATCCTCTACAACGCGAAGATAATTCCCTCCAGGGGAGCGTGGCTCGAGTTCGAGACGGACAAGCGCGACGTTCTTTCGGTCAGGGTCGACCGCAAGCGCAAGCAGCCTGCGACCCTGCTCCTCCGCGCTCTCGGCATCGCCATCACGCGCGACGAGATCATCGAGCTCCTCGGGGATTCGGATATAGTCATACGCACGCTCAACAGGGACGGCACCACCACTCAGGAGGAGGCGCTCATCGAGCTCTACCGTCGCCTTCGCCCTGGCGAGCCGCCAACCGTCGATTCGGCGAGCGTGCTGCTAAGAAACCTGTTCAGCAATTCGCAGCGCTACGACCTAGCTGACGTCGGGCGCTACAAAATAAACAAGAAGCTGGACCTCGAGATCGATTCCGAGGAGAGCGTGCTCACCGAGGACGATATCGTCTCGACGATGCGCTACATCATCGATCTCCACAACGGCGACCCGAGGTGCCAGACCGATGACATCGACCACTTCGGAAACCGCCGCATCCGCACCGTGGGGGAGCTGATCCAAAACCAGTTCAGGATCGGCCTTTCGCGCATGGAGCGCGTCGTCCGAGAGCGCATGTCCACCCAGGAGTTCGACGACATCACCCCGCAGTCGCTCATCAACATCAGGCCCATCGTCGCCTCGATCAAGGAGTTCTTCGGATCGTCGCAGCTCTCTCAGTTCATGGATCAGACCAACCCGGCGGCCGGCATCACCCACAAGCGCAGGCTCTCGGCGCTCGGCCCCGGAGGACTCTCGCGCGAGCGCGCGGGCTTCGAGGTCCGAGACGTCCACACCTCCCACTATGGCAGGATGTGCCCGATCGAGACTCCTGAAGGTCCCAACATCGGCCTCATCGGCTCGCTGGCTACCTACGCGCGCGTGAACCCCTTCGGCTTCATAGAGGCTCCCTACCGCAGGGTCGTCGACGGCAAGGTGACCGACGAAATCGATTACCTCACCGCCGACGAGGAGGAGAACTACACGATAGCTCAGGCGAACGACCCGTTCGACCTCGTGACCCGCAGGTTCATCGCCCGCGACAAGGACGGCAACGCCGTCGAGGCCGAGAGGGTTCTCTGCCGTACCAGGGGCGTTGATGGAACCTTCGGAGAACCCGCCGAAGTCTCTCCGGACAAGGTCGACTACATGGACGTTTCGC
>CAZPAN010000127.1:0-4865 GCA_964584585.1 uncultured Coriobacteriaceae bacterium | reverse complement strand
AGGTCCGCGCAGGCGCTCGAACCCGGTCCCGCTCCGGATCTCCTGGCGGTTGCGGCACTCTCGGCAACTGCTCGATTGTTATCATTGGAGGCCGACCAGCGCCCGTCCTTGCGTTCTCACGGCGGGGCATGCGAAAGGCGGGAGGAAGCAATATGTCACAATTCAGTATCGAGAGCATCGTCAAGAGGATCGCGGACAACTACAACGCGGAGGAGATCTTCTTCTCCGATCCGCAGCGGCACTTTCCCAACAGACAGGCGATCATAGACATGATCATGGATCTGCGCAGGGTCATGTTCCCCAGGTATTTCGGCAACGAGATCCCCTCGGGCTTCAGTCCCGAATACTTCATCGGCGAGACGTTGATAGGGGTCAGGCAGACGCTCTGCGGCCAGCTTCACGAGGCCTTCCTGTTCCGCGAGGAGAAGCTTGCCAGCAACGGCGCCGATCCTGTGATCGACGATGTCGACGCCCGGGTGGAGCAGGTCTGCAACCGCTTCTTCGAGAAGGTCCCGGACATCCAGGCCATGTTGCTGAAGGACGTCCAGGCCGCGTTCGACGGCGATCCTGCAGCCCAGAGCAAGGAGGAGATCATCTTCTCCTATCCCGGCTTCCTGGCGATATTCGTCTACAGGATCGCCCACGAGCTCTACATCCAGGACGTACCGCTGATCCCGCGCATCATGACCGAGTACGCGCACTCCCAGACCGGCGTCGACATCAACTCCGGTGCCGAGATCGGTGAGTACTTCTTCATCGACCACGCTACCGGCGTCGTCATCGGCGAGACCACCAAGATCGGCAAGCACGTGAAGATCTACCAGGGAGTCACGCTCGGTGCGCTCTCCACCCGCGGCGGGCAGAGGCTGTCGGGCAAGAAGCGCCACCCGACGATCGAGGACAACGTCACCATCTACTCGAACGCAAGCGTTCTCGGCGGGCAGACCGTCATCGGAGCCGGATCGATCATCGGCGGAAGCGCCTTCGTCACCGAGTCCGTCCCGCCCAATTCGAGGGTCAGCGCGCTCACGCAGACCATCAGCGAGGTCCAGCCGGAGAGAGCCAGGACCGAGAACTGGTGCAGGGAGTAGTCCTTCATGGGAATCGAGATAATCAAATCGATAATCATCGGCATCGTCGAGGGTATCACCGAATGGCTGCCGATATCGTCGACGGGTCATATGATCATCGTCGACGAATTCGTGCAGCTCGACGTGTCGCCGGAGTTCTTGGAGCTGTTTCTGGTGGTGATCCAGATAGGCGCCATCCTCGCGGTGATCATCATGTACTTCGACAAGCTCAACCCGTTCTCCCGCAAGAAGACCTCGGTGCAACGCAGGGGCACCTGGAGGCTGTGGGGGATGGTTGCGGTCGGCTGCATACCTGCCGCCATCATCTACGTCATCGCCGACGACTGGGTGACCGCCAACTTCTACAACGCGGTGACCGTGGCGATCATGCTCATCTTATATGGAGCGCTGTTCATAATCATCGAGAGGAACAACCGCAGGAAGCAGCGAGCGCTCGAGACGGTTGCTTCTTTTGATGAGAGAGAGCGTCGGGGCGATGCTCCCAAAGACCGTCGCTTTCGGCCCGCTTCTGTTGGGACCACCGTCGTGGGCAAGCATGTGCGCGACCCCGAGACAGGAGGACTTGCCGATTCCGTCTCCGCTGACGCCCCAGGCCAGGACGCGTCAGGCGACGGGATCTTCAAGATCTCCGACGTCGACGAGATCGATGCAAAGACCGCCTTCAAGATCGGCCTCTTCCAGATGCTCGCGATAATCCCCGGCACCAGCCGCTCGGGCGCCACGATCATCGGCGGTATGCTCTGCGGAGTCGCGCGTTCGGCTGCCGCCGAGTTCACGTTCTTCCTCGCCATCCCGGTGATGCTTGGATGGGGGCTCATCAAGTCCCTTCAATTCTTCTTGGATGGTCTGGTGATGTCCGCGACTGAGATCGTCGTGCTCATCGTGGGGATCGTCGTGGCTTTCGTCACCTCGGTGCTCGCTATCAGGTTCCTGATGGGATACATCAAGAACAACGACTTCGCCGTCTTCGGATGGTACAGGATCATCGTGGGAGTGGTACTGCTAGTGTTCTTCGGCGCCACAGGGTCGCTCTTCGTGATTCAGTGATGGGTTGGCCGCAAGGTCCGATCCGCAGCTCACGCCGGGTACCGCCACGTGGCGCAGCCTATGCACGCGAAGGCTAAAAGGGCGCGCTGGCCCGCGTCGATGAACCTGAGCGCGCAAGGGCGCGGCATGTGTCGGAGACGGGTGGAATGAATCGATCAGCGTTTCCCCAAGACCCGGGCGCTTCCCACGAAAGAGGACTCAAGGAATCTCCCGGCCAGGTCCGCAAGTAGGCGTGACGTGTCGGGGTCGAGGGTTGTGAGCTTCGATATGCTGGCGAATATCGATGAGGCGTCTTGCTCGTCGAAGCTGGCAGATCCGTCGGCGGACATGATGTCGAAGGCAACGTCCGTGAACGATCGCATCTCGCTGCGCGACATTCCCGACAGCCAATGCCGGATAACCTCGGCGAGCGCGCTGGAGGATGTCGATACGCGATTCGCGTAGCAAAAGTCGCCGTTTCGCACAATCCAGGTGTAGGGGTTGTGCTGCGCGAAACCCAGGGCGGAGCTGCGCACCACGCGGTGGCCTGCCGGGTTTTTCAGGAGCATTCCGACGATCGAGTTGATCGGCACCGTGCGGTCCACGATTCCGGAGATCTTCTCGATGCCCGACCGCTCGTAGGCTTCCTCGCAGAAACCCGGACCGTCGTGGTTGAAAACCTTGCAGATCCGGGTTCTCGTTGAGGGGACGCAGGTGGCGGTGGCGTAGATGGCGAGGTTGCCGCCCTTCGAGTGACCGCCCACCACGATCGGAGCCGACGTTTTCGAGGCAACCTCCTCCAGAAAGCGAGCCGCCTGGGCTTGGGAGGGGATCTCGTCGCTGAACGCGAGCATGAAGTCCTCTTTCCAGCCCGTGATCGACATGTCGGTTCCGCTGAAAGCCACGTATAGGATGTGGTCGGCGTTCGCCTCGTCGCTGCAGGGCACGATGAAGGCGGTCGCCGAGAACTGTTCGACCGCCTCGTCGTCCAGGGTGCGCGCGTGGGCAGCCACCCTCACCTCCGACCATCTCGGCGAGACGCAGGCCAGCACGAAAAGCGCTTCGTCGCGGAGCAGGTTCTCCTTCATGCTGAATAGCACGGGGAATGCCGATTCGTCGTAGAGGTCCGATATCCTGGGTGCCTCGGTCTCGATGCACTCGATATCCGCACTTAACCTGCCGGTCGTGTCCCAGTGGAAGTAGGCGAGCTGCGAGAGCACCAGGCTGTCCACTCTGGTGAGGGGTCGCTCGCGGAAGCTGCGGCTCTCGTCGGCGACATACCCAACTATCGAGTCCTGACGCGGCCTTTCCGGCTTATCCATCATTCTTCGGACCCTTGGCGATCTCGACGCACATCAGGAAGGTCATCTCCTGGGTGGGGTTCTCCAGGCTGTGATGTTCCTTGCGCGAGTAGCGCTGCATCGTGCCGGGGCCGAGGGTCTTGCGCGATCCTCTGGTGCGGCTCAGCGCCTTCCCCTGCAGTACCGTCCATATCTCCTCGACGGTCTCGCGGTTGTACTCCGGAATGGTCCGACCGGGGTAGAGCTGCACGAGTTTGATCCTGGCGCGATCCGATTCGAAGAGCAGCGTCGTGGTACCCCAGCCGTCGTTGGATACGCTCGATGTCTCGACCTCATGCGCTCCGGCCTCTATCAGCGTCGGCAGCACCTCGGAGAGCGATCCGAGTGCATCCTTGGAGGCCACCAGTACGGAGTCGCGGGTGTTCACGACCATGATGTTCTCGCAGCCGAGCGTCACGGTGAGCCTGTCGTCGTTGAAGACGGTGGTGTCGTGAGAGTCTATCGCGAAAGCCCTCCCGACGATCCTGTTCCCGAACTCGTCGGCCTTCACCGCGTCGTCGATCCCCCGAAGCGAGGTGATCAGGCCGCAGTCGATGCTCGTCTGAATCGAGACCAGCCTGTCGCACGCCGAGAGCACCGACTCCTCGAAGGACGTCTCGGGCAGCGATCTGACCAGTTCCCTGGCCTCTTCGGTGTCCCAGGCGTCCGTGCCTATCGAGACGAGGAAGTTCGCCGTCTCTGCCACGCGATCCATGTCCCTGCCGGCCGGGAAGTCGTGCAGCATCGCCGTGCGCATCATCTGGGAGACTGCGGTCGAGACCCGCATCGCGACGATTCCGGTGTACCAGAGGCATTCGACCGAGACGCACCTGGCGGCCTGCCCCGGCATCGGGTTGCATACGAAGTCGCTCACGTGCCTGGCGCCGACGACCTCCTTCATCTCCTTGCCCGGCCTTATGTAGCAGCGTTCGGTGGAAGCGCTTTTGGGAGGGGTTCCCAGCAGCGCCACCCTGTCGGCCGAAGCCGCACGGTAGGCTCGTGTCACGGCCCGCTCCCACCTGTCGTCGATCTCCATCGAGATATGGGAGGGCATCACGAGCATGCAGGCGTTGGGATCGCGTCGTTTGAGGCTGGTGGCGGCGAGCGCTATGGAGAAGGCGCTTCCGCGAGAGATCGGCTCGGCCAGGATCTCATAGCCGAGGTCGTCGAGGAGACCGCTTTCCTCGACTGCCTTCTCTATCATGTCGGCGATCTCGGGGTGGCAGACGAACAGGATGGGGGAGTCCGTGAGATCGAGGGATCTTCTGATCGTGCCCTCCAGCAGGCTCTCATCCTCCATCGGGAAAGTGACGGTCTCTCTTGGGGTGTCGGAGTGAACCAGGGGCCAAAGCTCGTTGCCGGTCTGCCCGCAGATTATGACTACGTTGAGATGTGGCAGAACGGCATC
>CAZPAN010000126.1:0-4905 GCA_964584585.1 uncultured Coriobacteriaceae bacterium | reverse complement strand
CCGGGATGATCATCGCGCCTAGCTTCTCGACCCCGTAGTGCAGCCCGAAGCCGCCGGTGAACATCCCGTAGCCGAAGGCCATCTGGATACGGTCGGCGGGCACCACGCCGGCCATCTGGATGATCCTGGCGATGCAGTCGCTCCAGACATCGAGATCATGTGCGGTATATCCCACGACGACGGGCTTGCCGGTGGTACCTGAGGAGGCATGAAGACGGAGGACCTCCTCCATCGGGGTGGCGAACAGGCCGAAGGGATACGTGTCGCGCATCACGGTCTTGTCCGTGAACGGAAGCAGCCTGAGATCATCGAACGAGCGGATGTCGCTCGGGGATACGCCGGCCCCGTCCAGCTTCTCCCGATACCATCCGACTCTCTCGTAGACGTATGCCACGGTCTTCTGGAGCCTGTCGAGCTGGATGCTCCGTATCTCATCGCGCGATGCGCATTCGTTTTCGGGATCGTAGATCGGCATTGCCGCAAAAGCCCCTTTCGTGCTCGTCGTCTTCATTGCGCCGGATCGTCTGGCCTCGCCCCTTCTCGCGAAGCGTGGCGATCGGACGAACGTCCGTCTTTCCGACCGGCCCGAGCCGCAGCCGGCTCAGATCAGCTCGTTATCGTCGACCAGCTGGGCGCCTATCTCGCGGAGCGCCGCAGTCGCCGCCTCCTGGTCGCTGGTCATCATCACCAGATAGGAATTCGTAAGCGAATAAGTGTACTTGACATCTACGTCGATGGCGGCCACTGCGTCGAACATGCTGTCGAGCTGGCCTGCGGAATCGATCAGTTTGATGCATATGACCTCGCCGGACTTCACGAGGAACCCCTTTGAGGCGAGCGCCCTCTCTCCCTCCTCCGGCTTATCCACAACGATCCTCACGATCCCAAAGTCGGCGGTGTCAGACGCCGAGATGCCCCTGATAGAGACGCCGGCGTCGGCGAGCGCCCCGGTGGCGTTTCGGATCTGCCCGGGTTCGTTGACGACGAACACGCTCAGCTGGACCACACCCATCAGCTTGCCTCCATCCTAGACGGCTGCCCTACCCGCATGGAATGCGGCGAGGTTGCTCTCGATCGTCTTGGGCGGGACCCTCCCCGAGATGACCTCCTCCCAGAGAGATTCCTCGAAGCCGAGATCCTTGGAGAGGGCGCCCATCAGCACGATGTTGGTGGCCTTAGGGTTGCCCACCTCCATCGCTATCCTGGAAGAGTCGATCATCACCGCGCCGCGCCTGGCGAGAACCTCGTCGCCATCCTGGGGCATCGTGGCATTGCCGATCAGCACCGGCAACGGCACGATCTCCGCGCTGTTGACGAGCATCTTGCCGTCTTCGGCGAGATATGGAAGGTACCTGAGCGCCTCGGTGGCCTCGAAGGAGACCACCCTGTCGGCGCATCCGTAGTCGGTCACAGGGGAATGAACCTCGCTGCCGAACCTGACTATCGTGATCACGCTGCCGCCGCGCTGGGACATCCCGTGGATCTCGGAGGGCCTGACGTCGAGTCCGGCACGGGCTGCGACCTTGGCGAGTATGTCGGCGGCGAGTATCGTCCCCTGCCCGCCGACCCCGCAGAGCACGACCGTAGTCGTGGCCACGTTGTTGGAGTCACTCATCTTCGAAACCGCTCCCTAGTTCTCGTCTCGAATCCCGGCCCCGACCGAGATGCAGTCGAACGGACACACCTGAACGCACTGACCGCAGCCTATGCACTGCGCGGAGTCGACCAACGCGTGGCCGACCTCGTCGGTCCCGAGAGCCGGGCATCCGATCTTGATGCACGCACGGCAGGCTCTGCAGCTCTCGGCCACCTGCACCGGAGCCTTGCGCTCCCGCACCAGAAGCTGGCACGGGCCGCAGAATACTATCACCGAGAGGCCCTCGAACTTCCTGGCATGCTTGAAAGCCTCACGCACGGCCGCCATGTCCTGAGCCTCGCCGCTCTGCACGTCCTCCACCCCGAGCGACTTGCACAACTCGACGAGATCGAGCTCGCGGCTGGGCCTGTTCTGAAGGGTGATCCCGTTGACGGGATTGCCCTGCTGGCCCGTCATCGCGGTGGTGCGGTTGTCGAGTATGCATACGATCCCCGACCCCTGGTTGTAGACCGTGCCGAGCAGCGAGGTGATGCCGGAGTGCGCGAAGGTGGAGTCGCCGATGACGCCGACTATCGGCTTGTCCGCGAGGATGCCCTCCGCGCCCTTCCCGAACCTACGGGCGATCTCCATGCCGTGCGCCATCGAGATCGAGGCGCCCATGTCGACGCAGGAGCTCATCGCAGAAAGCGGCGCGAGCGTGCCGAGGGTGTAGCAGCCTATGTCGCCGGTGACGATCGCCCCCATCCTGGAAAGCTCGTGGAAGACGAGCCTGTGAGGACATCCGGCGCAGAGCATCGGCGGGCGTCCGGGCAGATCTCCGCCGTAGGTCTCGAAGGGGGCCTCGGGTTCTCCGAAGGCCTTCCTTATGATCGCGGGGGTCACCTCGTCGTCAAGCGGCATCGGAGACGGGGTGCGATCGAGCGCGATGCCGAGCGCGGCAACCTGAGACGAGAGGTAGGAGCTCGCCTCCTCGATCACATATAGGCGCTCGACCCTCTCGGCGAACTCCGCGATCGCTTTGGCGGGAAGCGGGTAGGGCATGCCGATCTTGAGCGTGGAAGCCTCGGGAAGTGCCTCCCTGACCTGTTCGTAGACCACGCCGGCACAGATGACTCCGATCGAGGCGTCCCTGTGCTCGGCCAGCGCCAGCTCGCAAGAGTATTCGGCGAGTTCAGCGGTGCGCCTGTCGACGAACTTGCGGCGCCTCTTGGCGAACGCCGGCATCATCACCCATTTTGACGGGTCGCCGGAATAGGGGATCAGCTCGCGCTCGACGCGCTCCCCCACCTCGACGATCGACTTGGTGTGCGACATGCGCACGGTGGAGCGGATGATCACCGGAGTGTCGAAACGCTCGGAGATCTCGAAGGCGAGCTTGCCCATCTCGTAAGCCTCGCCGGGGTTGGATGGCTCGATCAGCGGGACATGCGCGCCAAGGGCGTGGAAGCGGGTGTCCTGCTCGTTTTGCGACGAGAAGATGCCCGGGTCATCGGCGGCCAGCATCACCAGCCCGCCGCTGACGCCCGTGTAGGCGATGGAGTAGAGGGGGTCGGCGGCGACGTTCACGCCGACATGCTTCATCGTGACAAGGCATCTGGCCCCCGCCATGCTCGCCCCAGCCGCGACCTCCATCGCGACCTTCTCGTTAGGCGCCCATTCAGCGTAGACGCCCTCGAACCTGGCGAAAGTCTCTAGCGTCTCGGTAGAGGGAGTGCCCGGGTACCCTACCCCGATCTCCGCCCCGGCCTCGAACGCCGCGCGCGCCACCGCCTCGTTGCCGGACAGCAGCATCTTGGACTGACCCAATTCCATCTCCTCTTATGTTGTGGATTATGATGCGACCTGACTAAAGCGGGCGTTGCCCGGCCCGACCTCCCCATAAGGACGGGACCGAAGACCTCACCGTCAGATATTGAACGCCATCGTGAATATGCCTATCTGCACGATCGTCCCGTCTTTAAGAACGGCCCTGTCGCACGCGACGCCATCGATCCATGTCCCGTTCATTGAATTGAGGTCGGTGATGACCACCTCTCCGTCGATGATGTCGACCGAAGCATGCTTGCGTGTGACGGTCCTGTCGTTCAGAAAGAGATCGCATGTGGGATCTCTGCCGATCACCATCGGGAAGCTCACAAGCTGGAACGATTCTCCCTCCAGCGAACCCTTAATGATCGTGAGGGCGGGAGTACCCGAGGTCGTCGGCATCGGCCTGTCCATATTGCCCCTGTTGACGGAGTCCACGGGGAAAAACCGCTCGGTCCTGCCCATCAGCTTGAACCCGCATCTCCCACACACCGTCTCAGACGCATCTACCTGGGCGCCGCACACTGGGCACGCTGGCTTGTCGGCCATTTCCATTCCACCTCGCTTCACGCCATGGCTCGGAGTCTCATTGTATATCAACGCATCATACGGGAATCGGGCCTGCCGCTGGAATCAGGGCTGATGGAAACCGATGGGAACCGAGGTGGGAACGCGACGGCGAAGGGACTGATACGCCTACGGTTTGATGTCACGTGGTCTGATGCTATGGTTTATATCGACAGCCAATACGGCTACTATAGTATCGACGAACAGAAGCAGGGCCGTCGACGTCTTCAAGCCGCTCGAAATGTACGGAGGACTCATGGCAGAAAAGGACAAATCGAAATCTTCCACTCGCGTCTCGACGATCTGGAAGATGGCCATCGGGTTGCAGGCCCTCGATCTCCTCGATGTCTCCGAGACGACGGACGAGCTGGCGAGAATGTGCGAGTCGGGCGAGATCTCCCCTGCGGACACTCCGGCCATCGCTCTGGAGAGGCATGGGAACTCGACCGAGGGAGAGGCCGACGTGGTGGCGGCGCGCATGGTGGCCGATATGGCGGAGATATTCTGCCCGCAGCCCGACTCCATAGCGCTTTCCGACCTGCACATGCGTCTCTTCGAGGGATTCGACGCCAACGCGGGCGTCTACCGGACTGCCCCTGAGATGGACGACTGGCCCGATGCCAGCTGGTTCTCCCCCAGCGGAGAACCCGTAGGCGACTCGACTGCGGACGGCTCGTCGATGGCGATCCGGGTCGATCGCGTGTTTACCTGGGCCAACGAGAAGATATCCGAGATGTCAGCCCATCCTGACACCAAGCCAGACCTCGAGAAAGCGGCCGAGATCGTGGAGTCGGCATGCTCGAGCATCGTGGCGATGAGGCCCTTCGCACGCGGTAACGCCCGCGTGATGCCGGTGATGGGGGCAATCTGGAGCAGGTCGATCGCAAAAAAAAAAAAAAAAAAGGGGTAGAGGCCCTCCCGTGGAGCTCCTCACT
>CAZPAN010000125.1:0-4940 GCA_964584585.1 uncultured Coriobacteriaceae bacterium | reverse complement strand
CGATGATCTTGGGCAGGATCTCGGATTGAATGAAATTGTTGTATCCCATCTCCATGATCTTGTCGTAGGCGTCCCGGTCGATGAGCTTCTGCTCCTTGACCTGCCATACCGAATCCCCGGGGATCTCGATTCCAGGAATCAGCACCTTGGAGCACCACAGCATGGTGATGTTGAGAACCATGTTCATCGCCCCGGCCACGGTGTTGACGGTCGGGAGCGGCCCCGCATCCTCCTCTATGCGCTTGATCGTGCGCTAAACGGCCGCCACTCCGGCCAATGGGTCGTCCAGAAACTCCGCCACGCTCATTCCGTCCATGTTGGCAAGCGGTGCGCCGCCGGAGAAGCTGCTGATGGGCCTCGTGTTCTTGCAGGCTATCCCGTCCATGACGAGCTGGTAGTTGCGCTCGTATCTCTCGTTGGTCCTCGTCATCATGCATACACCCTCTCGCAGAACTCGACGGTCTCCTGGGCCGGGCCGCTGCAGGCGTCGGCGCCCGAGTACTCCACGACGTGCTCGTCGATGGGGCCTCCGCCTATGACTATGCTCACCTGGTCGCGAAGACCGGCCTCGCCCACGGACTCCACGGTGGCGCGGATCGAGTCGTAGCACGAGGCGAGCAGGCACGAGAGCGCCAGCACGCTGGCGCCGCTGTCCCTGAGCGCGTCTGCGAAGGCGCCGGGCTCGACGTCGACTCCTAGGTCTATGACCTCGAAGCCGGATGCCGTGAGCATGCTCGCCACGATGTCCTTCCCGATGTCGTGGATGTCGTCCTTGACGGTCCCTAGAACGACCTTCCCCTTAGATGAGCTTGCTTCATCTGACTTGAGATAAGGCTCTATGGCTTCGGTGACGCCCTTGAACATGGCCCCTGCCATCATCAGATCGGAGACGAACAGCTCGCCCTCGGAAAACTTGTCGCCGATCTCGACCATCGCGGCCTGGCACTCCGAGATGATCTCATCGGGCGAGGTGCCCGACTCGACCTGGGCCGCCACCTCCTCGATCAGTCCCTCGTCCTCGAACTCGACCATAAGATCTTTGATCTTTCCCATGCTCTTTCTCCTTTCGTCAGATTCACCTGCTCTTTTCAGACGCAAGCGTTAGCCCAAGGCGCAGGCGACCCGGAAGCGCGACAACTTGTATTAACAAGCTGCGCTTTAACGATATCCGCGCAGGCATGCGATGTTAATAAACTTGTATAGATAGGTTGGAAGCCTATAGGAAGCGCTGATCTACTCATTCCGCCCTGCCTCCGGCACGTGGCGCAGCCCCTGCGAGCTCAGGCTCATCGGCGCAGGCCAGCGCGCCCTCTTCGCCTTCGCGCATATGGGCTGCGCCACGTGCCGGAGGCAGACGAAAGCAATTAATCAGTGTTTCCTATAATCTTTCGGTAGCCTGCTCTGGTCGACGGGATGCCGGGCGTCCGAAGGGTCGGGAGGTGGTCGGGGTGGCATGGTGCGCTGAATGCGGAGCGGAGATACCGGAGGGATCCGGCAGCTGCGTCGCCTGCGATGCCGACCGGCTGGTGACCCGAGGGGATTTCGTGGATGTTTCCAAGGCCGGTGAGGTTGGGGAGGGCGGATCCTCCGATGAGGAAGCGGGCGTCGCTGTCGCCGATGCCGGCAAACCCGGCCACGAAGCCGATGATGACGATCTCGGCGTAGACGGCCCCGGTCCTGATAGCTCAGACGGCGGAGCGTGGTTGAGCTGGGAGGAGGCCACTCCCAGGGAGCTCCGGCCTTCTCTCTCCAGGAAAATCAACAGAGACTCCGGACCCGCCAGGATCGTATCCGCAGATGCGATCGCCCCTGTTCGGAAGCACCTGGTCAACAGGAACGTGGTCATGGCGATCTGCGCCGCCGTCGCCGTCGTCGCGATCGCTGTGCTGATCAACGTCGTCGGAACGCTCACCAGGGCCTACAACATAGACGTCGAGACCTTCCCCGACTCCGGCGTGAGGGACTCCGTCTTCGTCGCCGATCTCGATGATGACGGGAAGATATCCAGATCCGAGGCGGCCACTCTCACAGAGCTGACCGTGGAGGACGCCAGCTCCATCTCGGGTCTGGGAATATTCCCGAACCTCCAGACGCTCACTGCTACAGGGCGGAGCCTGACCTCGGTGGATCTCTCTGATCTCCCGGGACTGGTGACGCTAGACCTCTCGTCCAGCGGCATCACGTCACTCGACCTGTCGTCAAACACCGCTTTGAAAAACCTATACATCGCCGACGTCGCGATATCGGAGATCGACTTGTCGACGCTCGAGGAGCTGGTCGAGATAGACGTCACGGACACCGACATCTCGTCGATGGATTTCTCCGGAAACCCATCGATATGCTCGATCGTATGCGATCAAAGCGTCGAGATCGCGGGGTTGGAGAGCGCCGGGCTGATCGAGACATGGGTGCCAGTCGAATACGAGGCGGTCATGTCGTCGGGCAGCGGCAGCGGACGCTACAGCGTCGACTCGACGATCGTCTACACCGACACGGGGGCCGTCAATTCCATCAGCACCGACGGGGAGGACGGCCTTGTCACCTCCACCTACACATATGATGACGAGGGCAGGATGACCATGGCGGTCATGGGCGGTGATTCATACTCGGAGTCGTGGAGTTTCGTCTACGACGAGGCCGGCAGACTCGTCAGCGCATCCGACGACGTGAACCAGCGCGTGCTCGAATATTCCTATGACGTATCCGGCAGGCTTATCTCCTGCGTGGAGACCGACGCAGACAGCGGATACGAGATGGCGGATGTCTGGTTCGCCTACGACGAGGCCGGCAGGATCTCCAGGATCAAGGGCGACGATTCGTATGTGCTCGCCTACGACGATGCGGGCCGGCTCGCATCCGTCTCATCAGAGGACGGAAGCCTCGTCTACGACTACTCCTACGATTCCAACGGCGAATGCATCTCGGTGACGCTGACCGCCGGCACAACTGGAGCCGGGTTCGAGGAGACTTTCACCTACAGCTCCGAGGGAGTGCTCGAGGACGCCTCGCGCGGCGCGCAGTCCAACCTGTGGAGCAGGCTGCGCAGGCTGGGCGTGACCGCAGAGGGAGTCGAGTCGATGACTTTCGAACGCGATTCGTTCGGCAACTTCGTTTCCGCTACGGCCGTCCTCTCCGACGGCACCACCGACTCCTGCGAGGTGGAGCTGGTGCGCTACATCACCCTCGTCGACTCGGCTCCGGTGAACCTTGGATTCATGTCCGGCAATCCGCTCTCATACTGCTTGGGCGAGGATCTGACGATGTGGGCCCCCTGGGATGTGACCGAGCTCGCATCAGACGCGGACGAGCTGCTGAACTTCACGTCGACGATGGTCTTCGACGAGATGAGCGAGTGGGAGGGCGTCGGAAACCCGCTCGCCCAGGCTGCTGCGGCGATGGGATCGGCTCTGTCGGACGGAGACGATGAGGAGGCTGCCTCGTAGAGCGTCCACTGGAGACCCGAGCGGGTGCCGTGACGGTGATGACGATGATACGGAGGATCGCCGATGAAGCTGCTGATAGCGTCAGACATCCATGGGGCGGCCGACTGGTGTGCCAAGGTGCTGGACAAGATCGAGGAGACGAATCCCGACCGCGTGATGCTTTTGGGGGACCTCCTCTACCATGGTCCCCGCAACGACCTGCCTGCCGACTACGCTCCCAAGAAGGTCATCGCCATGCTCAACGGGATCGCCGACAAGGTGCTCGCGGTGCGAGGGAACTGCGAAGCGGAGGTCGACCAGATGGTGCTTGACTTCCCGTGCCTGGCCGAGTACGCGATGATGATCGACGACGAGAGGCAGATCTTCTTCGCGCATGGGCACATCTTTTCTCCAGAGAACATGCCGGCCATCCCAGCCGGCGGTGCCTTCGTCTACGGCCACACCCATGTGAAGTGCAACGAGCCGCATCCAGATTTCCCGTCGATACGCCTTTTCAATCCTGGAAGCGTGGGGATCCCGAAGGACGGCAGCCACAGCATCGGCATCTACGAGGACGGCGTCTTCTCCCACGTGCTCCTATAGATCAAAGCTTTCGTGTTGAACCGCCGAGGGCTGTGCGGATCCACCGCCGAGGGCTGTGCGGATCCAAGATGCCGGAACTGCGGCTCGAAAGGGCTATGGAAAGCGCCGGAACCCCCCTATCCCATTGGGCATCTTTGACGAACAAGAAACAACTCTAATGTTCAAACTTTGCCCATAAGTAGAAGAAACGGGCATCCGCACTACATCGTCAGCAATTTGCACGAAAGCAAAAGCGCTTCCGTTCGTCACTGCTGTACAAAAGCGTGTCGGAACATGGAGGTCGTGCCGATGAAACCCGCACGACCCCGAAGGTATAATCGAAAACGCCCGGGACGCAAGGTGATTCTATCTTCAAACGGCGGGTTTTCAAGAACCTTCCGAGCGCACTTTCGACCCGGTTTTTATTTTGTGTCCAAACGCGCTAGGCATCGCCGCTCCGTTTAGCGCGCGAAGGATGGCTCCCGAGGTTGGAATGCCACCATCTCGTGAGTCGTTTCTAAAGTGCCATGCCGACGCGGCGCGCAAGCTAGCCCGAGAACCGAGGTCGTCGTTTGGAGGGCGACGGGGAGGATCGAAGGTCGGCCGAAGCAAAGCAGGGGCATGGCGATTTCTAAGGTTACTGGGACCAAAGAAAGAGGGAAACATGGCATACGGAAAAGAATGGCAAGAAGTCAGGGAGGATGGCACAGTCGCCACCCGAAGCAACACCTGGTCGCCTCCGGGAAGCCACCCGGTAGGATACGGCGTCAAGGTGATCACGAAGGACGGGGAGCTCATCCGCGTCGAGGGTGACGAGGACAACCCGATCACCAACGGTCGCGTCAACGCCATGAACCTTGCGCTTCGCGAGTACACCTACTCGCCCGACCGCATCATCTACCCGATGAAGCGCGATCCTAAGGATCGCGGTAAGGA
>CAZPAN010000124.1:0-4992 GCA_964584585.1 uncultured Coriobacteriaceae bacterium | reverse complement strand
ACGACATCCCCAAGTGCATCGCCGAGCATGATCAGCACGGCATCACGATCATAGGAGGACTCAACAACGGCGTTTACGACAAGCCCGAGACCACCTATGAGCAGGTTGAGGCTGGGGTGCGGGATCTGATCAATTCCATCCCCAACCAGGGGAAGCACTACTTCGTCCCGGGACTTACGATGGGACTCAACTATAGCGTCATCCCGGAGGTCTACGACATGGCCTCCAAGGCCATCGCGAAGGTCAGCGAGGAGAACTTCTAGCGACAACGCCGACACGAGACGGCAGGATAGGCCCAGGACAGGCCCCGCACGCATGCATGTGCGGGGCCTGTTTATGTGTCGGCGGGCTGGCTGCGCCACGCACTGGATCCGGGCAAAAGCAATCGATCAGTGTTTCCTTAACGACCGAGACAAACCCCACAACGCGATCTATGAGAAAATTAGACAAGGCAAACCAACCGGGCTTTCCATGAACCTGGGAGGTCTAGGACAGCAGCTTTGGCGACACCAATATCAGAGGAGGCTCCATGGACTTCCAGGAGTATTGCGCGGCATACCCGCCGCAGACGCTCTCGCTGAAAAACGGCAAGGACTTCACCTACCGTCGTCATAGCCACCCGGATGCCGCAGCGACCGTCGTGCTGCTCACGGGCGGCATCGGACTCTCGGACCTGTTCTTCCGGCACTTCGACGCCTTCTCGAAGGAGTTCTCCGTCATCACCTTCGACTATCAGATCCCTTTCGAAAGCAACGCCGAGCTCGCCGAAGCCATAGCCGAGCTACTAGACAGCTTCGATGAACGCGCATGGCTCGTTGGACAGTCGTTTGGGGGCGTGGTGGCGCAGATCATCGCACGCCTGCATCCCGAGACCGTCGACGGCCTCGTGCTCTCCAACACCTGCTCACTCTCGCGCGACATGAGCCAGACGGCGCACGATTCCCTGCTCGAGATGATCGAGAGGCAAAGACGCCTCCAAAAGACGCTCGGCCCGGTTCCACTCCCCCTCCTCAAGCGAATGATGAAAACAGAGGTAATGAAGATGTTTGATGACAGCCCCGGATCCAAATCCGATGCGAGAGAGCTGTGCGACATCATGGCGGAGCAGCTGGACAAGCCGTATGCATACCACATGGTCGACCTTTTGGCGAATGCGGAGACTCACATCGGCATGGTACGGGAGGATTTCGCGCGATGGGACGACAGAGTGCTGCTCATCCTTTCCGAGGACGACAAGACGTTCCATCCGGACTGCACATCCTCGCTCGTGGAGATCATGACTAACCCGACGGTGGTCACCGACCTTGAGGGCGGACATCTGTCCCTGATCGTCCACCCCGAGCGCTACGTAGAACTAGTGACGGACTACATCCTCCAGCGCGATTGAGCGACAGGCGAAACGGATCCGTCATCACCGCCCTAAGACAGATCCCTGTGTCGGTATCTGCCATAATATGGTTAATACCGGTTTCGGTTTCCGCCATATTTTGGCGGAAACCGAAACCGGTACCCGCCAAAAAACCGAAGGATCTCCGATGCATCGAAACGCCATGGCCAAGCTCATAGACTGGAATAACGACCCGTCACGTAAGCCGCTGATCGTCAATGGCGCGCGCCAGGTGGGCAAGACCTGGCTGATTCGCAAGTTCGCTGCCGAACACTTCGAGTCTATCGCCCACGTGGTCTTTCTTGATAACGGGGAGATGAAGCAACTTTTTGAAACAAAGACCATCTTCGAAGGCGATCGTCTTTTTACAGAGTACAAGGGAGTCTATGCCGAGCAGTATGTCTGCCAGCAACTTGTTGCAAATGGCTATGTTCCGCATTACTGGTCCGCCGATGGCAAGCAGCGAAAAGGCGAGGTGGATTTTCTGATCGAGCACGAAGGCAGGCTTTGGCCTATCGAGGTGAAGGCCGGAGGTAACATAGCAGGCGGTTCCCTTGCGGCATTTGTCAAGCGTTACGAGATCGATAGGGCTTTGAGGTTCTCGACGCTGGGCTGGAAGGATCAAGGCTGGTTGGTGAACATCCCGCTTTACGCAGCCGATTGCCTGCCAGCTTTCCTAGGAGAAAACGCTGACTGATTCATTTCGCCGAATTCGGGCAAAAGCAATCAGTCAACGTATCCTTAAGGGCAGCTTCTCTCCACCAAGATCTGAAGATTCTCGAGCTTGACGTTAACGCCCTTTAGGAGCTTGAGAGTCCTTTCGGTCCTCTCAGCCACCTCTTCGCGTGGCAGGTAGGCGAAGTAGATCTCAGCGAAATAGGCGAACATCTCGTCGAAGGTCAGAGACCCCGGATTGCGCCCGTAGTAGGAGTCGACCGCAGCCTCTATGCCCTTGTAGGCGATAAAGTAGAAGCCCGCCTTGGCCTTGCCTATCTTCTCGCTGGTTGCTCGGAAAGCGCCGAAGCTCTCGTCGATGAAACGGTCCTCGTCGTCATTGGCGATGTCGTCAAGCATGAATTCCATCACGAAACGATTGTATTGCTCGTCATCGTAGGCGAGCCTGCGGTGCATCGCATAGGCGATGAACGCCTGCTGGATGTCGTCCTCCTCGGAAAAGAGCCTGGCGGCGGATTCGACGAACGTCGTCATGAACTCCCCATAGAGCATGGAGGCGATGTTGCGCTTGCTTCCGAAGTGATGGGCGATCGTCCCGGGGTTGACCATCGCGGTCTTGTATATCTCCGAGTAAGTGGTGTCCCTGTATCCCTTCTCAATGAAGAGCCTTCTGCAGGTATCGGCGATGATTCCCTTGGTCTCGACACCGTTAGCGTAGTTGGCCATCTCTACCTGCTCTCTGACCTCATCGGAGGCCGCATGCAACGAAGGGTCCTATTCCGTTTAAGTATTTCCAAACGCCTTCAATATTTCAAGGGAGCGAACACCGTGGGATTCCAGTAGCTCCTGGCGACGCCTTTAGGGAAGCGATGATTAATCGGTGTTTCCCCGAAGACCTTTCTCGATGCCGGCTGCCTCTACGACCTCCGGCAAGTTCTTCCGCAGAAAGTCGATCCACCTGGACAGGGTGTCATCGCTTATCGCATGCTCCATCTTGCAAGCCTCTTCCTCTGCGGTCACGGGATCCACGCCCAGCGCATCCATCAGGAAGTGATGCAGCAGCAGGTGCCTCCTTAGCACCGAGCGACCATATTCAATGCCCTTCTCTGTCATGAAGACATCGCCGTAAGGCTCCTGCTTGACGTATCCGTTCTCGCGCAGCACCGAGACGGCTTTGTTGACGCTGGCCTTGGAGACTCCGAGCTTCTCCGCGATGTCGACGCTTCGCACCGGGTTCTGAACGCCACCGGCAAGCTCGTAAACAGCCTCCAGATAGTCTTCGTTGGACTGTGACATGCGATCGCTCTGTTCCATGGAACCTTCATCTCCTTGATGGCCAGCCGGATGCTCAGCTCCACGGCCGACGGCATTCGCGCGGCGATGATACAAGTGGCCTAAGTATATCTTCCGAAAGCCTGCCCACCCCACTGAATGCCGTTTGCCGATACGAATGAAAGCCGGAAAACGTCCCCGGAAGGAGAATTGTCACCTCATCGCTATCATGTGGGTGACAATTCAGAACGGCGGAATCGAGGACATGCGCAGATTCACAAGCCGCAGTGCCTGTACTGAGACGTTGAACCTGACCTATAGAGATTTCGTTCGCGTCATTCGCAGCTCGATCCGCCCGAAGCGAAAGGAGATGATCCACATGAACAGAGAAGCGCTGGTGCGCGAAGTATCCTCCGCGTCTAAAGCCAAAAGGCTCGCCAAGGAGATATCCATCATCGCCGCCTTCGTGGCGCTGATGGCTATCTGCTCGTGGATCAAGGTCCCGGGCGCAGTCCCCGTGACCCTGCAGACCTTCGCCATCTTCCTGGCGATCGGCATCCTGGGCACCAAGAGGGGCACTGCTGCAGTGGCATCCTTCGTCGCCATCGGGATGATGGGAGCTCCGGTGTTCGCCTCGTTCGCAGGTGGACCGGCATATCTCCTCGGCACCTCCGGCGGCTACATCATGGGATTCGTGGCCACCGCCGCCGTCACCGGCATCATCATGGACAAGCTCGGAAGGTCGGTCGCCTCGATGGCGTTCGCGATGGTGGTCGGATTGGCGGTCTGCTACGCGTTCGGGACCATTTGGTTCATGAGCGTCTACGGAGCGTCTACCGGAATGAGCATCGAGTACGTGCTCTCCGTCTGCGTCGTGCCCTTCATCGTTCCGGACATCATCAAGATCGCGCTCGCAATCACCGCGAGCAAGCTAGTGAAACGCTGATCGATTCGTTCCGCTCGCTTCGGGCCCCGTGCCGCGCTCTTGCACGTTCAGGCTCATCGCGGCCAGGACAGGATCAGAGCATTTATGTAATGCGGAGGAGATGACGCGGAGTCTTCTCGCATCAGCTGAGATCGAGGGACGTCGTCATGGCATTGGCGGCGTCCCTTGCCTTCGGGTGGGAGACGATGCGGGACTATAGACAGCGCCCAGCGCACCCTTCGAGCAAGCCGATCGCCCAGATCGCCGACACCTCCCACGATGTCGAAGCCGCTGTCCTACCTCATCCGCAGGGAGACCTCCCCATCGCGAACCACCCTGCGCTCCCCATCGTCGGTCGTCACGACCAGCGACCCATCGTCGGCGATCGACTCCACGAACGCTCCGAACGACTCGGTGCCTGAGACGCAATCCACATGCCTGCCCACCACGAGGGAACGACTTCGGTACTCCTCGATGAAAACAGGAGCGCCGCTCGCCTCGGAACCCGCCCTCACCGTCCGCAGCGAGATCAACTCGTTCGCCACATCGGCGATCAGGGAGTTTCTGGTGAGTCCCTTCCCGGGCTTAACGAACCCCATCACATCGCGCAGCTCGTCCGGAACCCCCGCACTCTTTGCATCGCCCACGTTGATCCCGATGCCCACGACGACCGATTGGATGGATCCGGTCTCGAGGTCGGAGATACCCTCTGTCAGGATCCCGGAGACCTTCT
>CAZPAN010000123.1:0-5004 GCA_964584585.1 uncultured Coriobacteriaceae bacterium | reverse complement strand
GCGAAGAACTCCTCCCAGAACTGCGTGCCTATGATCTTGCGCTTGGCCTCCGGATCCGTCACCCCAGCCAGCAGATTTGCGTATCTGTCCTCGGCATGCACGTGGATGAAGTCGACGTCGAACTGCTCGGTGAGCACCTCCTCGACCTCCTCCGGCTCGTTCTTGCGGAGCAGCCCGTGGTTCACGAAGACGCATACGAGCTGCCTGCCGATGGCCTTGGAGCACAACGCCGCCACGACGCTTGAATCGACCCCGCCCGACAGTCCCAGGATCACTCGGTCGTCGCCCACCTTGGCACGTATCTCCTCGACAGCGGAGTCGACGATGCCCTCCATCGTCCATGTCGGCTCCAGGCCGCAGATTTCGAAAAGGAAATTCGAGAGGATCTCCTGACCAAACTCGGTATGCCTCACCTCGGGATGAAACTGCGTGGCGTACAGCCCGCGCTCGGCGCATTCCATCGAGGCCACGGGGCAGATCTCGGTGCGGCTGGTGACCACGAAACCCTCGGGCACCTCGACCACCGCATCCCTATGGCTCATCCACACCGTCTGGCTCCCCGGCGTCGATCCCAGAAGCGCAGACGCTCCCCCGTCGCGCCTCTCCAAGACCGCAGGTCCATACTCGCCCTTGTCGGTACGCCCGACGATCCCCCCGAGCGTCGCAGCCATGATCTGCTGCCCATAGCAGAACCCGAGCACCGGGACCCCCAGCTCGAACACCTTCGGATCGACCTTGGGCGCATCCTCCGCATATACGCTCGCAGGTCCTCCGGACAAGATGATGGCAGACGGTTTCTTCGAGGCTATCTCGTCCGCCGGAGCGTCGCAGGCGACGATCTCGGAATAGACGTGCAGGTCGCGCACCCTTCTGGCGATGAGTTGCCCGTACTGCGCCCCGAAATCCAAAACGACGACCTTCTGAACGGCGAAACCCGAACCCCACCTATCGGCCATTGTCACTCCTCCCACCGGGGCTGCGAGAGCCTCCAAGCGTCTTTCCCGAATTTCTAGATCATAGACGAAAGCGACGCCGGGGCCGAGCACGCGGTGACGGATGGGCACGTAGTGTCGAGACGCATGAGAAGCGAAATGACGCAGCATAGCCGCCCGACGGCGGAAGCCGAACCGGGCCCGAGATGAGGTGCTTTCGAGCTGCCGCCAAGATGCACGGGGGTCGGATTTCGCAGCGGAATCGCCCTGCTTTAAGGCGCGACGGCTGAAACTGACGCGTGACAGCGCGCTAGGCGCGATCAGACGTTGAACCTGAAGTGCATGACGTCGCCGTCTTGCACGACGTAGTCCCTGCCCTCCATGCGCAGCTTCCCTGCCGCGCGACATCCGGCCTCTCCACCAAACTCGACGTAGTCGTCGTAGCTGGCGGTCTCGGCCTTGATGAAGCCCTTCTCGAAATCCGAATGGATGACGCCGGCGGCCTGCGGGGCCTTCGCACCCTTGGGTATCGTCCAAGCCTTGACTTCCAGCTCGCCTGCGGTGAAAAACGACTGCAGGCCCAGCAGGTCGTAAGCCTCGCGTACCAGTCTCGACAGCCCCGATTCCGAAAGCCCCAAGCTCTCCAGATACTCCTGGGCTTCTTCCGGATCCAACTCGGTCAGCTCTGCCTCGGTCTTGGCGCAGATCGGGACGGGATCGACCCCGTCTATAGGAGCGATCTCCTCCCCTATACGATCCTCGTCTATGTTGGCGAGGTACATGAACGGCTTCATTGTTATCAGATGCAGGTCGCGCAGAAGCCCGCGCTCGTCGTCGGTCATTTCCATCTGGGATGCCCGGTTGCCTTCGTCGAGATGGTCGCGCATCCGCTTGGCCAGCTCGAACTTGGGGGCGACGGCCTTGTCACGCCTGGCGTCCTTCTCCAGACGTCCCAGAGCCTTCTCCGCCGTGCCCAGGTCGTCCAGCACCAGCTCGGTGTTGACCATGCCGGCGTCGGCCTGCGGATCGACCCTGCCGCTCACATGCACCACATCGGGATCGGAGAAGTGCCTCACGACCTCGCAGATGGCATCGGTCTCCCTAATGTTGGCGAGAAACTGGTTGCCCAGCCCCTCCCCTTCGTTGGCACCCTCTACCAGGCCCGCAATGTCGACGAACTCCACGGTGGCCGGCACGATACGTCCGGGATGGACGATATCCGCGAGCTTCTGAAGCCGCTCGTCGGGAACCTCGACTACCCCGATGTTCGGATCTATCGTCGCGAATGGATAGTTCGCAGCAAGCCCCCCTTTGCGTGTGAGGGCGGTGAACAACGTTGATTTACCCACGTTGGGAAGTCCTACGATGCCAAGAGACAGAGACACGTGCCGGCTCCTTATCTCATCGAGATGCGACGAGGCGAAAAATCAGGGTGCTATGATATTACCCATGGCGGAACCGAATTCAAACGATGCGATCCCGAATGGGGAAGGGCATATGGAACAGGCTTCTCCTGGCGATCTTCCCGCGAGCGAACCACATGGAAGCGTCATGGACGTCCCCGAGATCGGCCCCAAGCCCAATATCCTGGTCATGCATGCGTCGGTGGGCTCGGGTCACAAGGCAGCCGCCGACGCGATAGCCCAGGCGCTCCGCATCGAGCTCGATAGCGACGAGAAGGCGTGCCCGGAGGTCCCCGACGACGTCCATGTCGAGGTGCTCGACAGCCTGCGTTTCGCGCGCGTCTACATCGACGGAGACCAGACCGCCTCGGGATTCGTGGGACCCACCCGTCCGTTCTACGACGTCACCTGGAGATATTTCTTCACCGGCCGGCTCCTCTGGAACGGCGGAAGCGCATGGCTACGCGTGATGTTCCCCAAGTTCGCCAAATGGGTTGAGATCAACCGTCCCGCCGCCATAGTGTGCACGCACATCACGGCCGCCAACATCGCGATCGGCGCGCGCATGGTGACCAAGCAGCACTTCCCGATAATATGCGTCCCCACCGACTACGAAGTGGAAGGACAGTGGCCGCATCTCTACACCGACCTGTTCTGCGCGGCGTCTGAGTACATGGCAGAGACCCTAAGGGCCAGAAGGGTTCCCGAAAGCCGTATACAGATCACCGGCATCCCCGTGAATCCCGAGTTCAGCCTGGAATACGACAGGAATGCGGCGAAGGAAAGATGGGGGCTGCCCTCTGAGCGCAAGGTGGCGCTGGTGCTGGCAGGCGCTAGGCTCCCGCGCCCGTACCAACGCTTCAGAGAGACCATCTTCGAGCTGATGCCTAGGATGCACGCTCTGCCGAAGATCGAGTTCGTATTCGTCGCGGGGTCCGACGCCGACTACGCCGCAAAGCTCCGGATGGCTGTCGAGACGGAGGGCCTGGAAAACGTGAGGGTCTTAGGATACGTCAACGAGATGGCCGAGCTGATGAGCGCCTGCGACATGGCGATCTGCAAGGCCGGGGGCCTGACCGTGACCGAATGCCTGTGCGCGCAGATCCCCATGATCCTCGTGGGGAAGGCCTACGGTCAGGAGAAGATCAACGTGAGGATGCTTACCTCGGCCGGCGCGGCGATGCACGTCCAGACCGCGCGCGAGCTGTTCGAGACCCTGAGCTACGCATCGGGGGCCGATGCCGGCCTGAGGTCGCTGGTCTACAGCGGCAACATGATCCGCAAGCCCAACGCTGCTCAGGACATCGCACGCTCGACGCTGCGCCTGGCCTTCACCCCCCTCGACGAAGCCGGGCTGGCCAATCGGCTCAAGTACCATTTCATATGTTATATCGGGAAGAAGCCGGCCCACACCCGCTAGGGTTCGCTCCGCCCGCCTCCGCGTGTCTGGAGGCTCATCCCCATCGACGCGGACCGCTGCGCCCTCTCCGTCTCAGCGCCCGTGCATCGTAGCTGGCGGATTCATGACGCTGGCGATCAGTCGGTGCCTCTCCTCGACGACATACCCCCCAGATGCGCGAAGACCTTGTCCCTGTTCAGGTATACGACCAGGATGATCGCCACGGCCACGATCCCGATGGCTAGCAGGATCAGCCACTCCCCTTCCGCCAGCGAGTACCCCGCAAAGCTCGAGACGATGACTCCAGGCGCGCGCCCGACGGTGCTGAGCAGGAAGAACCTCGCTGGCCTGATCGCCGTGAGCGCAACCACATAGGTGATGATGTCCTTCGGTAAGCCCGGGATCAGGAAGAGCAAAAAGACTATGAAGTCTAGCCTGGACGAATCCGAGACGAATCCGAGCTTCTTCTGGATATCCTCCGGGACCACCTTCGAGACGAACGGCATCCCCAGCCGCCTCACCAGCGTATAGATGAGCATCGTCGACAGGCACGCCCCCACCAGCACGATCACCGTTCCCCACAGCGGCCCGTATAGAGCTCCGGCCGCAATCTGAACAACCTCGCCCGGGATGAACGCGATCACCACTTGAAGCAGCTGTGCCAAAAGGAGGATGCCGATGCCCAACGGACCCGAATCCCGGACGATGTCCGTCAGTCGATCGGTACCCTCCTGCGAGGTGAACTGAGCGATGTAGGACCACAAGGCCACCGTGAGCGCAACGAACAGGACGAGGATCCCGACGAGAACCCCGAACCTGGCGACATCGCCCTTGGAAAGCCCATCGACGCGATCTTTCTGCCCCCTGTCGGACTCGTCATCGTGCGTGCCGGGCTTGACAGGCCTGCCGTCTCTGTCCGACTCGCGACCACGTGCGCCGGACTCGTCTCCAGAAACCCCGTTCTCAGAGAACGACAAACCATGCTCCTTCGATTCCTCTTCCTGCACTATTGCCTCCGTTCAGCCGAACGCGATCTCCGGACGGGCATCTCCGGACGGGCGAATCCATAGGACGGTTACGATACCAGACATCTGGACTGCAGATGTCCATGCAGATGCTGATCACCGAATCAACAGAGAAGCGCCAAACTTCGTTATGGGAAAAGCACCTGCTATTTGCTATGCTGATCTGCGTGTCGAACAGCCCTTGCGGCTGAACGGAGAGCTGACCGAGAGGCCGAAGGTGCTCGCCTGCTAAGCGAGTAAGGGCC
>CAZPAN010000122.1:0-5152 GCA_964584585.1 uncultured Coriobacteriaceae bacterium | reverse complement strand
TCCACGACCGGCGTAGCTACTCGCTCGACAATGCTATGGACATCGGCGAGCTGGAGGCATGGATCGCCCGCACCGTCAAGGCGCTCGGGCGCATGCCGCAGTTCGTCTGCGAGCTGAAGATCGATGGCTCTTCGATCGCCCTCGCATATAGGGGAGGCCGTCTCGTGCAGGCCGCCACAAGGGGCGACGGCACCACGGGTGAGGACATCACCGCCAACGCGATGACTGTCGCCGACATCCCGCGCGCTTTGCCCGCAGGCGTGCTGACCGAGATCGACCCCGAGACGATGGTCGAGTTCAGGGGCGAGGTCTACATGTCGAAGAAGAGCTTCGATCGGCTGAACGCCCAGATGATGGAGGAGCGCGAGCTGGCCCGTTACGATTCGGATTCGGCACCCAAGGCCTTCGCCAACCCGCGCAACGCCGCTGCGGGCACGATCCGCCACAAGGACGTCCAAGTCACGAGGTCGCGCGGATTGGAGACCTTCGTGTACGCGGCCGCTCGCCCCGAGATCCTGCCGGCGAGTGGACAGTGGGAACTGCTCGATTTCCTGCGCAGATGCGGTTTCCATGTGAATCCCAACGTCGCGCTCTGCGAGACTCCGGAGGAGGTCGTCGCCTTCTGCCGGGAGGCGATCGGGAAACGCGAGAGCCTGCCGTACGAGATTGACGGCGTGGTGGTGAAGGTCGACTCGTTCTCCGACCAGGCAGCGCTCGGGTTCACCACGAGGGCGCCCAGGTGGGCGATCGCCTTCAAGTTCCCGCCGGAGGAGGTCACCACGGTCCTCCAGGAGATCGTGGTCCAGGTGGGCCGCACCGGAGTGCTGACCCCTGTGGCCGAGTTTGCTCCGGTGAGGGTGTCTGGTTCGGTGGTGGCCCGAGCGACCCTCCACAACATCGACGAGGTGCGCCGCAAGAACGTAATGGTGGGAGACACGATCGTGATCCGCAAGGCCGGCGACGTGATCCCCGAGGTCGTGGGTCCGGTGATCGAGCTGCGCCCGCCCGACGCGGTGCCTTTCGGAATGCCCGGGGAGTGCCCGTCCTGCGGCGCGCCGGTCTGCCCCGATCCCGATGGCCCGGCCCTCAGATGCGTCTCCTCCGACTGTCCCGCACAGCTCCAGGCTCGCCTTGAGCATTGGGTGAGTCGAGGGGCGATGGACATCGACGGGCTGGGTCCCGTGGTGATCTCCAAACTCATCGAAGCCGGCAAGGTGAGCGATGTCGCCGGCTTCTACCATCTCCGTGAGGACGACATCGCCGATCTAGAGACAGGTGCCATGCGCTATGCCAGGCCGATGTCCGTCGAGCGGCGCGAGCGCTCCGGCGACTACGAGCAGGTTCCATCGCTGGTGGGCCACGCGGAGGCTGCCAAGATCATGGAGCAGATCTCGCTCTCCAAGACGCGGGGTCTGGCCAGGGTGCTCTTCGGGGTGTCGATCAGAAATGTCGGCAAGACCGTCGCCGAGGCTGTGGTCAGGCACTACCCGAGCTTCTGGAAGCTGGCCGAGGCCACCCCAGAGGACCTTGCCGAGATCGACGGGGTCGGCCCGGTCATAGCCAACAGCATCTGCGACTTCATGAAGGTCGACTCCAACATTCAGATGATGAAGGATCTGGAGGGGTCCGGCGTGGTTTTGGAGGAGGATGTCTCGGACGCCAGGCCGCAGACGCTCGCGGGGTTGACCTTCGTGATCACCGGGACTCTTGACGGACTGTCGCGCCGGGAGGCCGAGACCGCGCTGAAGGGGATGGGCGCGAAGACTTCCGGCTCGGTCTCGAAGAGGACCAGCTACGTCGTTGCCGGGGAGAATGCGGGTTCTAAGCTCGACAAGGCGAACCAGCTGGGCGTTCCGGTGCTCGATCAGACGGATCTGGAGAGGATCCTTGAGACCGGTTCGGTGGAGTGGGAGTGAGATGGGGCGGTGCGGCGAGAGCCCTGCCCGTCGACTCATCAGATGACTTGGGGCCTCCGTGGCCACCCTGCCTGTCGGGTCCTTCTCCCGAATCTCTCCCTGATCTCGTCGTGGCCCCTTTTCACCACGGACTCCATCCGCGAACCCAGGGCCATAGACATCAGGTCGAATTCGAGATTCATCGCGATGACGTGTTCGGCCCCTCCCGCGCCGGCGTCGCTGCCGAGGGCGATCGTGCCTCCCATATCGGCGACCTGCGCGATCGCCGACATCTGATCTTGCGCTATGCGTCGTAGCACTTCGTCTTCGTGTTTGCCGCTGCCGATGAGGCAGCAGACCGGGGCGAGCGTGGGAACCCAGATCGTCGATGACGAGGCCAGCGCCTCGCGCGACCTCTCGTCCGAGTAGTAGCCGTGCTCGATGCTGTCGACTCCAGCCGCCACCGCGTCGTATATCGCTTGGGCGCCGTTCACGTGGCCCATCACCGAGAGTCCCAGATTGTGGCAGCGGGCGACCATCTCCGCCATCTCCTCTCCCGTCGGCGAGAACGCGGTGATCCGCCCGTATACGTCGAAGTCCATGATCCCCGAGAGCATTATCTTCACGAAGTCTCCGCCGCGTTTTGCCACCTCGTCCACCAGCGCGATGAACTCCTCCATCGTGGAGAAAGATCTGGATATGAACGACCCGTACGCTCCCTTTCGGTATATCGGGAAGACGGGGGAGGCGTACTCTATCTCGTACTCCGGAGCGAGTTCGCGGGCCAGCTCGCACGCGCCGAAGCGGTCGCCTCCGTCTCGCAGGTAGGTGACGCCCGCCTGCGCGTAGCCTTCGAGCGTCCGCCTCACGAACCTCTCGTCGGGCGAGGGCCTATGGCGATCGAGCGCTGTCTTCCAGTCGATCCCATCGAGCGCCATGTGCATGTGACAGTCGTGGGGGTTAAGCGAGCCGACCGGAGACCACCCGGCCTCAGGTCCGTCTGCCGGGTCGTTGGCATGCGGTCCGGCCGTCACGCGGTCGATTGCCGTTCCGTATCCGCGCAGATTATCGTCTGCGGTCTTTCCGGTAGCCATGCAGCTCCCCCTCGTGAATGCGACCATGTAATTTCCGCCAATTTTAGGGAAACGACGATCAAGGAAACGCTGATTGATTGCTTTCGTCCGGATCCGGCGCGTGGCGCAGCCCATGCGCGCGAAGGCGAAGAGGGTGCACCGGCCTGCGTGGATGAGCCTTGGGATATACTCTTCCGATCGGAAACGGGTGTTCAAACCCGCCTTCAACGATTCGAAAGGGGCTGATGACATGAAGGAGTTGACGGATTTCGAGTTCGTGGACGGGTATCTCGAGAGAATCGAGGTGCAGGCGCTTCCTACCGTCGATCCCGACGGACTTATCATGCTTCAGACCAGCCATCTCAAGCACATCCCCTTCGAGAACCTCGACATCATCAACGGAGACATACCGCTTGCGCTCGATGAGGCGTCGCTATGGGACAAGCTGGTCGCACGTCGGCGTGGCGGCATCTGCTACGAGCAGAACATCCTGTTCGCCGCAGTGCTCGAGAAACTGGGCTTCACGGTCAAGCGCATGGCCTCGCATCACCCGGTGCGCGGCCGCGACGAGTACGACCATATGTTCTTGATGGTCGATTTCCCCGAGAGGGAGGAGACCTGGATCTCCGACGTGGGGTATGGGTTCAACAACTTCGCGCCGGTAAGATTCAAGGTGGGCGTGTGGCAGAGCGATCTGCGCGACATGCTGCGAATAGACGTTATCGCCCCGGGCAGGTACATCCTCGTCAGGAGAGACAGGCACGGCAACGAAGATGGGATGTACGAGTTCAACCTCGATGTCCACACCAACGAGCAGTACAGGGCGAGGTGCGACTGGTTCTCCACCAACGAGGAGTCGCGATTCAAGCAGGGTCCGTTCGTCGCGTTGGATGATTTCGGCGGCAGGAAGCTGCTTACCACCAACCATTTCCGCCACTATGTGAACGACGAGGAGGTCAAGGAGAAAGTCGAGGGTCCGGAAGAGTTCGACAGGATCCTGAAGGAGGAGTTCGGGATCGTTCTGTAGCGCGGGGATCGCAGAGCGGGAAGTCCAATTCGGGCCTCGGCCAGGGAAACGCCGATTGATTGCTTTCGTCCGGATCCGGCATGGTCCGGATCCGGACATCAGGCAATCCTAAGCGCTTGCCTAAGCGCTCTTGGTCCTGTTCTCCAAGACTCTCTCGATCATGATGCCGATCTTTGTGAGGTACTCCTCGGAGGTCCTCGAGCCTAGGAAGAATCCCTGGAATCCGTATCCTTTGCCGAATTTCGCGTAGTCGGCGAAGCACCTGTCAACCTCGGCCCTTATCACCTCCGGAGTGACATCGAAGGCACCCGGGAGTCCCTGGGTGTCATAGCCTCCGGTGACCGAGATCGAGTCGCGGTGCTTCTCGATGATCGCGGCGAGGTCGTTCGAAGGCTGCGCCGCCTGCCATGCGGCTGCGCCTTCGTCGATGAAGTCGGGAATGATCTCGGCGCAATACCCGCAGCAGTGCTGCTGGGGAATCATCCCCATTTCGCGGGCGGCGGCGTTGAGCCTGGCATGTCTGGGCTTCACGAGATCGCGATAGATTTCGGGCGACATGAACGTGGACCTCTCGGTGGCCACGTCGTCGTAGTTGATGTAGGAGTCGGGGTCGAAGTACTTCTTGATGTAATCGAGCGTGCGGATCTTGTAGTCGCAGATCGCGTCCATGAGATCACCTGCAGCTTCGGGTTCCTCGAACATCGCACATAGGGCGTCCTCGAAGCCGAGCAGATGCGTGAACCTCAAGAAGATGGAATTCCAGCTATGGTACTCGACGACCTTGGCCGAGCGGTCGGCGCCTGCGAGCTGGAGGTCGGCAAGACCCTGCCAGTCGAAAGAGTCGAGGTCGGGGAAGACCACCTTATCCTCCCAATTGCAGATGTCGTCGACGATTTGCACAAAGGGGTCGAGCGTGGGCTGGCCGCCAGCGGAGTCGGTGGGGATCCAGTTGCAGCCGAACCCGTCGAGTCCTCCTTCGGCCGGGCCGTTCTCGTAGGTTTCTGCCCCGCCACCGCACATGATGACGTCCGTCAGCATGCAGGGCACGAAATCGGTCTTTTCGTGAGCGAGGAAGGCGAGGTAGTTCTCCCTGGTGTTCATCATGTCTGTCTCCTCATGAATTAATCAGCGCTTCCCTAAAAGCCGGGGTGTTCCAA
>CAZPAN010000121.1:0-5179 GCA_964584585.1 uncultured Coriobacteriaceae bacterium | reverse complement strand
GATGCGGTATCGCGAATGATCCCGAGAGCTTCCTCGGGGTCTTCTGTTTCCACCACCGACGAGTCTATCGGGCATCTGCCATCCCCGGCCCTGTTGGCGATCCAATCGACGACCTCGTCGCAATATGCCCCGATGCCACGCTTGTTCAGAACCTGAATGGCGTCGACGCTCATGACGGGAGCGAACACGTCTTTAACCCCCATCAGGCAGTAGAGCAGAGCCGGACCCTTGCCGACCACCTTGTCGGCGATCGCGGCGCCTCCGAGGTCCTCTCCAGAATCGATCCAGTCCAGCAGCGGCATCACTCCCCTGCGCTCATCGGTGAGGATCAACCGATCCTTCACGGCAACCACCGTGCAGCCGTCTTCTGAGAGGACCGCAGCAGCCATCCCGAGGTCCATAGGCAACTCTTCCACAACACACCTCCCGTATGCACGGCGCGAAACCCCATGCGCGCATGACCATGGAACGTTTTCGATATCATACTAGGCCATGTGATGCCGAATGCCACGCTGCGGGCTGGGCGCGTGGTTATGGGAAACACGATCGTTTTGCCTGCGTCCGCACCGTGCCGTGCGCCTGGGTTCTCGTCTCCATCGACGCGGCTCGCTGCGCCCTCTTCTCTCTCGCATCATGAATCGCAGCGGCGCAGAAGCATATGGCGATAATCGATCGTTGCCTACATGGACTCACTGCATGACAACGTCTGAAAAGGGGTTTCAACATGTCTCGACGCGCATCGTACAGGGCGATCTTCCTCGATCTCGACGGAACTCTTCTGCCGATGGATCTCGACGACTTCATGAGCGGATATTTCAGATCGCTCGGCACCTACATGGCGAAGCTCGGGGTGAACCCCGAGAGATTCATGAGCGCCATGAAAGCCGGCATCGCGAGCATGGTGGGCAACAAGGGCGAGAGGCTCAATCACGATGCCTTCTGGGAGAGCTTCCTGACGGTCGCCGGCTCGATCTCCGGTTCGGTGGCCGACGAGAGCTGGGACGCTCTGGTGGCCGACTTCTACGAGAACGAGTTTGGCAAGCTGTGCACCGAGGACGTGTCCGACCCAGCAGCGGCCAGGGTGGTCGACACACTTGCGGCCAAGGGCTATCCGATGCTGCTCACGACGATGCCCATGTTCCCTGAACGCGCCGTTAGGTGGAGGCTGCAATGGGCGGGCCTCGATCCGGACTCGTTTAGCAGGATCACCTCGTACAGAAACTCGATGTCAGTAAAGCCCAGGCTTATCTATTACGGGGAGAACCTTCTGGCCGCCGGCGTGAGCGGACACGACGTGCTGATGGTGGGGAACAACACCGTGGAGGACCTGTCGTCCACCAAGCTTGGCATAGACGCGTTCCTTGTGACCGACAACCTGATAGACCCGGTGGGATTCGATCTTAACAGCGTGCGCCACGGGTCGCTTGCAGACCTAGCCGCCTGGGTCGAGGAATTGCCCGATTGTGCCGACCCTGCCACCGACGTGAGCAACGGGCAGATCAATTCCGAACTCACCGCGAGAGCCGTCGAGGAGAACCTCGTGGAAGGACGCTCGGATTACGAGGACTCCGAGGGGTTCTTCCAGCTCTACGGAATGTAGCCCAAGACCGCGCCCGCCTTCGACCTCCTCCGCGCCGGCGAGGCCGAGCAAGGAGGGAGCCGAAGGCGGGCGGGATGAATTGACCGGCGTTTAGGCGTTTAGGTTTCGGCCGCGTCCGTCGTCGTTGGGTCTTCCGTCGTCGTGTCCGTCGACTCGGGTTCGGCCGTCTGCAACGAATCGCCCGATCCGATGGCTACGACCTCGGTCACCGAAGCATCCTCTTCCTCGTTTACCTGGATCGTTATCGTGTCGCCGACCTGATAGGCCGCGATCCCAGGTATCGTGACCGGACAGTCGAAGATCCTCGAATCCCCCTCCAGAGTAAAATAGAAGTGGGTCGAGCTATCCACGAACACCGTGTAGAGAGTCTTGATCTGACCCGTCACCTCTGTCGCCCCGACAACGCCTTCGCTGGATTCCACCACCCCGTTCGAGGCCAGCAGGCTCTGGTAATTCTGCTGCGTCTCCGAGATGGTGTCGCCGACGGCCACGTTTTGGTATCGCTGGATGTCGAGCATCGCGTACATCTTCACGAGGCCCGCGCTGTCCTTGAGCGACATGAAGTACGTCGGTTGCCCCGATACGTTTATCAACAATGGGAACGTCGAGGTGTACCGGAGATTTTGCACCTGGCCCTCGGCCGACGCCATAGCGGATTGCTCCGTCGCCCCCGCGACCGGGTAGAAATGCGACTCGGCCGTATGCTGGTTTATCAGGACGAAACCGATGATCGAGTCGTCCGAGGTCGCGGAGGTGACTCCCGTGTAGAGCCATAGTGCGTCATCCTTCACGAGATAGTTGTACCCGTTCTCGCCACCGGCCTGCGTGGTCTGACGCACCTCCTCCTGTCCAAGCCACGAGTTCCACCAGCCGTTCACGTACAGGCCGCTCCAGTTGTACTGCTCGACGAGCAGGTCCGTCGGGTAGATGCGGTCGACCCAGTCGGGCACGTCCTCCACCGCCAGATCCTGGCACTCCCCCGTCGAGGCGTTGCAGAGAACCACACGAGAGATGGTGGTGCCGCCGAACAGCCCGATCGTCCTGCTCTGCACGGGGCAGACCCACCAGGGGTTGCCCTCCTCGTCGATCTCGAAGGACTTCTGATCGAACATGTAGAACGGGTACTTGAGCTGGACGAAGCGGTCGACATTGTAGATGAGCGGGTCCGACTCGGATATGCGGATGGGCTCCTCGAGACGCACGATCTCGGTATCCTGCGAGTTCATATCGACCAATACGTAAGCGGGAATGCCATCGGCCTGGTTGGTGAACCACTTCACGATGTCGGCGTAGTTGAGCGGGCTGACCCTGACCGGTCGACCCTGGTAGTTGATCTGGCTGTAGATGTCGGAGATCTCGAACTGGCTCACGTAGTCGGATATCGAACCCATCACGCGGTTGCCGAGGATGGTGGCCGAATCGCGATCGATGACAGGGATCGTGTCGTAATCGACCTCTGGGATGTCGGAGGCGAAGTCCTGCTCGGTGGTCACGAGAACAGAAGCGTACTTAGCTGCGTTGCCTGGGAAAAATGTGGCCGAGGCCAGCGCCCCGACGACGCCGATGAGCGCGATCACCACCGGGATCAACGACAGGCGCTTCATCTTGAGGGCCTTGCCGTCGTCTCTCGGAAGCCTGTTGGTGCCGTTGCGGTAAGCGATCATGTATCCGCGCAGAATCAGGAATGAGGGCAGAAGGATGACGATGCCGAGGAAGAGCCACAGCTCCTCGGAATGAATGTTGATGGCGGGATGGAACCACCAGTAAAGGGAGGCCACGATCACGATCGCGATCGCGATCCACAGGGCCTTCTTGGGCTTGCTCTTGGAACGCCACCACTCGCCAAGGCCGATGAAGCGAGGTCCGTTAGACCCGCCGGATCTCCTCGAATCCTGCGACATGGAATCTTCGTCCTTGTCGAAACCAAAGGGATTGCCGCCGAAGAGATCGCCGAAACCCTTGAAGGGATTCTCGCCTTTGCCCCAGGGATTTGATTGCCTCATCGTATCCTTCACCTTCTTATATGCAGATTGTTATGTGCGGATTGCGTCATATGCGGATCGCGTGACGATAGCCGATGGCGACCCCCATCTCATCGGCCAAGTGGGGAGAATTATACCGGAACGCCACTACCGCAGCTTTCGAACCGCTCCATCATGGCGCGTGCCAGGGGCGCGTGCGCCGACCCGTGCGCCGAGACTGCCAGGAAGTGCCAGGAGGCTCCGAAGGGCCATCTTTTTGCCCTTCCTTCCCGCGCGGATCGGAAACGGGGGCTATGCTATCGTTTGCACGTTCGAATCCGAGATTCGCATCCAACGCATCCAGAAGGAGCTTTGAGCATGAGCGGAAAGACGGAGACCGCCGCATCGGAGACGCGCCCCAGATTCCCCAAACGGGCTATCGTCACGGCCGGCATGCCGTATGGGAACAAGGACCTGCACTTCGGCCACATCGGCGGGGTGTTCGTGCCGGCAGACATGTACGCGCGCTTTCTGCGCAACCGCATAGGAGCTGAAAACGTCCTGTTCATCTCGGGCACGGACTGCTACGGGTCGCCGATCGTGGAGGGGCATCGCAAGGCCGTCGAGGAAGACGGGTTTGCCGGCAGCGTCGCCGACTACGTCATGGCCAACCACGAGTCACAGAAACGCACCCTCTCCGACTACCTCATATCGCTCAACATCTTCGAGGGTTCGGGCATCGGTTACGCCGCCGCACCGCACAAGCGCATAACCGACCTTTTCTTCGAGACCCTCCACTCCAACGGATATCTCATACGCAAGAGCACTGCTCAGTTCTACGATACCCAGGCGCAAACCTTTCTGAACGGCCGCCAGGTGATTGGCCGCTGCCCGGTGCAAGGCTGCAAATCGGAGAAGGGCTACGCCGACGAATGCGACCTCGGTCATCAGTACAATCCCGAAGAACTCATCGCGCCGCGCTCCACGATCACCGATACCGTCCCGGAGTTCCGCCCGGTCGAGAACTGGTACTTCGCCCTGCCCGAGTTCGGCGGGGTCATCTCCGAGCACCTGGACCGCCTTCGCGAAGACGGTCGAACCCGCCCCTTCGCCATAACGGCGATCGAGGAGTTCCTAGCCCCTCCGGTCATATTCATCCAGACCAGGTTCCGGGAGGAGTTCGACTCCGTGCGCGCGGACCTTCCCGAGCATGAACTGCGGGAAGCCGCCGAGGGGAAGTCTTCGTTCGAGGTGGAGTTCCGCACGATCGACGACCGCGATGCAGCGCGCCCCGTCCTTGAGAGCGGAGGCGTGAGATTCCGCACCGGAAAGACACTCGTACCCTTCCGCCTTACAGGCAACATCGAGTGGGGCATCGAGGCGCCTAGGCTCGAGGACGAAAGCCCGCTGACCGTATGGTGCTGGCCCGAGTCGCTGTGGGCGCCTATCTCGTTCACCGCCGCAGCGCTCGAGCACGCCGGGCGCAACCCTGAGGGCTGGCGCGACTGGTGGTGCTCCGACGACGCCGAGGTCTACCAGTTCATCGGGGAGGACAACATCTACTTCTACGGCGTCGCCCAGACGGGGATCTTCTCCGGGATGCAGGCCGGACACGCCC
>CAZPAN010000120.1:0-5182 GCA_964584585.1 uncultured Coriobacteriaceae bacterium | reverse complement strand
GTGGAACCCGTCGCCGAGTTGCCTGTGATGGTGCCGCCTGTCATCAAGAAGAAGCCGGGGCAATGTACAGTGTTGCGCCAATACTCGAGGGTGTAGCCAGCAGCAGCAGCTTCATAGATGTCATCGAATCCATACTGATTCATCGCTGCAACATACATGTCGTACACGACCACGCCGCCGCCTATGAGGGCGGTGTTGTCGGAGATCTCCCCGTCCTCCATATAGAAGTTCCCCGCCCCGCAGACATACACGCCACCGCCAGCAGCGGATTCCGTATTTCCGGTAATCGAACCGCCGCTCATCGTGAAGGTTGCTTCGCTCGAATACGCGTTGCCGCCGACGATGGTATTGCCCACCATGACACCTGCGGTGTAGTTGGCAATCGTACTGATCGTATTGCAGGTATTGTTCGAGATGGCACCACCGCTCATGACAAGAGTCGGATTGCCCTGTTCGTAGCCCTGTAAGCTCGATCCGCCACTTGACGAGAACGCCCCTGCCAAGACGAGCACCGTCGCAGAGTTGCTCACAGCTCTTGAACCGCTGCCAATCGCATTGTTCGAGATAGACCCGCCCGAAATGGTAGCGGTGGAGTCACCGTTCACCACCAAGAAGCCCCCGTTTTGATTATTCATGGTATTTCCGGTGATGGTACCGCCACTCATCTCGAACTCGCCGCCTTGAACCAGAATGCAGGACGACGCTTGATAGGGGAAACTGAAACCTTGGATGGTGCCGCCGTCCATGATGAGTTTGCCCTTCACGAGAAAGCCTCGCGTCCTAGAGGAAGAGGAGAAGGTCTTTCCCTGGAAGGTAAGCAGGCTGTCGTCACCTGACGAACTCGTCACGATCGTGAGCGTCGCGTTGTCTTCAACGGTGATGAGGTTGCCGGACGTCACGCCGAAGCTGATCGTACGCGCTGTGCCGTCGTCGGTTATCGTCACGTCAGCACCTTCAGGTATGGCAAGGGTCGTAGACAGCTCGATATCGTCCACGAGCACCAAGGTCGCCGATGCGGTGAGTCCGTCCAGGAGATCCTGGTCGAGCGCGGCGGGGTCGTTTGGCGAAATGCCATCTCCCGTGCCGTCCTCGTTGACGTAGATGACGCCGCTCGTCGCCGCGAGCGTCGTGATGGAGTAACCGTCCCCGACCTCCGCCTGAGCCTCGGTACCGGCCTCGATGGCGGTCCCGGAATCCTGCGACGCCCCGTCAGAGACTGTGATCGTCGCATAGGGTCGCGCGCCGTCGTAGGAGTAGCCCGTGAAGCTCGACGTAAGGACGTAGGTGCCCGGCTCGTCCGGGTAGTAGTCGCCCTCCCAGATCACCGGGATGCTCGGCACCTGCCCCGTCAGATTCCCGCTCTCGTCGCAGGCGTACCACGCGTCATCCCCGCCGTCGACCGACCCATAGACGCGGTAGCCCCCACTCGCAGACGCCTGATCGCCCAGATCCACGGTGTAGACGACCGTCTCGCCAGCCTCGTAAAGCGCATCGGCGCCGTCAGGCGCCTCGTACCCATCGGGAAGAGACCCTTCCGGGATGGATTGCTCGAAGGCAGATGTGGCTGACTCCAGGTCGCCCAGGGAGACGACCGCCCTCAGCTCATCGGGAAGCTGCAGATCCTCCCATGCAGTACCCGCATCCACGGTGGCGGTATAGGCGGAGTCTCCTAGCTCGAAGAACTCGATGCGGGCGAGTCTGGCTGACTCACCCGCAGCGTACACGAGGAAGGCAAGGACCATCGCCACGGCCAGAAGGGAGGCGGCGATCCATGGCATTCGACGAGATATAAGCTTGGAACACATAGCAATCCCCCCTCCGCGCCTACTTGCGACGTAGGTGGCATCAACGAACCCCACGGAAGTCCCTGACTAGAACGTCTGTGCGGTCGTCATTGTTTTAATCGGTCGTCATTGTTGGAGCATCAATATAGTGGCTCGAACCCTCATTCACAGCAGAATGAGAATGAACGTACCAAAAAAGGGAATGAACGACGTCAGAGAAGGAGAAGTTTTCGCTTAAATCCGAATTTGGCGCTTGATGCGACCAGTGCGCGCGAGGGCGAAGTGGCACGCCGATGAGCCTGAGCGTGCAGAGGGTAAAGGATAGAATAAACGTACCAGAAAAAGGAATGAAAGACGCTTGGGAAGCGCTGATTTATCGTTTTGGTCCGAATCCGGCGCGTGACACAGCCTATGCACGCGAAGGCGGCGGGGGCCAGAGGCGGGCGAAATAAATTGATCGGAGTTTCTCTAGGCTTCCCACCTGAAAGCCAGGAACAGAAGCTTCGCCTTCAGCTGGTCGGCGCTCACGGCCCCGTAATTGCGACTGTCTCGAGAGTTAATCCGGTTGTCTCCCAGAACGAAGTACTCGTCGTCGTCAAGTTCTATGGGATACCCTATCAGCCGCCCGGTGTAAGTCTCCTCATATATATATGCTTCCAGAAGCTCCTCTTCGTCGACGAACAACGTGCCTGTCTCGTTGTCTATGTCGACGGTCTGGCCGGGCAGCGCCACGATGCGCTTGACTTGCTCCGTTCCGTCATCGGTTTCCACCAAAACGATGTCGCCAGTCTTGTACGAAGCCCCGAGGCGAAGAAACACGGCCACGTCACCGTCTTGGAGAGCCGGGGTCATGGACGAACCCTCCACGACGGCGATCGCCAGGACGAGCCTGAACAACACGAAGATCACTACCGCCGTGGCCACGAGCGAAAGCAATAACGACCGAAGGCGACGGCGTCGCCTCACGCGTCGCAGTCGCCTTGCAATTGGGTCGCCAAATTCGGAATAGGTCCGAACCACGACCGGATCTTCGATTTCGGATGATAGATCGATATCGATCGGTTCGCCCGCTCTAGATAAGTCCATCTGTACGTGTGGCGAAATCATCCTTGGGTTCAAAGGCCTTTCCGTCTATCTTGCAGAAATCCAGGCTCGGCTCCTCCGAATCCAATTCTAGCTGCCGATCGATCAGACTGAGCTGACGATTAAGATTCTCACGACGCGCACGCAGGGATTCCGAGTACTCCCTGTGCTGCTTGCGCAGCGATGCGATCTCGTCCTTGAGTCGCTCGATCTCCCGCCTCGAGCCTTCGAACTCCCCCTCCACACGCGCGCGCATGGCGGCTCGGGCCTGCTCCTCCTCGGCCCGCAGGGACTCCCGCACCTCCTCGCGCATCTTCTCCTCCAGGCCCTGACCCACATCCTGGAACACCCTCATCGCGGTCTCGAGCTCCTGCAGCTTCGCATCGTACCGACGCTTCACGTCCTCCGCGATCTCCTTGGCCTCCCTGGCCTCCCAGGCCCAATCTTCCCGATCCCAAGCCTCTCTGGCCTCTCCGCATCGATCGGAATGCGCGTCGATCGGACGGGGATGTGTGTCGATCTGCCGGATGCGCATGTTGAGCTGCTCGTTCGTGTCCCTGAAGGGCTGGATAGGTGCCTGGTAGAGCCGCGTGGTCTCCTGAGGGGCATCCTGAGAGGTCTCGAAGCCTTCCCTGAGCTGCCTGATCTGCTCGTCGCGTTCGGCCAGCTCCCTCTGAGCCAGATCGCGTATCTCCTTGATGCGAGAGAGCACGTCCTCCTCGTCCAGGCCTCCCATGGCACGTTTCTTGAACTCAAGGTTCTTCATGTATTCGTTCAGCCTATCCATGAGTCTTCCCTTCTTCCCACTGATCGTGCCTCGCAAACGAGATACGGCAGTATTTCCATGAACCGATCGACGCACGGAGCGGTCGACATCGGGCACATCGGCACATCCTGAGCGGAGCGCTTATCAGATAGATGCGGCTTCGTTTTGAGATGTTATGCGATACATCGGAGAAGCGCGGAAAATAATACGTTGTAATTTAATTGTAATTTGGCCGGGAACCGCGCTCGACGCCTCGGGGACGTCGGATGCTCTCCTTATCATGCACAACATTGCTCGACAGCCTGAATTCGCATTGTCTCACGAACTCTCTCGTCAAGACACGGTTTTTTCAGATTTCAGACCCGATTTTCGATGTCGGGACATGCCGGACGACGAGCGGCGTCCCAGACGACGATCCGGGCTCACGTCCGGTGACGCAAAGGGCACCAAACATATGTGGCGTATTACGCTTACGCATCTCATCACGCGAGGCGGGAGCGGGCGGGCCAAAGGGCAGATCTAGGTCGAGCTCCAAGAGCAGGCCCAAGAGCAGAGCACGCGCCTCGAACACGCGCTGATCATGTCAGCCCCTGCTGCTTTGCCATCATCGTGATGGTGATGTAAAATTCCCGGAAGGTCTTCGCATCTGACTTCGACGTCGGACTGCGAGCTTGGCTGATCGCATTCACCACCGATCGTCTCCTCCCGGTCAGGGTCGCCGGAAATGCAGAAGGGAAAGCAATGAGCTACTGCGAGTCTTACAATTCTCCAGAGACAAAGCTCGTTTCCGTGCGGATCCGGATGAATCTGTTCAACAAGATCGACAGATTGGCCGATGAGAGCGGAATGACCCGTTCGGCGGTTGTGAACACTTTGCTCACCAAATCCCTCGGCGCGGAGAAGGCCGACAGGCTCGAGAGTCTCGAGATGGAAGTGATGAGGCTCCGCGACGACCTCGATGCCCTTCGTGAGGAAGTGAAGTCCCTGACCCGAGGCGTACACGCCATCGACATCGACGAATTCTAGAGAAATTTCGCGACCGCCTCAGCAATCGAGCGCTGCCCTCGCCTCATTCAGAGACAATGAGCCGTGTACAAAGGCAGATATGCCCTCTCCCCCTCGATCCTCATCTGCTTCGGATGCAAAACGTATTGCGTGCCGATTCTCTTGCCGAAAGCGGCTTTGAACTTATCCAAGGATGCGGTTCCGTACTGCCTCGGTGATTTTACCTCCACCGGACACACTCGGGGCTTTCCTGCGGCATTCGCGAAAGGACGCACAATAAGAAAGTCTATCTCCATGCGCTCCTCGCCATCTTTTTTGCCCGATTGCGAGTAAAAGAACAGCCTGTGCCCGCTTGCCCTCAGCGCCTGCGCAACCGCATTCTCTGTCAGCATTCCTTCGTTAAGGCCAATCTCTCCCCTCAGCACCGCGCGATAGACATCTTCCTCGCCGACCGCCCCCACGGATAGCGCGAGCGTCACCAAGAGCCCTGTGTCGGCCATATAGCATTTAAGCGAGGACTGCTCCATGCTCAGGCCCAACCCGA
>CAZPAN010000119.1:0-5190 GCA_964584585.1 uncultured Coriobacteriaceae bacterium | reverse complement strand
CCTGCTCGTCGACGATCGGCAGGGCGTTGAGCCTGTGGTCCCAGATGATGTCGTTCGCCTCGGAGAGCGTGGTGTCCTTGCCGGCGACGATCAGCTTCTCCCTGGGAGTCATGAAGTCACGGACCTTGGTGTCGAGCGACATGCGGGAGAGCCTGTAGTCGCGGCTAGTGACGATGCCGATGATCCTGCCGTGGGGAGAGCCGTCCTCGGTGACGGGCATCGTGGAGTGGCCCGATCTCGCCTTGAGCTCGACGACGTCGGAGAGGGTCATGTCCGGGGAGATGTTGGAGTCGCTCTCTACGAACCCGGCCTTGTAGTCCTTGACCCGGGCGATCATCTCCGCCTCATTCTCGATGGACTGCGATCCGTATATGAAGGAGAGACCGCCTTCCGTCGCGAGCGCGATCGCCATCTTGTCGTCGGAGACCGACTGCATGATCGCCGAGGTCAGCGGAATGGAGAGGCTGATCTCGGACTCCTCGCCCTTGCGGTATCTGACCAGCGGGGTTTTCAGACTCACCCTGTCCGGGGTGCATTGCGAGGAGGAATAACCCGGCACCAACAGGTACTCGTTGAACGTATGGGCGGTTTCCGGATAGAAGTATGCCATGTCCTCGTTCTCCTCATGGTCCACCGGAGGCGACGCCGGACCGATCGAAAGCATCCTCGAACGATTCCAGCTCGTCATCCGGCTAGTGCATGCTGCAAGCCCGGCGGATGGTTGTGAAACGCTTAAATATTATCAAAACGCGTATGTGCCTGACCGCCGTCACAGCGAGTGGAAAGCGGCTTTAGAAGACTGCCTCAGGGGGTCCGTCAGCGTGTAAAGAGGACGCCTCGCTGGCGCGACGCGCACCCCGTGCTCGCTCTTCGCTGAGTCCCGCTGAGGCCGTCAGGGCTTCGATCCTGAAGGAGCGAGCGGCCTATCTGGTAAAGTCAGAGCGTCTTGCGCGATTCATATCCGAGGCTGCAGCCCGTACGATGAGGCTACGTTCTGCCTGTGGTGCGTGCGGTGGGTATGGGGGTTTGAAGGCGAGGCGCATTCTAGGCAAAGGCGCCTCTTGGATCGCACTGCGGGGGTCGCAAGTCCGTTGCGATCCGGTGTTTCTGGAAACGGATGTGAACGAGGAGATGGATTCCAGCAGAGTACCTCCCGGTTCCGGCGGTGGGCGCCGCAACGGGATCGCAGAGGTGATAGATCGCTTCTTCGAAGTGACCGCGAAAGGCAGCACGATCTCGACCGAGATGGTCGGGGGACTCACCACCTTCCTTACGATGGCCTATATCGTGGCCGTCAACCCGGCGCTGCTATCAGAGGCTGGTGTCCCATCGAGTGCAGCGCTTACCGCCACGTGCTTCGGCGCGGCGGCGATGACGCTTCTAATGGGACTGGTGGCTAACAAGCCGATAGCGCTGGCCTCCGGCATGGGCATCAACGCGATGATCCCCTACACGCTGTGCATGGGAGAATTGGCGGTCGACTGGCGAGTGGCGATGGCGATCGTCTTTTTGGAGGGACTCATCATCCTCGTGCTGGTGATCACGGGTCTCCGGCACGCGATTATGGAAGCGATCCCCCCCAATCTGAGATACGGAATCGCCGTCGGCATCGGTTTTCTCATAGCCTTCATCGGCCTGCAGGGCGGCGGACTTGTGATCGGGAGCGATTCCAATCTGGTGAGCATCGGCGATCTCACATCGCCAGCCTGCATAGTCTCGATCATCTCGATCGTCGTGGTCGTGGTACTTCAGACGCTTAAGGTCAGGGCGGGGATTTTCATCTCCATCATCGTCGCCGTCGTGGTTGGGATTCCGCTAGGAGTGACACCGCTGCCTGAAAGCTGGAACCCCGTCCTCGACTTCTCGTCCTTCGGCGCTCCCTTCCAGACGGTTCCCGGTACCGACGGCATCGCCTTGGTGCAGGTCCTGCTTGAACCGGCGTTGCTGCTCGTGGTCTTCTCGTTCATGGTGAGCGACTTCTTCGACACGCTGGGTGGCGTCATCCCGCTCGCCAAGGGGGCCGGGTTCATGGATGAGAAGGGCGATGTCGAGGGGATGCAGCGCATACTCGTTGTCGACTCCGCAGCGGCCGCTACCGGAGGACTCATCGGTGCCAGCTCGATCACGCTGTTCGCCGAGTCGGCGGCGGGAATCTCTTCAGGTGCCAAGACCGGTCTCTCCAACGTGGTAATCGCACTGCTTTTCGTGGTGGTGGCCTTCTTCTCCCCCATCGTATCGATGGTCTCCGGGTCGGCCACCTGCGGCGCGCTCGTCCTGGCGGGCTTCTTGATCGTACGATCGGTCGTAGACATCGATTGGGAGAAGCTAGAGACCGCGATCCCAGCCTTTTTGACCATCGTCTTCACGCCACTGGCCTATTCGATCTCCACCGGCATCGGCGTAGGCTTTATCGCGTATTGCGTCATAATGACATGTCTCGGAAAGGCGCGGCAGGTCAAGCCTCTCATATGGGTTGCCTTCGTAGCCTTCCTCGCCTACTTTGTCTTCGGGTAGTCAGAAAGACGAGGATTAACTGCTTTTGTCCGGATCCGGCCCCCTTCGCGCGCATCGGCGCAGAGAGGACCGGAGGCGGGACCCTAGGACCCGCAGGGATTACTTAAGGGGGTATCCATGATCACCGATGCGATGATCGCGAGGTTCATCGAGAACAGGGCGAAGGGCGTGAGCATACTCCCCGGCACGGAGGATGCGCTCGTCATGCACTAGGGCGCTCAGAGGGCGCTCGAGCTGGTGGCCGAGCTGAACGGCGGCTATCGCACCCTCGATGAGATAAGGGAGATCTTCTCGCGGATATGCGGGAAGGAGGTCGACCCGGAGTTCAGGATCTTCCCGCCCTTCTACACCGACTTCGGGAGGAACATCACCGTGGGGCGCAACGTCTTCTTCAACGGAGGCTGCCGCTTCCAGGACCAGGGCGGCATCTTCATAGGTGACAACGTGCTCGTCGGGCACAACGTCGTGATGGCGACGCTCGACCACGACATCGATCCCTCTAAGAGGGACATCTTGCACTGCGCCCCGATCCGCATCGGCAACGATGTCTGGATCGGCGCGAGCGCCACGATCACCAAGGGGGTGACGATCGGTGACGGCTCGATAGTAGCGGCCGGTGCCGTTGTCAACAGAGACGTTCCCGCGAACACGATCGTCGGAGGAGTACCGGCCAAGATCATCAGGGAGATTGGTGAGAAATGAAGATCCTGAGCGTCAAGGCGATACCGGTGAGGATCCCCCTCCCCCACGCGATGGAGTGGGCGACGGGCAGGATGACCGCTCAGTCGCACGTGCTGGTGAGGATCATGACCGACGAGGGCGTCGAGGGCGTCGCGGAGGCGATCCCACGGGAGAACATCTACGGCGAGACCCAGTCGGGGATGGTCCATGTCATCAACGACCATCTCGGCCCGCTGATCGCGGGTCTCGATCCGTTCGATCTGGAGAAGATCCACGAGAAGATGGACTTCATCAAGTCGAACCTCGCGGCCAAGGGCGGGATCGACGTGGCGCTCTGGGACATCATCGGCAAGACATGCGACAAGCCGCTGCACAAGCTGCTCGGCGGGTACCGCGAGGGCGTGAGGCCGAGCAGGATACTTTGGCTCACGAGCGATGCCGACATGCTCGACCAGGCCAAGGAGCTCTCCTCCAGAGGATACCGTGCCTTCAAGGTGAAGGGCGGCGTCGACCCCGAAGCGGACATCAGGCGCATCCAAGAGCTTAGGGAGGTCGTTTTTGAGGGGACGCTCCTCTACATCGACGGCAACCAGTCCTACTCCTACCACGAGGCCAAGCGCGTCCCCGACGCGCTGAAGGACAAGCTCGACTTCTTCGAGGAGCCGATATCCGCTGCAGACGAACGCGGTCGTGTCAGGCTCGCGCGCTCCATCGATATCCCGATAGTCGGCGACGAGAGCAACTTCACGATTCACGACATAGCCCATCAGATCGACATCGACGCGCTGTCCGCGCTGATGATCAAGATCCCCAGAAGCGGGTTCACCTATGGGCGCAAGATCGCCGGACTCTGCGAGGCATTCTGCCGTCCGATGATGATCGGAAGCCAGTCCGAGAGCGAGCTGGGGATGGCCGCGATCGTCCACATGGGCTGCGGTGCCAGGGCGATCTCCTACCCCTGCGAGTTCATGGACTTCGAGGACGCCTCGCGCCCGAGTCTGATAAACGAGAAGATCATCTTCGAAGACGGTCTCGTGAGGCCCTTCGACGGCCCGGGACTCGGCGTGACGCTAGACGAGGACGCTGTCGCACGGTACACGGTATCCTGAAGTTAGGGCGACGTAGGCGGGTCCATCGCGCAAAAGGACCCCGGGCAAGGTCGAGGTGAGGTATTTGAAGTTCAACAAAGTCTACATTCCCGAGGACGCGCTCGCTCGCCATGAGGACTTCGATACATGGTACGAGGACGGCGAGCTGTTCCTGCGGTTCCAAAGCAAGCAGGGATGGTCCTCCGAGAAGGACAGGGTGCAGATCATGGGCCGTCTCGGCGGCCAGGTGGGCCAGATCAAGCCCGACTACCGTGCGCTCACCTACCAGATCGCCTACGAGCGCTTCGACTACACGCTCCACACGTACGTGATAGGGCACCACTATTACATCGAGGGGATGGTCTGGGACCTCTACGGCAGCTTCGCCAACCCGCCGTTCCATCTGGTGGAGGAGACGCTTACCAGCTACAACCACCGGTCGGTGCACGTCAAACATGTTAAGTTCAAGAACAAGGGGATGTGCTACGAGGTGCACGTGCCCAAGCTCGAGAAGCTCCGCATAGCGGTCGCCAGCATCGTTGCGATCGGAATCAAGGAGGAGTGGAAAGGCCTCAGCGAGGGAGAGGATCGCGAGGTCAGCAGCAGCAGGCTCGAGAAGCTCAAGAATCGGATCTTCGAGAACAAGGGATTCACCTACGAGCAGATCCAGGAGATGATCGAGAACGGCGACCCGAGAGTCCAGATCATCAAGCCCCAGGGACGGCCGATCGACAATCCCAACAGCCGCTTCAGCACCAAAAGATGACGGCGAGGAGGCGCTGACGACTCGCGAGGCGCGCGAGACGCCAGCACGCGGGAGACGGACCCCGACCTCTTCTCTATCCCCCACCACGCACGAGAGCGGACAGAGAAGACCGAGAAAAAGAAATAAAAAAACCACACGAAA
>CAZPAN010000118.1:0-5232 GCA_964584585.1 uncultured Coriobacteriaceae bacterium | reverse complement strand
TATTGGACGAGCCCACCGCCGCACTCGACTACGGCAATGTGGTGCGCGTCATAACGAAGATCAACGATGTCGCGACGCACGATATCGGCGTCATCATGACGACACATTCTCCCGACCACGCCTTCATGTGCGATTCGAAGGTAGTGCTTCTGCAACGCGACGCCCCGATGAAGTTCGGGCGTGCAGTGGATGTGATTACCGAGAAGAACATGCACGACGCCTATGGGTTCAACGTCAAGATCGTGGAATTCGTGAACGAGAAGAACGAGATCTCGCGCATGTGCGCCCCGGTTTTCAGAGAGGACGGGACATCCTAGATAGAAACAGGGCTTCCCTGAAAGGATAGAGAAGCAGCTCCCCTGCCCTAGAGGCGAAACCCCACTGCACGGGGCCGCCGGCGCTCTAGCTGTGGGAGAGCGAAAGGAAAGGACGAGCATGGTGGAAAAGAAGCTTGCGGGCGGATCAAACGAGAAGCTCTTATCGTACGATGAGGATCCGCGCACATCGCCCATGACGGAAGATGCTGACAAGACCGCACGTCTTGAACCGATCGACAGCGCGGATGAGACGCTCCACACCGAGCCGGTGAGGATCGACTCCTCTTCTTCGAAGCCCTTGCGCATCTCGCTTTTGGGTTCGGACAAGAGCAGGAAAAAGAAGAAGGGCGAGCATATGCGGAAGGCCGAGGAGGCTTCTTCGGACACCCGAGCCGATTCCGACGACTCCGCTGCTCAAGCTGCACCCGCATCCTCTGAACCTGAAGAGACAACTGCCCCCAGCTTGGACGAGCAGCGGGTGGCCCCCACGAACTGGCAGGAAGATCCCGTAGCCGAGCCTCCCGCCGCCTGGGCGGTTGATGCCACCAAGCCCGCCGAATATGCCGATGTGCTGCTCGATCCGAAGCAGCGCAAGGCCTTCGAGGACTTGCACAAGGTGGTGGAAAACATCGGGACGGTGGTCTACGGCAAGCGCGCCGTGGTCGAGCTGGTGCTCTTGGCCGTCGTCGCCCGAGGACATGTGCTCATCGAGGACGTGCCCGGCGTCGGCAAGACCTCGCTCGTATCGGCTTTGTCGAAATCCATCTCCAGCAGGTTCAGCCGCATTCAGTTCACTCCCGACGTCATGCCCTCCGATGTGACGGGTTTCTCGCTCTTCAATCAGAAAACACACGAGTTCGAGTTCCGCGCCGGCGGCGTGATGGCCAACATCGTGCTGGCCGACGAGATCAACCGTGCCTCGGCCAAGACCCAGTCGGCCTTGCTGGAGGTCATGGAAGAGCGCCAGGTTACGGTAGACACCGAGACGCATAAGCTCGAAGAGCCCTTCATGGTGCTCGCCACCCAAAACCCCATCGAGCAGTTCGGCACCTATCCGCTGCCCGAAGCGCAGGTCGACCGTTTCATGATCAAGACCTCCATCGGCTATCCCGCCTTCGACCAGGAGATGATGATCATCGAGTACGGGCGTGCCTCCAAAGCGAAGATCGGCCCGGTGGTGAACAGGCAGGATATCGTGGCTGCCTCCGAAGCCGCCGATACCATCTATCTCTCGCCCCAAGTGAACCGCTACATCGTGGAGATAGTCACCGCTACGCGCAACTCGTCCGAGCTGCAGATGGGCGCCTCGCCGCGCGCTTCCATAGCCCTGGCCTCGCTCTCCAAGGCCTACGCCCTCTACCAGGGGCGTAGCTACGTCATCCCCGACGACGTGAAGCACCTTGCGCCCTATACCCTCTGCCATCGTATCTCGCTCGCGCATTCAGCGGGGGTAGAGGGCCGCAGCGCTGCAGATATCGTGAACTCGATCTTGTCGAGCATCGCGGTGCCTGTGGACGCAAATGGCTTCAAGCGCGCCGAGGCCGAGTAGCCCGGCTGCAAAGGCAGTGCTCCATGGCACGTTTTCTCAGAAACCGATTCTTCTGGAAGGAAGAACGCCGCGCGAAACGCGAGGAAAAACGCAGGCAGAAGGCCAAGAAACGGCTTGCGACGGGCCAGACCCGCCGCGACATCGTCATCAAGGCAGTCTTATGCGTGCTCGTCTTCGCGGTGCTGGCTTTTCCTGCTCTTTTCGTGAACAACATCATCGGCTATGTGCCGGCCCTGGCCTTCGCGTTGCTGCTGATCGTGTCGCTGGCCTATGCGCTCGTCCAACGCGCGTCTCTGAGCTTCGAGGAGTCCTCGAACATCTCAGACTGCATACGCGGCCAAGAAGCCGAGATAGCAGTGGTGTTCAAAAACCGCAGCGCTGTGCCCTTCCTGCGCATCGAGGCCGTCTTCTATATCTCCGACCTCTTCGGCGACGACGACATGCTGGCGAGCGAGAGCGTCTCCCTCGCCCCCTTCGAGACCTATCGCTTCAGCTTCGGCGTCCGCTTCGACCACATCGGCACCTACTCGGCGGGTCTGCGCAAGGTCATCGTCCACGATCTCATCGGCTTGTTCAGCTTCGAGCTTAAAAACGACAGGGAGCAAAAAATCCAGGTGGCGCCGCGCGTGTTCGATATCTCAGACTTGAAGTTCAATCACGAGATACTCACCGAGAACCCGAACGCCTTCGCCCCGCTTTCCGACGACGGATCCGACTACATGGGCGTGCGCGAATATGTCATCGGCGACCCCATGAAGACCATCCACTGGAAGCTTTCGGCGCGCGGCGATGTGTACTACACCAAGATCTACGAGGTGCACGGCCGGCCGGGCATCGGCGTGATCCTCGATTTCCACAGCCCCGAATACAACGCCGAGGACATGATGAGCGTCTTCGACGCCGTCGTGGAAAGCGGTTTGTCCATGGGTTCCTATGCCCTGCGCAACAACATGGACTTCTCGCTTATGTATGTAAACCGCATGGGTGTGGAGCGGAAGGTAGATGCGCGCAACCCCTCCTTCGACCGCATTGGCCTGGTGATGGACATGCCGCGCATTTCCTCTGAGGACTTCACGGGGATAGCGCTGAAGACGCTGGGGCGTCAATCGCGTTCACCGTATTCGGAAAGCAATCTGGCGATATGCACCTCGACCATCGACGACGAGCTGGTAAACGCCTTAATCAGCGTGAGGAGCCGACGGCGAAACCCCGTGCTGGTCGCCGTGGTTCCCCCTTCCCTCAACGCCGAGCAGCGACGTAGCCTCGCCCGCCCGCTCAAGCGCCTGGAGGAGGCCAACATCTCCTACACCATGATCTCCTCGGCAGACACATTGGAGAAGGAGGAGGTGAGGCTGTGAGCACGCGCGACTACCTCAAGATGGTGCTGTGGGAAGGCGTTCTCGCCTGTCTCATGGCGATGTCCCTGAGCATCACCTACTACCAGGGCTTCAATGCGCCAGATGACGATTACCAGCGAGCCTTCTTCGTAGCGCTGGGCGTGGTGTTGGTGCTGACGGCGTTTATGTTTGCGATAGCCCGCGATAAGCGAACGGCGCTGCGCGGCGGCATCGCCTTGGGCGTCGTGCTGCTCGTGGCCTTCATAGTGGCGGTCGCCACTATGGGGTCGGCGGTGCTCTCTGACGAGCCGGGCAATCTTTTCATCATCACAGCAGTGCCGGTGGCGTGCACGCTCGCCACCTTCCTGCTTTCGCGCACGAAACCCGGTGCCATCATCTTGGGCGTTGTGGGCGCGTTCTCCTGCGTCGTGCTTGAGTTTCTCTACGAAGACAACCGGGTCGTGCCTCTTATCATCTTCGTGGTAGCCGCCATATCGCTGGTGGTTTACAAGGACTACCGTGCAGGGCTGAGGGGTTCGCAGACACGCACCACATCCTTTAGGTCGGTGGCGCTTACCTCGGCAGCGGCGGCGCTGTTGGTGGCGGGGGCTTCGGCCGCGATCTGGTTCGGAGTCATCGCACCGACCTCGCCCGATGCCATGGAGATCAAGCTCATCACGCGCTATATGGCCTACGAGGAGCTTCCCCGCCGGGGCACCAATGCCGAGCTTGCGATAACCAATCCCGACATGACCTCGACGCTCTTCAACGAGGAGACCCAGCTTGCCTACGAAAACCCCAACGACACCGAAATGGATGCCAGCGACTCCGATCGAAGCAACGAGACCAGCTTCGCGCAAAGCATCATCGATGCCATAGGCTACGCACTCGGCGCGGCGGTCGATGGCTTGGTGAGCCTGTTTAACTACATCACCTTCGAGACCAAGGGACTTGGCTGGCTCGTGCTGCTGCTTATCCTGGCGGCGCTGATCGCAGCGCCCATCTACTTCAAACGGCACCGACGAAAGAAATTCTACGAGAGCGCTCTGGCCGACACCCCACGCAACTATGTAAGCCGGCTCTACGAGCTGTTCACCAAGGATCTGCGCCGCATGAAGGTGAAGCGCCGCCCCAACTCCACACTCTTCGAGTTCGCCTGCGACACAGAAGGAGAGCTTGGCATCTTCGAGGACAACGAAGGGCGGGCGTCCTTTTTGCAGCTGACCGACGTGTACGTGCGTGCATGCTATGGGAAGGATGCTCTAACGGTGGAAGACCTGGCCGCCTACCATCACTTCTACCAGAACTTCTATCGGAGTGCGCAGACCTATCTCGGTCGATTCGCCTACTGCCGCAAGTTCTTCTTCCTGTAGGAAATGCGCCGATCATCTCAGCTCCGATGCGTAATAGTCCTTGTGTTATCTATATAAATGTTCGATTAGTATAGACAACGGTCTATTTAGCGGCTTTCTTTTGTAATGTTGGGATCGGTTCTACAGAAACGCAGATCCTCTTTCGATCAAAAGGCAGACTGGGCGCATGGAGTACAAGGAACTGGCAAAGCTTTACCACATGGATACATCTTCCTTCAGGGATTCCAAGAATCGACAGGAAGCAAAAAGGAGGATAGAGGCGGAATCCACCTTCCGGCTCGGCTATCAAGCTGAAGAGGGAGAGCTTTTCATCGCCGTTCCCAGAGAGCTGAGCGTGCTCAACGAGGAGGTCCTTCGTGCAGAAAGGCGCATTTCGGCGAAAATCGAGGAAATGCCGGATATCGCCGGCAGCTCCATGCTGCGTGGACTCGTGCTGAACGAGGTCGTCTCGTCCAACTCGATCGAAGGGGTCAGAAGCACCCGCAGGCAGATCAAGGATGCCCTGAACGCGCTCGATTCCGAGACAAGGGTGAGAAAGAGGTTCAAAGAGCTCGCCACCCTTTACATGGCTATCATCGACAAGACCGCCTCGGTTCCAACAAGCCCCGAGGAAGTGCGGGAGCTATACGACAAGGTGATGGACGGCGAGCTTTCGA
>CAZPAN010000117.1:0-5270 GCA_964584585.1 uncultured Coriobacteriaceae bacterium | reverse complement strand
GCGACATCAGCTCGACCGACGCCGACCTTCCGTCGAGCACGCCGGCCATGATGACGAACGATCTATGCCCGCACTCCGCCGCATTGCTGCACAGCGCCTCATCGAACTCGAGCAGGTCGCCGAAGTCGCCGGCGGCGATGTCACGCACCACCCGCTCCTCGTAGACCGGCGCGTCGGGGTCGAATCCGTACGGGCCATCCTCGAGAAGCCTGTGGGAGAGATCCCCGCTGGCGATCATGACAGCGCGCCTTCCGAGGGATTCGACCGCCTCTGCGATGCACTGCCCCAGCCGATAGTGCTCGATCAGGGGGAGTCCCGAAAGGCCGCATCTCACCAACATGTAGTCGGAGTACTCCTCCTCCACGAACATGAGCGGCACCATCGTCCCGTGGTCGAGCGAGGGATCGCACTCCCCGAGCGTGCCGGCGCTGACGCCGCGCTCGGAAGCGAGGTCGCAGATGCGCGAGACGAGCTGGGTATCGTAGCTCTTGGAGAGGCGCACCTGGGGCTGTCCGAAGCCCGACATGTCCCCAGCCGCGTCATCTCCTCCGGAGATATGGATGTAATCCGAATACATGACGGAGTGCGGCGAGGCGACGATGATCGTGTCGGGACGAAGATCGGCGATGCTCCGAGCGGCTCGGCGGTAGCCGGAGATCGTATCTGAAATCGCACGCTCCTGTCCGCGGCCTATCTCTGGGATTGCCAGAGGAGGATGCGGGAGGACGAACGCTGCTTCTATCGACATGGTCCCTCCTATCTCGAAGATGCCAGACGCCATGGGTCAGATCGTGACGACCTGCCAGATGACGGAGGGGCGGCGGGATACGGGAGAAGGGGCGCCGGCGGAGAGTCGCCGGATCCCATTCCGAGGTGATCCTGTCCGAGGACAGATCCGCTCGGCCTCGTCCTCCTCGACGCAGGAGAGCGCGCGAACGCGGCCCGGATTCAGATCTCTTGCCTGGCCTCGATCGCTCGGCCCAGCGTGATCTCGTCGGCATACTCCAGATCTCCGCCGACGGGAAGCCCGCTGGCGAGCCTGGTCACCTTGATGCCGAGGGGCTTTATCAGCCTGGCGAGGTAGATCGCCGTGGTCTCCCCCTCCACGTTGGGGTTTGTGGCCATTATCACCTCCGCCACCTCGTCTGACCCTAGGCGGCTCATCAGCTCGGTCACGTTGAGGTCATCGGGCGCGATCCCGTCCATCGGCGAGATCGCCCCGCCGAGGACATGATAGAGGCCGGAGTACTCGTGCGTGCGCTCTATCGCGCCGATGTCGCGAGGCTCGCAGACCACGCAGATCTTCGAGACGTCGCGGGAGACGTCGGAGCACACCGCGCACATCTCCCCTTCCGCGTAGTTGAAGCATCGGGGGCAGAAATGGACGGTCTCCTTGACCTTGATGATCGCGCCGGCCAGCGCCCGGGCATCCTCGGCCGAGCGGCCGAGGACCCAAAACGCTATCCTCTGCGCCGACTTCGGCCCGATGCCCGGAAGCTTCTCGAGCTCGTCGAGCAAACGCTGTATGGCGATCGACTGCTGCATGCTAGACGTGGCCGAGCTGGGCCGGCTACATCAGGCCGGGGATGTTCACGCCGCCGGTGATCGACTCCATCCTTCGGGAGGAGGCTGTCTCGGCCTGCGTCTGGGCCTCGACGATCGCGGCGATGATCATGTCCGATAGCATCTCGATGTCATCGGGGTCTGCAGCCTGCGGGTCGATGACGAGGGACTTCACACGCATGTCGCCCCCCACGGTGGCCTCGACCATCCCACCGCCTGCGGTGGCGGTGTACTCAGCACTCATCAGCTCTTCCTGGGCCTTAGCCATCTCGGCCTGCATCTTGCGGGCCTGCTTCATCATCCTGTTCATGTCCATTGCCATGATGGGTCCTTTCAGATCCTAGCGATCCACGAAGACCGGCATCCCGCAAGAGAGCCGGCTCGCTCTTCAGATGCTAATGCTGCGCGTCCTCGTCTGGATCCCTGAAAACCACTCCGTCCCCGAAGACCTCGGCGAACAGCGCAGCCAGCTCGTCATCCGGCTCGGCCCCCGCCACCTTGATCGTAGCGGACCGGGATTCGGAAGGCGTCTCTGTCGGGAGAGACTGGGATCCAGACTCCGACTTCATCGTAGCCGAGACAGGCTGGGACTCGGATGCCGCCGTCGCATCTGGGACGGACTGAGATTCGGGCTTGACCGCCGAGGCTGAGGCGGGCCGAGGTCCGGGTCCCGTCTCCATCGAGTCGGAGCCGGACTCATACCGTGATGCGGATACGGGCCTCGACGCCTCCGCAGGAGCCTCGTGCCCATACGCCTCTAGCGGGACCTCCTCGTGCATCGGCGCCTCGAAGGAAGTCTCGGACGCAGGGGCCGGCTGCACTGGGACCGGCTGGGATGCCGAGGTGACATCGCGCTCGGGCTTCGGGGCCTCAGAAGCCAGATCGGGAGCGCCGAGCGAGAACACGACCGGGACCTTCCTCCCGAACGCTTTTTGCACGCACTCCATCAGATCGGCATGGACATCGCCCGACTCCAGCATGCTCCGTGCGAACTGCGCATCCTTCGGAAGCTCCACCGCTATCCTGCCCCTGGCCGCATCGCCATGTGGGCGCGACCCTCCGAGCAAGCTGGAGGCCGCCCCCTGCAAGGTGCCCAGCTCCGCGACGATCCCGTCCCATACCCTTCTGAGCGCAACCGGATCGGAAAGCACGGCCTCCATATCGATCACGGCGTCCCGAGACCGGGTCGCCATATCGGCTTGGGTCGCCGGCCTCGCGGCACCTCCCCGGGTTGCGGACGCTGAAGCGACCACCTGAGACGAAGGCACGCCCTGAGCCGACGCGGCCGGCGCCGATGCCGTCGACGAAGTTTCAGCAATCACCGGCGCTGTGGCAATGCCGGCCGCCATCCCCGATTCCAGGGCGCTGATTCTCTCCGAAAGCCCCTCTAGGGTCAGATCTGCTCGGGAGTGGGCCATCCTGGCTAGACACATCTCGAGCGAGAGTCTGGCATCGGCCGCCGTGCGAAGCTGCGAGGACAACTCGCCGAGCGCTATCATCAGGCCGGCGATCCTGTCAGATCCCCCGAGCGACTCGGCGATGCCGCGCAGCTCGATGGGATCCCCGGCAGACACGTGAACCTCCGCAAGGCCATCACCCAGCGAGGAGACGAACAAGTCGCGGGCGTATGAGGTCATGTTCCTAGCCACCTGGGCTACGTCGATGCCGGCGGCCGAGATCGACTGCACCCACCTGAAGCACCCGGCCACGTCGCGGGCGGCTATCAGCCCGAAGACCTCGGCAAGCTCGGGCGACCCCATGTCACCGAACATGTTCTCAGCAGCTGGAAGCGTCACCGATCCGTTGCCGAACACGGCCACCTGCTCCAACGCGGTGATCGCGTCGCGCATGCCGCCATGAGCCCGGCGGGCTATCAGCTCTAAAGCCTCCGGATCGCACCCAAAGCCCTCTCCCTCGCATATCTGCGCGAGACAGACCTCGATCTCGGAGGACGAGAGGCTGCGGAAGTCGAATCTCTGACACCTGGAGACTATCGTCGCCGGCACCTTGTGCGGGTCGGTGGTGCACATGATGAAGACCACGTGCGCCGGAGGCTCCTCAAGCGTCTTCAGCAGCGCGTTGAACGCCGCCGTCGAGAGCATGTGAACCTCGTCGATGATGTAGACCTTGTAGCGACCCCTCGTCGGGGAGAACCCCACGCGCGAGATGATCTCCTCGCGGACATTGTCGACTCCGGTGCGGGATGCGGCATCGAGCTCGTAGACGTCGGGATGCGTGCCCTCGGCGATCGCGCAGCAGGACTCGCAGACGCCGCACGGGTCGGCCGTGGGGGCCTCGACGCACAGGAGGGCTTTCGCGAGCAGCCTGGCCGTGGTGGTCTTGCCCGTACCACGCGGTCCGCAGAACATGTATGCATGCGAGATGCGGTTGGCAGCGAGCGCGTTGCGGATGGTCTGCTCGATATGCTCCTGCCCCACAACGTCCGAGAAAGTCTGGGGCCTGTACTTGCGGTATAGGGACTGGCTGGACATGCATCTCCCTCACGACGAAGGCAAATGCGCCGAGCAGACCCGGACGCTCACCAGGGGCCGCTTATGGCTGCTTCCTCCCGGACCTGACCAGGTTCGCGGCATGATGCCGTCCGAGCCCGCTCGGCGCATTCTCGCGATCTGCAAGATCGCATGGCTGCTGCTCGGCTCTTGATCGACGAGACCGGGCCGATTCTCCAGGACCGACCCGCACCGTCATGTACTCGACGCCAAATCCGTCGCTTCCCTAGGGGACGTCGATCGATTCCCTAGCTGTCGAATGGGGAAACGAAAAGCTTGTCGCCCGACTCCAAGTCGGTAAGCTCAACCATCCCTGTGAGGACGTCCACATATTGATAGGACTGCCTGGTGACTCTTCCCCTCTTGCCATGGACCTCGACGATGAAAAGCGACGGGTGCGCCTCGGTGACCACCCCCTCGCAATCCACGATCTTGGATCGGCCCATGTTGGCCCTGACCCTGAGCTTGCGACCTTCGTAGGATTTGACGATCGAGTGGATGTTCCCGACCAGCGCAGCCTGTTGCGCTATTTCCATGCAACTACCTCCATTTGCCCGAATGAGGATTATACAGGCACGCCCTGCCCAGTCGGAAGAACTCATCTTGCGAGAGGGTCTCTCCCCTCCTTGACGAGTCGATCCCCGCATCTGCGAGAATGCCGTCAACGCAAGAGCCGTCGATGCCCCTCGACGACATGAAAGCCGACATCGAGTTGCGGATCGTCTTCCTCCTCTGGAAGAACGCGGCATCTGACATCATGGTCGCCGCCTCGAGCAGATCGGGATCGTCAGAGACCGGTCTCCTGTCGAGGCGTATCACGGTGGAGCCGACCCTGGGAGGTGGGAGGAAGCTGCCCCTCCCCACGTCGAAGCTGCCAGAGGCGTGGGCGAAAAGCCCGAGCTTGACGCTGTAGGCCCCGTAATCCTTGCTGCCGGGGCGTGCCCTCATGCGGTCGGCGACCTCGGACTGCACCATCACGCAAAGCGTCTCGATGGCCGGCATTTCCTGGAGGATCTTCAGCACCACGGTAGCGGCAACCGAGTAGGGGAGGTTCGCCACCAGCTTAGCCGGAAGCGGCGCTCCCATCTCGACGCAGGCCTCCTCCAGATCTCCCCATCCGAGGTCGAGGGCATCCATGTTGAGGATCCGGAACATGCTGGCATCGCCGAAAGCGGCTTCCGAGGCGTTCTCGATGAC
>CAZPAN010000116.1:0-5293 GCA_964584585.1 uncultured Coriobacteriaceae bacterium | reverse complement strand
CGTCTCCCGCCGAGATGGTGCCGGCGTCGCCCACCTGACCCCCCATCTCCCCGTAGAACGGGGTCGTGTCGAGGAAGAGCTCAATGCCGTGCGCCGGGGCCTCCACCTCCTGGACCCTCTCGCCTCCGCTGACGATCGCGAGCACCCTCGCGGCGCACTCGTCGTTCTCGTACCCGACGAACCCGGTGGGTTCGATCTCGTTGGCTATATCGGAGTAGATCCCGCCGTACGTCGACCAAACATCGTCTTTCACATGGCTGCGGGCGCGCTCGCGCTGCTCATCCATCAGCGCGGCAAACCTATCGTGATCGACGGAGATCCCGTTCTCGATGCAGATCTCCTCGGTCATCTCGATCGGGAACCCGTAGGTGTCATGCAGTGCGAACGCGATGTCGCCGGAGAGCACGTCGCCTTCCATGGACTCGATCGCATCGTCCAGATAGGACTGGCCATGAACCAGCGTCTGGCGGAACCTCTCCTCCTCGGCCGCGACACCGCGCCTTATGAGGTCGAGGTTCTCGATGACCTCGGAGTAGGCGTCTCCCATGAGGTCGGCGACCTCATCGACGAACCTGACGAGGAAGGCATCCTCGATGCCCAGCAGATGCCCGAAACGGACGGCTCGGCGCAGCAGACGGCGCAGGACGTACCCGCGGCCCTCGTTGGAGGGCAGGATCCCGTCAGCGATCATGAAGGTGACGGCGCGACTGTGGTCGGCGACGATGCGCATCGCCATGTCGTCGCGGTCGTTGTCCCCGTAGGTCTTGCCGGACAGCGTCTGGCCGAGCTCGATCAGCGACCACAGGATGTCCGACTCGTAGTTGGTCAGCTTGCCCTGGGTGAGCGCCGCGACGCGTTCGAGCCCCATGCCGGTATCGATGTTCTTCTTGGGCAGGATCGCCAGCGATCCGTCCTCTTGCCTGTCGTACTGGGTGAAGACGCAGTTCCAGTACTCGATGAACCTGTCGCAGTCGCATCCGGGCGCGCAGTCGAGCTTACCGCAGCCGACGTCGGGTCCCTGGTCGTAATAGAGCTCGGAACAGGGTCCGCAGGGGCCGGTGGGACCGGCCTCCCAGAAGTTGTCGTCGGCGCCGAGGCGGACGATCCTCTCCTCGGGCACGCCCAGGCTCTTCCAGATCTCGACGGTCTCGTCGTCCTCCTCGAAGACCGAGAAGTAGAGCCTGTCCATGGGAAACCCAAGCACGTCGACGGAGAACTCGAGCGCCCAGGTGCACATCTCCTCCTTGAAGTACTTCCCGAACGCGAAGTTGCCGAGCATCTCGAAGAACGAGAGGTGCCTGCCGGTGACCCCGATGTTGTCGATGTCAGAGGTGCGCAGGCACTTCTGGCACGTGGTGGTACCGATGTACATGTCGTCGAGATGCTTCTGCTGCAGATAGTAGGGCTTGAACTGGACCATGCCGGCAGAGGTGAGCAGCATGGACGGATCATCCGGGATCAGGGAGGACGACGGCATGCGCTTGCAGCCCTTTCCCTCGAAGAAACCCAGGTACTTCTCTCTGATCTCTGAACTCTTCACTTCAAACCCTCGCTCCGTGTGGTCCATACGGGTCGTCTCGCCCAAAAAACGATGATCGATTCATTCCGCCCGCATCCAACTTGTGCCTCACCCCTGCGCGCTCACGCTCATCGGCGCGGGCTGATGAGCGCGCAAGCCGTTATTTTACGGCATGATCGCCACCTGACACCATCTCGTGGCACCGTCAGGTGGGGAGGGGCGGCTCGGCCGGCTCATCGGCATCTTGGCGAACAAGGCCTTCAGCATAGTCGCTGGTGGGAAGAGGCGGCTCGGCCTCCTCATCTGCGTCCTGGGTATCCTCCCCCGAAGGCTCTCTGACCGGATGCGCCAGGTCGTGGAAGAGCGTGAAGACGCTCCTCTTGGGAATGTCGTCCAGCTTGCGCACCGCCGACTCGTTGCTGTCCACCAGCCGAAGGAGCGTCTTCTCGTCCAGATAGCAGTCGGTGGCGTCGGCGACGGGATCGATCGCCTCCGACGGGCTACCGTCGAAGAGCGCGCCGTCGCAGGAGACCAGCTGCCTGCCGGTGACTGCCTCGAAGAAGTAGACGAAGAGCGACTTGCAGACCCCCACCGTAGGTATCGCCACCACCATACCCACCATCCCACCGAGCGCGCTGCCGCCGATGATGGCGAGCATCGTGAGGCCGGGATGGAGGTTGACGGTGGCCGACATGATCTTCGGCGAGATGAAGCTGCTTACGATCCAAGGCGTCAGGATGCTCACCGCGATGGAGGCGATCAACGCCACGGGGCCGGAGAACGCCGCGAGGATCGCTATCACCACGGTCGAGATCACCGGTCCGAGGTAGGGGATTATCGAGAGGAGACCGGTGAGCATCCCCAGGACCCCCGAGAACGGCAGGCCCGTGATCCAGTAGGCGATTCCCGAGATCACGCCGGTTATCACGGCGCCTATCAGAGTCCCCTTGATGTACCCTCCGAGGACCCTGGAGAAGATCGTGGAGAAGAGGATCAGGTACCACTCCCCGGTGGGACCGGCTATGGCGTGGACCTCGTAGGCCATCTTGTCGTAGTCGACAAGGATCCAAAACGCCACGAGGAACGCGGTGAAGCCCACGAACAGAATGTTGGCTATCGAGGCCCCGGCGGCGAAGAGACCCGAGACGAGATTCGTCTCGAGGGAGGTGCTGACCGAGCCGATTATCTCAATGATCTGATCGTCCCAGGAGCTGATCATCGGGTTCTCGCCCAAGGCCGGATTGTCGCGGAGCACGCCCTTCCACCATTCCTGGATCTGGGAGACGTACCCCGGGAACGACTGAACCAGCTGCGCTCCCTGCTCGATGATCGGCGGGAGCAGGCTGACGAAGACGGCGACTATCGCGGCGAGCAGGATGAGAAGCAGGATCGCGGTGGAGATCCACCTCGGGATGCCTTTGCGCTGGAGGCTCTTGACGGGACTCTTGAGGATGAAGACTATCAGCGCGGCCACCAAGATGGCCCAGATGGCGGTCGAGACGGATCCGAGGATGAAGCCGATCGCGACCACCAGCAGGCAGATGCCTATGAACGTCCAGACCATCTTGAAGCGGCGGTCTAGAAGCGCCCTCTCCCCAGAGTCGACGGAGGTGGGAGCCGACTGTCCTTCGAGGGTCTCTTCCCTCTTCGATCTCATCTACACCCCATCCTCGATGCCCGGCAGACGGCGCATGCCGGTCGACCCACATCGTCGCGTGCTCCCCCTCGCCGAATCCGGACGAAAGCAATCAATCAGCGCTTCCCTAGGGAGGTGAAGTAATCGTCTTCGGAGCTGGCCGGATACGCCTTCGCAGCGTCGGATCCGCTCCGGGCCTCCTCCGCGTCCGCCTCGCGGGCCTCCCCCGATGCGGCATCCGCAGCACCGGGCTGGGAAGCGAGGTTGGCGGCCCACTCCCTAGCGGCCCGGACGGAGGCGGGATCTGCTTCCCCAGACGAGCCGGATCCGGAGTCTTCGGTGGAGGCATCGAGGTTGCGGCCGGGTCTATCCTCGATCGCCGACTCCACACGGTGTGCGTCGACCTTCTTGCCGAAGGTGGCGCGAAGCCTGTCCGCAGCGCCGACGACTATCTTCCTGGGAGCTCCGGCGACATTGGAGATCCTATTTACCGCACTGTTGGCGGTTCCGGTCATGTCGGAGGCGTCGTTGAGGATCTTGTCGACCTGCATGAGTTCGAGGTTGAGGGCGTCGACCGTGAGCTGAGCCCTTTCGACGAGCGGGTCGATCTTTGTCACAACGGGTTCGAGCGAGCTGGTGATCTGCTCCAGATGCGAGAGCGTGGGCTCGAGGCGTTCCTGGAGATCGGACACGGAGCTGCGGGCCTTCCTGATGGTCAGCGCTAGCTCGATGAGCACCCATATCAGAAACGCCACCGCCACGATCGCTATCCATATCAGCACGGCGTTTGCGATACCCCACATCCTTGCCACCCCTTTGCGAAAAGCCCTACCGGCGGCCCCTCGCCCCCTGACGCCCCGGACTCACGATGCACCCGAGGCGCGGCACAGGCCGGATCCGAACGAAAGCAATTAATCAGTGTTTCCCTAGGCTTTCTTCTCCACCTCGACGACGCAGGTGGTCTTGATCTCGGCGACCAGCGCCTGGAGAGCGTCGATCACGTGCGGGCGGATGTCCCCGCCGACGAGCACGTACATGATGTCGTCGCCGACCTCCAGCTCTCCCTCGTTGAGCCAGGCCCTTACGTACTCGATGCCGGGCATCTCGAGGGTCTTCTCGACAGCCGCGTCGACCTTCTCGGCATCGTAGGAGAACTCCATCCCCACCACCTGCTCGCCGGGATCGGCGCCCTCGCGGACGACGGCCTTGGGGATCTCCCTCACGGTCCCGTTGTGGGTGAGGTACATCCCGACCCTGGAAGCCGAGGGGTCGGCCTTTGCCTCGGCGAGCCAGGCATCCATAGACGGTGATTGCTTCTTCATATGCGAACCTTTCGATCGGGGTTTTCATTCCATCCGACGGGCAAGGGAACCCATCGTCTCCCGCGCAAACAGGCAGCTGCGCGTAAAGATCTGCCGGATCGTCTCAGGGCGCTCGGGCGGCCCGGACTCCATTCGCACAGGCTGCGCATGCCGCCACATTCGCGAACCGTGCTCGGTGACGCTCGCGCACATCGCATCCGCCGACGCCCCTGAAAGCCGCCGGCGATCCTGACGACACCCTCGCGCTCGCCGCTCAAGATTACATCCTACAGCAAGCTGCCGTTCCTATCGCGCTTCGTCGCCTCCGTGCGGTACGACTCCCAGCCCCTCTCCCCCGGCTGGTAGAAGGCGCCGCGCTCCAGCCCATCGGGGAGGTACTGCTGCTCCACCCAACCGGCCGGATCGTCATGCGGATAGGCATAGGAGCCGTATCTCTCGGAACCCGGACGATGGCGGTCGCGTAGATGGTTGGGTACAGACCGGGCCGGTCCGTTGCGCACCTCGTTCAGCGCGGCGTAGATCGCGTTGACCGCCGAGTTCGACTTGGGGGCGAGAGCCATGTAGACGGCGGCTTGGGCCAGGTTGATCTGGCACTCGGGATAGCCGATCGACTCGGCCGCCTTGAACGCTGCGGCGGCGACGCAGATCGCGTTGGGATCGGCGTTGCCCACGTCTTCGCTCGCGAGAATGAAGATCCGGCGGGCGATGAACTTCGGGTCCTCGCCGGCGTCGACCATCCTGGCGAGCCAGTAGACGGCGGCGTCCGGGTCGCTGCCGCGCATCGACTTGATGAACGCCGAGATCACATCGTAGTGC
>CAZPAN010000115.1:0-5304 GCA_964584585.1 uncultured Coriobacteriaceae bacterium | reverse complement strand
GCTCGCATGGAGCGGACTCGCTCCGACCACCAACGGCGGATATCCTGCGGTCACGGTCCTGACGAATCTCGAGAACGAGCAGGTGGCGGTGTATTCCAGAGAGGCTTCCGGGGAGCTTTACACGATGCAGTCGGTGGGGATGGCCGATGATGGCGAGATCGGCGGTGTCGATACCTCTTCGACGACCGGAGCCATTTGGAGCGGGGAGATCTTCGAGATCTGCCAGATCGTGATCAGCGGTCGAGTCCAGACCGAGGACCTCTCCGGATACCATCCGATGGAAGAGACGTCTGAGACGGCTCCTGCGCTAGTGGCCGAGCTTGAATGGCTTGCTGGAGAGGAGTCTTCCGGCTTGACGGTGGAGGGGGTCGAGGACACGGCGGATCCGAGGTCATCTCCGACGGACCCGCAATCGGCGGAGTCGTCCGATGGGGGGTTCGTGGAGACTGGAAGCACAGATTCCGGAGTCCTGGACAACATGGATATAATGCGCGGCCACCATGAGGGCACCTCGCATCGAAGTGGTTGCGGAAACGCACGCTCGCAGCATCGGGTTATGCGGCAACGGGATCCTGTGCGCCGGCGCCGCCTGCGAAGCTGAGACCGGCTTCCCTAAATTTGTCGACAGTCCGTATTCCGACGCGATCCGAAAGGACCTTCGATGGACGAATCCCTGACCGAGGAATTGCTGGAGCGCCTGTTGGCCAGCGACGACCCTGACAGGTTCGTATCCGAGAACCTCATCGAGACCATCACTCTCGGAGAGTATCTATCTAGGATCCTGAACGAGAAGGGACTCGTGCGCTCCGAGATCGTGCGCGCCGCCGGTATCAACGAGACGTTCGGGTACCAGATCTTCATGGGGCAGAGGAACCCGTCTCGCAACAAGGTGCTGCAGCTGGTCTTCGCGATGGGTATGAAGCTGAGGGAGGCCAATCGGGCGCTTCGGCTGTCGGGAGCCAGCGAGCTTTACTGCAAGGTGCGTCGCGATGCGATAATCATATTCTGCCTCGACAGGGGAGCTTCGCTGCATCGCACGAACGAGGAGCTGTTTAGATTCGGGGAGGAGACCATCTGCTGAGACCCGTCGGGTCTCAGGGATTCGCGTTAGATCATGCCAGGAGAGCCGCTCAGTCGTCACGACGACGATCTGCACCACGCGCTGGGGGACTTCCTCGATTCGATCGAGCGCAACGGGCGCTACAGAGTCGATCGCGTCCTGAAGCGCTCTGAGCACGAGACCACTCGGCTCGTCTATCGCGTCGGCCCCGACGGCACCGAGACCGGCCCGTATGTCCACAAGCTTATCGATTGGGATTCCGGTCTCGGGAGGATCTACGAGGATCTCTTTCTCTCATGCAGCGCCGGTCGGCGTTTTCGCCGCATTCCCACGATCTACGAGTTCGACAGGATCGGCGACGTTCTCTCCGTGGTGATGGAATATGTGGACGGACCGACTCTCAAAGAGCTGATCGTTGCGCGCGGCCCATCGCTTGAGCTTGCCGTCCAGGTGTTTCCGGGAATCTGCGAGGCTGCGTCTGAGCTGCACTCGGCCTTCGCCTATCCGATAATCCACCGGGACCTCAAGCCGTCCAACATCATCTTTCCGAAATCGGATCCTGATTCCATCGATCTGTCCGCTCCCAAGCTCATCGACTTCGGGACCGCGAGGGCCTATCGCAGCGAGGCGCGCCACGACACCGTTATGTTCGGCACCAGGAGCTATGCCCCGCCAGAGCAGTACGGGTTCGGGCAGACAGACGTCAAGAGTGACGTGTTCGCCCTCGGGATGATCCTGTCGTTTTGCCTCACGGGCAGAGATCCTGTATCTGAGCTGCGCGAGAGCGGCTTCGACGATCCAGCCATTCCGCAGTCTCTGCGTCCTGTGCTAGTGAAGGCGACCTCTCTCGATCCCGCCGACAGATATACCGACGCGCTTGCGCTAGGGGCCGCTTTCGAGGCTGTCGTGCTCGAGAACCCCCCTTCGCCGGATCCGATACGGACTCGGCCTCAACTCGAACCCGAGAGCGCGGCACCATCACGGTCAGCTCCCAGAAAGAGCTATTACCCCTTTCCCGAGGGAGTGGGCCGAGTGCTCAACTTCTTCGTGATCTTCCTGTGGGCGTTCGTAGCGGTGGTCGCAATCTTGGGCTTTGCCGGAATCCTCCAGTCTTCGGACGCTTCTGGCACCGAGTCAATCGAATCGATGCCCGGATGGCTCCGAGTGATCGTCCCTCTGGGGATGTGGGTCTTCGGGACCGCGCCGGTGGCCTATCTCCTTTTGGACAAGCGACGTCTTCGCCGTAGGCTTCCCAAGCTGGCTACGCGCAGCCTGTTTTCGGAGATCGCCATCTGCCTCATTCTTTGGATCGGGATCTGGTTCATCACAGCCGTCGTCTACGGACTTGGGGCGATGGTCGTCTAGCGATTCATTCCGCCCGCCTCCGAGCGCGATCCACGATCCTTCATCTTGACCAACTCTTGAATCGAGAAAGGCGCCCGGGATCTTTCCCAGACGCCTTTCGCATACATACGCTTCTAGTTCAGCGGGTCCTGCTAGGTCAGTGCCTTGCTAGGCAAGGATGGCCAGCAGCGGGACGAGTAGAAGTGCCATGATGTTGAATACCTTGATCATGGAGTTCAGCGCGGGGCCGGCGGTGTCCTTGTAGGGGTCGCCGACGGTGTCTCCGGTGACTGCGGCCTGGTGAGCGGGGGAGTTCTTCCCGCCGTAGTTGCCCTCTTCGATCAGCTTCTTGGCGTTGTCCCACGCGCCTCCGCCGTTGGTCATCGAGATGGCGACGAATAGGCCGGTGACGATGGTGCCTACGAGCGCTCCTCCGAGTACCGTGGTGGTGAACGCGAAGGCCTCGGTGTAGCCGGCGGCGCTGAGTACAAATCCGATCACGATGATGATGATCGGGGTGAGGACCGGGATCATCGTCGGGAGAACCATCTCCCTGAGGGCGGCTCGGGTGACCAGGTCGACGCACTTGGCGTAATCGGGCTTGCCCTCGCCCTCCATGATCCCGGGGATCTCCTTGAACTGACGGCGAACTTCTTCCACGACCCCGCCAGCGGCTCTTCCTACGCTGGTCATCGCGCGAGAGGCGAACATGTATGGGAGGAGGCCTCCGATGAACAGGCCGATCAGCACGAACGGACTGGACAGATCGAAGCTCATCGTCAGGCTGGTCTCCTCGGTTACCGAATGGGTGAAGTCGGAGAAGAGCACGACGGCGGCTAGGGCTGCCGAGGCGATGGCGTAGCCTTTGGTGACCGCCTTGGTGGTGTTGCCGACGGCGTCGAGGGCGTCGGTGTTCTCTCGGACGCTCTCGGGCAGACCGGCCATCTCGGCGATTCCGCCGGCGTTGTCTGTGACCGGACCGAAGGAGTCGATCGCCACGACGATGCCGGTCATCGAGACCATCGCTAATGCCGCTACGGCAATTCCGAAGATGCCGCCGAGGAAGTAGCTGACGATGGTGGCGATGACGATTACCAGGATCGTCAGACCGGTGGACTCCATGCCCATGGCGAGACCCTGGATGATGTTGGTGGCGTGCCCGGTCTCGGAGGCCTTGGCGATCAAGTCGACGGGCTTCTTTTCAGAGGATGTGTAATGGTCGGTGATGTAGACCATCGCGGCGGTCAGCACGACGCCGATGATCGCGCATATCCAGACGGCGATCGGGGAGATACCGATGGGCGCGAGCGAGGTGTTGGAGATCACGATCCCGTCGAGCAGGCAGAAGCTGATTGGGAGGAAGGCGATGATCGCGATGATGGTGGCGATCCACAGTCCCTTGTAGAGAGCTCCCATGATCGTGCCATTCTGGGACATTCTGACGAACATCGTTCCGATTACCGAGGCGACGATGGAGGCGGCACCGATGGCAACGGGGAACCCGAGAGCGGCGGAGAGATCGCCCGTGCCGAAGGCGAGCGAGCCGATGAGCATCGCGGCGACGGTGGTCACGACGTAGGTCTCGAAGAGGTCGGCGGCCATGCCGGCGCAGTCTCCGACGTTGTCGCCTACGTTGTCGGCGATGACGGCGGGGTTGCGGGGGTCGTCCTCGGGGATTCCGGCCTCGACCTTTCCGACGAGGTCGGCGCCCACGTCGGCGGCCTTTGTGAAGATTCCACCGCCGAGACGTGCGAAGACCGAGATCAACGAACCTCCGAAGCCGAGTCCGACAAGGGCGGAGTCATCGGCGACCCCGAAGAAGACGAGCAGCGAGATGATGGAGACGGAGAGGATTCCGAGACCGATGACGAACATGCCCGTGACGGTTCCGGACTGGAAGGCGACCCTCAGGGCTTTCCCGAGTCCGTCCCGGGCAGCCTCAGCGGTGCGGACGTTGGCGGTGACCGAGATGCGCATACCGATGAAACCGGCTGCCGCAGAGGCTATTCCTCCGACCAGGAACCCTACTGCGGTCCATATGCCGAATCCGGAGACTCCCAGAAAGCCGGGGATGAGGAGAATGATCGCGATGATGATTGCCACTATCGCGACCGTCCTGTACTGGCGGCTCAGGTAGGCCATCGCGCCTTCCTGGATCGCGGAGGCGATGCCCTGCATCTTCTCATTTCCCGCAGGAAGTCTTTTGATCCTGCTGATCAGGGCGACTGCGTAAACGGCGGCGATCACTCCCGCTGCAAGCCCCAGGATCAGCGGAATCAGTTGGGACGATTCCATCAAATATTCCTCCTTGCCCCATTGGTTCGCCCCAGCCGCGTCTCTGGTCTCGGTGGTTGCTGGGGCCTTTACGGTTCCGGTGCAAAGGGAGGGGTGCCTGGCCCAGGATCCCCTCCCGTCGTCATTCCAACTTGCAGAGGGTATAACACAATCTCCACATCCTGCCGGGCGAATGTGAGCGCGGCATATATCGCCGGCGAGCGTTGGGCGGAGCCGCGCGCAACGCAGTCGACCGCCCACGTGCAGCCACGTGCAGCGCAGTCGACCGCTCACGTGCAGAAGCAGATATGGAAGCAGATGTGGTCTCGTCCTTACCTAGTACTCGATGTGCGAGTGGATCTCCTGGAGCGACATCGGATCCTCTCCATCGTGCTCGCGGGCATCGCGGATGCCGAGGGCGGAGACGAGTCCTGCCGCCATCGTGGTGAGGTAGGGCACGTGCGCCTTTATCGCCGTCTTGCGGATGTAGCTGTCGTCATGGGCGGCCTGGCTGGAGGGGACCGGCGTGTTGATGACCAGGTCCACCTCTCCATTGGTGATCTGATCGATGAGGTTGGGTCTGCCCTCGTAGGACTTCAGGACGCGCTCGGCCGGGACTCCGGCCG
>CAZPAN010000114.1:0-5320 GCA_964584585.1 uncultured Coriobacteriaceae bacterium | reverse complement strand
TGCGATCCTGCTTGCCATCGCCTCGGTCATTCATGTTTGTGAGGGTGCCACATGGCGCATGTCGATATCGAGAATCTGAGCTTTTCCTACCCCGCCGCCGACGCTCCGGCGCTCGATGGCGTGACGCTCTCGATCGAGCGTGGGGAGTACGTGACGCTCTGCGGCAAGAGCGGCAGCGGCAAATCCACGCTGATGCGCCATCTCAAGACGGTGCTCGCCCCGCATGGCGAACGCACCGGCACCGTCAGGTTCAACGGCAAGCTGCTTGACGAGGTGGACGTTCGCGCTCAGAGCGCGAGCATCGGGTTCGTGATGCAGAACCCCGACAGCCAGATCGTCACCGACAAGGTATGGCACGAGCTGGCTTTCGGCCTGGAGAGCCTGGGCTGCGAGCAGAAGGTCATGCGTCTTCGCGTGGCGGAGATGGCGAGCTACTTCGGCATCCAGTCGTGGTTCGACAAGGACGTCTCTGATCTCTCCGGAGGCCAGAAGCAGCTCCTCAACCTCGCCTCGATCATGGCGATGCAGCCCTCGGTCCTGATACTCGACGAGCCCACCAGCCAGCTCGACCCGATCGCCGCCTCGGACTTCCTCAACACGGTGCGCAAGATCAACCTGGAGCTGGGCACGACGATCATCGTCTCCGAGCACAGGCTCGAGGAGGTTTTCCCGGTTGCCGACAGGGTCATCGTTATGGATGGCGGTCGCATCATCGCCGATGACACCCCGCGCAAAATCGGCGACCGCTTGCGCGATACTAACGACGACATGTTCGTGGCGCTTCCCTCCCCGATGCAGATCTACTACGGGGTAGGAAGCGCGCTGCCCTGCCCGCTTACGGTACGCGAAGGTCGCAACTGGCTCTCCGACGAGTTCGAGGGGCAGGAGATCAAGGTGACCGAGCTCTCCGAGAAAGAAGAGCTTCCCGAGGTCGTCGATGCGGCCATCGAGCTGCGCGAGGTGTGGTTTCGCTATGGCAAGGACCTCCCCGACATCATCAAGGGAATGAGCCTCCAGGTCCAAAGGGGGACGTTGGCCGCGATCGTCGGCGGGAACGGTACCGGCAAGTCCACCACCATCAAGACAATCTGCGGAATCTGCAGGCCCTACCGAGGCAAGGTGCTGGTAAACGGAAAGGACGTTTTCAAGTACAAGTCCGCCGAACTCTTCAGGGGAACGCTCTCGATGCTTCCTCAGGACCCGCAGAGTCTCTTCGTGAAGAAGACCGTGCGCGATGAGCTGCTGGAGATGCTCTCCGATGTCGAGGGCACCAAGGAGAGCAAGCTTCAAACCGCAGAGGGGATCGCGAGGCTATGCGAAATCGACTGCTATCTCGACTCGCATCCCTATGATCTCTCGGGAGGGGAGCAGCAGAGGGCGGCGCTCGCCAAGGTGCTGCTGTGCGACCCCAAGATCCTTCTGCTCGACGAACCCACCAAGGGGATCGACAACTTCTTCAAGATCAAGCTGGCCAACATGATGCTCAAGCTCAAGGAGCGAGGCGTGACCGTGATTATGGTCTCTCACGACATCGAGTTCTGCGCGCGCTACGCCGACAGCGTCTCGATGTTCTTCAATGGGGGAGTGGTGACTACGAACACCCCGTCCGCCTTCTTCTCCTCCAATAGCTTCTATACCACGGCGGCCAACCGTATGAGTAGGCATCTCTTCTCCAATGGTATTACGAACGAGGACGTGATGGAGCTGTGCAGGATAAACAAAGGAAGGTGAGCAAGGGCGGCGCCCGACCAGATTCCAACGGTTCCGGCCTCGGGGCGCTGGGTGCTCTCGGTCTTTCGGTGGGAGAGTCCGCCGAAGAGAAGGAGAGGCATGTGGCGGAGGTCGAGGCCGCAGTCGACGAGGAGCACGTGAAGCTCTCGAACGCCATCGTGGAGGCTGAGGCCGCGAGCGCTGCCGAAGCGGCTGCGGCGGCCGCGACCGCGAAGGCCGAGCAGACCGCGAGTGCCGGGGCCGGGCAGGCTGAGGCCGATGCCGCCGGCACCGCCGATGCCGCCGCCTTCTCCGGCGAGGAAGCCCTCAGCAAGGCCCGCGAGGAGCATCGGCAGGCCAGCTCCAGGCGGTTCACTAAGCGAACGATCGTCTCTTTCTTCATCGTCATCATCGCGATACCCGCGACGATCCTCGGCGGATGGATGCTGGGCGACAGGAACTACTACATCACCAGCGTCCTGATAATCATCTTCACGATGATCCCGTTTTTCATGGTGTTCGAGAACCGCAAGCCGCAGGCTCGGGAACTCGTCATCATCGCCGTGCTGACCGCGATCGCGGTGGCCGGCCGCGCCGCCTTCATCTGGGCGCCGTTCATCACGCCGATTTTCGGTCTCATAATGATCACCGGGGCCGCGCTCGGCGCCGAGGCGGGCTTTCTTACGGGAGCGCTTGCCGTCTTCGTCTCCAATTTCATATTCGGACAGGGTCCGTGGACGCCTTGGCAGATGTTCGCCTACGGCATCGCCGGGTTCATCTCGGGGCTGCTGGTGCGCAAGGGCATCCTCAAGGTCGACAGGGTACCGATGGCCGTTTTCGGTGGAGTCGTCACGCTGGTTCTCATCGGCTTTTTGCTCGACACCTGCGCGCTCTTCCTGATGGCCTCTGTCGTTAGCTGGGAGTCTGCCATCGCGATCTACTCCTCCGGTTTGCCGGTCAACATCGCGCATGCGATCTCGACGGTCGTGACGATCCTTCTGGTCAGCAAGCCCCTGCTCGACAAGATCGAGAGAGTCAAGGCCAAGTACGGGTTATTGGAGGACTAGCCCTTGAAGTTCGATTCGTATCACCCTGCGATCAACTTCATCTTCTTCATCGCGGTGATCGCGATGACGATATGCTTCACCCATCCTGTTTTCCTGGCGATCTCCTACGTCTGCTCTTTCGCCTACTCGGTGAAGCTCGGAGGCAAGGGAGCGCTTCTCTACGATCTGGGGCTGATCCTGTTCATCGGGGTCTGGACATGGTTCTTCTCCGCTTTCAACCACTTCGGGATCACCGATCTCGGCGAGAACTTCGTCGGCAATCACATGACGCTGGAGTCGGTGGTCTTCGGCTTCGTCGTCGGGGTCATCATCGCCTCGGTGCTGATGTGGGTATCGTGTATGCACAAGGTTGTCTCCTCCGACAAGGTGGTCTACATGCTCGGCCGCATCTCGCCCAAACTCTCGCTCTTCGTCTCGATATTGCTGAGGATGGGACCGAGGATCCGCACGCATGCCAGGATCGTGAACGTCGGCCAGAAGTGCATCGGACGTGGCAGCGGGCAGGGAGGGTTCGCTCGGCGCTTCTCCAATTGCATCAGGCGCCTCTCGATAATGGTTACTTGGACGCTGGAGAGCATGATACAGACCTCCGAGTCGATGCGCAGCCGGGGTTACACCCTCAAGGGGAGAACGGCTTTCTCGATCTACCGCTTCGACAATAGGGACCGTTCGCTGGTGATCTTCATGTTCCTTTGCCTGACGCTGGTGCTTATGGGTGTGCTGTTGGACCAGACGACGATCGATTACAACCCTATGATCGTGATGAACCGGATCACCTGGGTCAGCTTCTTCTTCTACGTGGCATACGCCGTGTTCGCGCTCACGCCGATGGCGCTGCAGATCATCGGCGAGGCGAGGTTCTCAAGTCTGAGGGGTTCGGTGCAGCGACAGAGCGGCATCGGATATGCGCCGATCGAGGAGGGATGATATGGTTGCCGAGACCGCCAAGAGGAGAAGCATCCTCAACATGGTGATGGTTGCCCTGATCGTCGTGATCGTCATCGCGGGGGTGATGATCGTCGGCAATCTCCAGGGCTGGTTTGGGAGTTCGACGGGCGCTTCGGGATCGACCTCCATGATCACCGCCGACAAGATCGGATATGTGAACATTCAGCGTTCCGGCGTCTCCTACACGCTCGACGACGACACCGAGCTTCAGGCTGGAGACGATATCGAGACTTTGACCGGCTCCTCGATCTCCGTGAACTTCGGAGAAGGAGGCGGTCTTGGCGTCAACTCCAACACCGAGCTGGTGATAGGCGAGGCGGACGACGACGGCACTGTGAGCTCTTCCGAGCTGGTGAGGGGCGAGACGTTCGTGAACGTGGCCTCGACCTACACGGTGACTTTCGATGGCGACGACGCCCAGACCGACTCGGCCGTCTACTCGGTAGACCTGAACTCCGGGAGCAAGTCGGTCGACGTGTTCGCCGGGACCGTCACTGTGGGGGATGTGGCAATTTCGGCGGGACAGACCCTCACGATCCTCACGGATGAGAATGGAACGAAGAGCTACGAGACGGAGGACCTTGCCGTCAGCTCGCTCAACGACTACATAATCTCAAAGCTGCAAGCGGTGGCTGACTCGATGGATCTGTGCTTCTCCTCCGACGAGCTCAGTTCCGTGGTGTCGCAACGCGAGGAAGAGACCGCCAGGGCTCAGCAGGAGAGCGTCACCGGGACTACGATAACCACCGAGGATTCGGACTCGAACAGCGCCGTCTCCGACACAACGCTCACCTGCACGATCGAGATCCGCTGCGACACCGTGCTCGACAACATGGAGAAGCTGGCTGCTGGCAAGGAGATCTACGTGCCTTCCAACGGCGTGATCCTGGCGACCTCCACCGTGGCTTTCAACGATGGGGATACGGTCTACGACATCCTGAGCAGGGCCTGCGATGCGGCGGGAATCCAGTTAGAGGCCGCGTGGACTCCGGCCTACAACAGCTACTACATCGAGGGGATCAACAACCTCTACGAGTTCGACTGCGGCGAGCTCTCCGGGTGGGTGTACAAGGTCAACGGCTGGATTCCCAACTACGGCACCTCCAGCTACTACGTCCAAGACGGCGACACGATAGTGCTGATGTATACCTGCGACGGCGGCGAGGACGTCTGAGGCAGCGGCTTTATGGGAAGCGATGGCTGATTGCTTTCGTCCGTATCCGACATGTGCCGCGCCCCTCGCAGGCGACGGGGCGCGGTCTTCGAGATCGTAGTGCTCTCAGTGGCCGCCGCCGGCCATCATGCTGACGGCGTGGTCGAGCTGCTCGTAGATGCCCTCCCAGTTCTCCCTGGCGGCTTTCAGGCTTCCGGGGAGGTTGATCACCAGAGTCGTTCCGCGCTGCATGCATAGCGCTCTGGAGAGCATCGCGCGGCCGGTTTTGGTCATGGAGTAGGCTCTCATGGCCTCGGCGATGCCGGGGACGTTGCGGTCGCAGACATCCATCGTCGCCTCGGGGGTCACGTCTCTAGGCGAAAGTCCGCTGCCCCCGCAGGTGAGCACGATGTCGGCGCCGATCTCGTCGGCCGCGCGGACT
>CAZPAN010000113.1:0-5334 GCA_964584585.1 uncultured Coriobacteriaceae bacterium | reverse complement strand
GCTGACCGTCGATGACAAGCTGCGCGTGATCTCGCGGCTCGATGCCCTCGGGGTGGCCTACATCGAGGCCGGCTACCCCGCATCGAACGATAAGGACGCGGAGGTCTTCGCTCGCATTGGAGAGCTGGAGCTGGCGAACTCCAAGGTGGTCGCCTTCTCCATGACCTGCCGCAAGGGCATGGCGCCTGAGGAGGATCCGGCCATACGCGCGCTGGTGGAATCCGGGGTGAGGCACGCGACGATCGTCGGGAAGTCCGCTGCGGTCCACGTGGTCAGGACCCTGGAGGTCCCGCTAGAGGAGAACCTGCGGATGATCTCGGAGACCATCGGGTATCTCGGGGGCGAGGGGATCGAGGTCTTCTTCGACGCCGGGCACTTCTTCGATGGCTATGGGGACGACCCTGGCTATTCGATGGAGGCGCTGCGCGTGGCTGCTTCGGCCGGCGCCTCCAGGGTCGTCCTATGCGACACCAACGGCGGCTCCATGCCCCATGAGGTCCATTCGACGGTCTCGGAGGTTCTGCTGGCTCTCTCACGGGATTTCCCCGGTTGCGGCGTGGGAATTCACGCGCACGACGACTGCGGCCTCGCGATCGCCAATTCGATAGAGGCTGTCCGCGCGGGCGCCTGCCAGGTGCAGGGCACGGTCAACGGGTACGGGGAGAGGGTCGGCAACGCGGACCTCCTGGCGGTCGTGGCCAACCTGGAACTCAAGCTCGGGATGGAGTGCATCGGGGCCGACAACTGCCGGCAGCTCACCTCCACCGCCAACTTCGTCGCAGACGTCTTCAACAAGGCCCTTCCCGCCAACAGGCCCTTCGTGGGTTCGTCGGCTTTCGCGCACAAGGGAGGACTGCACGTCTCGGCCCTGCGCCGCATGGGCGGCGCGTACGAACATGTGAAGCCGGAGGATGTGGGCAACAGGTCGCACATCGTCGTGAGCGAGCTTTCGGGAAAGGCCTCGATACTTTCTAAATGCGCCGAATTCGGCATCGACCCGTCGGATGCCCCGGATGCCGCGGAGCTCCTCGAGATGGTCAAGAAGCTAGAGGCGCAGGGATATTCCTTCGAGCTGGCCGACGCCTCTCTCGAGCTGATGGTACGCAAGGCGGCGGGCCTGGACGCTTCGATCTTCGAGTTCGAGTCGTACCGCGTGATCTCTGATCGGCTGGTTGACGGGCACTCGCTCACCGAGGCGATCATCAAGATCCACGTGGGAGAGGAGAGGTTCGTCGCCACCGGCGAGGGGAACGGCCCCGTAAACGCCCTCGACGTCGCACTCCGAAACGCGATAACCCGCTTCTATCCGCAGGTCTCCGACATCAGCCTCACCGACTTCAAGGTGAGGGTGCTCGACGGGTCGAGCGGGACCGATGCGGTCACCAGGGTGCTTATAGAGTCGCGCTGCGGCCAGAGGAGCTGGGTTACGATCGGCGTCGACGAGAACATCATCGATGCCTCCTGGAAGGCGCTGGTAGATTCGCTCGAGTACGGCCTGGTGGTCCTTGGGCGGGGGAGGGCTTGCAGCGAGTCGACTATCAAGGCGGGAGATCTTTCCATATGATCCATTTGGACGGAGAGAAATTCCTGGGGCCTCGCTGGATTCCCTGACGTCTGTGCCTCTTGGGCGCTTAGACGCGTTGTTCCAGGTGCTAGAATCGACTGGGCGCCGAGCTTCGTGCCGTCCCCTGGTTGCGTGCATCCGAGATCTATGGAGTCCGCATGGATGATCGTATCTACACCGACGACGTCAAGGTTCTCTGCAAGGCGCTCGCTGGCATCGACGAGTCAGAGGACGTGTTCAGGCTTCTGTGCGATCTCTGCACGATCCGCGAGATCCAGGATCTCTCCCAGAGGTTCCTCGTGGCCAAGCTTCTGGACGATGGCGAGACCTATTCGGTCATCAACGAGAAGACCGGGGCTTCTGCCACCACTATCGCCAGGGTCTCGAAGGAGTTCAAGTACGGATCGGGAGGGTACAGGATCGCTCTTGATGCGATAAGCGAAGACGCCGACGATTCTGCCTGACTCCATTGCCGGCAGTCCGCCTCATCAGCATCTCCTCGGAGTGCACCGTAAATCAAAATCACGCGTTATGCGGGAGTCGATGATCCCTGAATCAGGAGAGCGCAATTGGCATTCGTTCACCTTCACAACCACACCGAGTACTCGCTTCTAGATGGGGCCGTCAAGATCGACGAGATGGCCGAGTACGCGTATAGCCTCGGAATGGAGGCCATCGCGATCACCGACCATGGCTACATGTACGGCGTGCCCGAGTTCGTCAAGGCCTGCAACGGCATCACCTCCAAGGCGAAGAGGAAGTGGCGGGAGGAGTGCGAGGCGGCAAAGGCCGATGGACGCGAGCTTCCTCCGGAACCCAAGGGCATCAAGCCTATAATCGGCTGCGAGATCTACCTCACCCCCGACTCGTCGCTTTCCCGTGATCGCAAGCCCGAGCTCTACCACATGCTGCTCCTCGCCAAGGACGCGACCGGTTATGACAACCTGATGAAGGTCGTCACCGACGCCGCTGTGGACGGGTTCTACTACAAGCCCAGGGTCACGATCGAGTCCTTGGAGGAGTATCACGAGGGATTGATAGCCACGAGCGCCTGTCTCGCAGGCGTGATCCCGCAGTGCATCGACAGGGGACAGCTCGACGAGGCGAGGAGCTGGGCGGAGAGATTCGCCTCGATCTTCGGCAAGGACGACTTCTACATCGAATTGCAGGATCAGGGCATCGAGACCGACGGCGGTATGTCCCAGAAGGAGCTGAACAGACAGCTCGTCGCGCTCGCCGCCGAGGTCGGTCTCAAGACGGTCGCTACCAACGACATCCACTACCTGAGACGCGAGGACGCGCAGACCCAGGACATGATGCTATGCATAGGGATGGGCAAGCTGCTAGACGATCCCGACCGCATGCGTTTCAAATGCGACGAGTTCTACCTCAAGACAGAGGAGATGCGGGAGATCTTCGCGGAGTATCCCGAGGCTTGCGACAACACGGTCGAGATCGCCGAGAAGTGCGATGTCGGACTCTGCCATGATCTGATACTCCCGCAGCTGCCGCTTCCCGAGGGCGAGACCAACGAGTCGATGCTGCGCAAGAACACGATGGAGGGCCTGCTGAAGCGCTACGGGGACCCACTTTCCCAGGAAGTGATCGACAGGTTCGAGTACGAGTACGAGATCATTTGCGACAAGGGCTTCGCCGCATACTTCCTGATCGTCCAGGAGTTCATCCATTGGGCGAAGGAGAACGGGATCGGCGTGGGGCCGGGACGAGGATCTGCCGCCGGCTCGATAATCAGCTATGCCCTCGACATCACCTCCTTCGACCCGCTCGAGAACGGCCTTCTCTTTGAGAGGTTCCTCTCCCCGGAGAGGTCGGAGATGCCCGATATCGACACCGATTTCGACGACGAACGGCGTCACGAGGTGGTCCAGCACGTCAAGGAGGTCTACGGCGAGGACCGCATCGCCAACGTCATCACCTTCGGCAAGATGAAGGCCAAGCAGGCGATCCAGGACGCCGCCCGTGTGCTGGGCTACACGCTCGGCAAGGCACTCTCCATTAACAAGCTCTTCACGAGTCCGTTCGCCACGATCGCGGACACGATGGGCGAGTCGGGGAGTGGATCGGAGAATCCCGACTACAACCCCGATTTCGTCGAGCTGTACAAGACCGACCCCGAGTCCAGGCAGATCATCGACGCCGCCCGAAGGCTGGAGGGGATGATCCGGGGCGAGGGCGTCCATGCATGCGCCGTCGTCATCTGCCGCGATCCGATCAAGGAGCACGTGCCCGCCAAGCTGGACACCAAGGAGGGCACGATCATCTCCCAGTACGACGGCGTCAACATCGCCGATCTGGGACTGCTCAAGATGGACTTTCTGGGACTGCGCACCCTGACCGTCATCTCCAAGGCTCTCGAGAACATCGAGCGCAATCATGGCGTGCGTATCGACCTCGACTCCATCGACTTCTCCGACCCGGCGATATACGACCTTTTCGCCCGAGGGGATACCACGGGCGTCTTCCAGGTGGAGTCCGCCGGTCTCACCAGCCTGCTGCAGCGCATGAGACCCGACCGCTACTCCGATGTCATCGCCGCGATCGCGCTTTACCGTCCCGGTCCGCTTGAGGCCGGCATGGTCGACGACTTCGTCGAGCGCAAGCTGGGCCACACCCAGATCAGGTACTACGACGACAGGCTCAAGGACATCTTGGAGGAGACCTACGGCACGATCGTCTACCAGGAGCAGGTCATGCAGATCTCCGTCAAGATGTCCGGCTTCTCGGCGGGGGAGTCCGACAAGGTCCGCAAGGCCGTAGCGAAGAAGAAGATCGATCTCATGACCAAGACGGTCACCAGGTGGTCGGACGGCCAAGAGGAGACGATGAGGGACCATTGGCTCAACGGTGCCGTCCGCAACGGCTACGACAGAGCCATCGCCCAGAAGATCTGGGACGATGTCGAGAAGTTCGCCGCCTACGCGTTCAACAAGTCGCACTCCGCCGCCTACGCGATTCTCACGATGCAGACCGCGTGGCTGAAGGCCCACTACTCCAGGGAGTACATGGCCGCCGTGCTGACGAGCTACATGGGGAAGAACTCCGACCGTATCAAGGTGGTCATCAACGACCTCAAGCAGCAGGGCGTCTCGGTGCTCCCCCCCGATGTCAACTCCTCGATGCGCGACTTCACTGCCGTGGGAGACGACATCCGCTTCGGCCTGGCCGGAATCAAGGGGATGGGTCTGAGCGCCGCCGATGCGATCATCGCCGAGCGCGAGTCGGGCGGGTCGTTCTCGACGATTCACGATTTCGTGGACCGCATATCCTCCAAGATCTGCAATAAGAAGGCCATCGAGGTCCTGATCAAGTCAGGGGCCTTCGACTCCACCGGGTACACCCGTCGCCAGAGGATGCTCTTTCTAGAGCGCGACGGCCTGATGGATGCGGCAGCCCAGCACCACAGGGATAGGGAGATGGGCCAGGTCTCGATGTTCGACATGCTGGGCGATGACGGCGAGGGCATCTTCGAGAAAGAGGTCCCCGAGTCCGATGGCATCGAGTGGGACAGGCGCATGAAGCTTGACTTCGAGAAGCAGGTGCTCGGAATGTACATCTCCGACCATCCGCTCAGCCCATACCAGAGTTCCCTCGACGAGATCTCCGAGTTCAAGCTGAGCGTCTTCGCCTCCGACTTGGGCGCCTCCGACGATGAGGGGTTCGAGGGGGGCGGCATGTCGCTTGTCCCTGCGGACCGAAGCATCACGTTGGCCGGCATGGTGGTGGATCTGACGTTCAGGCCGACGAAGAGA